>NZ_JBQENZ010000003.1:0-212528 GCF_052044935.1 Ensifer sp. 22460
TGTTCCTGCCGCCCTACAGTCCCGACTTCAACCCCATCGAAAAGGCCTTCTCCAAGCTCAAGGCACATCTGAGGAAGGCGGCTGAGCGGACCGTGTCTGGTCTGTGGGACATGATTGGCAAGCTCGTCCATCTCGTCGCGCCAAAAGAATGCAGAAACTACTTCAACTCATGCGGATACGATCCAGCATGAAAGGGAAATGCTCTAAAGTAACTCAGGATCAAAAGCGTGCAGATCGCTGCAACGATCAATGCGTCGAAAAGTGCAAAATGCTCGAAGAACGAGAGCATGGCATTTCCTCCTTCCAACTAAACCTATGAGAGCACATATTTCCACGGTTTGGAAGAAGAATACCGGGCTATACTGACGTTCAATTGATATTACTCGGCATTATTATTGCTCCGCAGCAAATTTATTTCGGCGCCGCACAATGACGATTCCAACATCAAGACCGGCACAACTTCAAGATTCGGCTCTCGATCGGAATGCCGAACGACTTGATTTCCTTCAACTGCCCGAGGCGCCCCGGCCCGCTCGGAGGCGAGATTGCCCTTCCCGTGGCGGCCTTCACGCGCCTTCGTCGGCGAACGGCTCTCAGGATAAAGCCCAGCGCCGGCGCCGCGGCAAACCGATTGACGGCGCTACCGGAAGATGTAGATATTAGCAATATCGAATGAAAAGATCCGCCGGCCGGCGGGGTCTATTTTCCAGGGGGTGCGCATGTCTGACCTGCAAGCGAACAACGCCCGCGCGGGCGGCGGCGAAACGGCCGTCGCCGACAAGGACAAAAGCGGCTTGACGCGGCGCGAGGCTCTCATGAGCGGCGCGGCGTTTGCCGTTGCCGCCGGCATGCCGGCCGGCCTTGCCGCCTTCTCCGCAAACCCGGCCCTCGCCAATGGCACGACGCCGCCGAACATCGTCTACATCATCGCCGACGATCTCGGCTGGGCCGATGTCGGCTTCCATGGCTCCGACATCAGGACGCCCAATCTCGACAAGCTCGCCGAAACCGGCGTGACCTTCGACGAATTCTACACCCAGCCCATGTGCACGCCGACGCGCGCCGCCTTCCTCACCGGCCGCTACCCCTTGCGCTACGGACTGCAGACCGGGGTCATCCCCTCGCCCGGCTCCTACGGGCTGGCGCTCGACGAATATCTGCTGCCTCAGGTGATGAAGGATGCCGGCTATAAAACCGCGCTTGTCGGCAAGTGGCATCTCGGCCACGCCAAGGTGGAATACTGGCCGAAGCAGCGCGGCTTCGATACGTTCTACGGTGCGCTGGTCGGCGAAATCGATCACTTCAAGCATTCCTCCCACGGGGTGAAGGACTGGTACCGGGACAACAAGCCGCTCGAGGAAAGCGGTTTCGACAACACGCTCTTCGGCGATGAGGCGGCGCGGGTCGTGGAAGGGCACGATGCCGCTGCTCCCCTGTTCCTCTATCTCGCCTTTACCGCGCCGCACACGCCGTTCCAGGCGCCAGAGGATTATCTCGACCGCTACAAGCACATCGCGGATGAAAACCGCCGCGCCTATGCGGCGATGATCTCCGTGCTTGACGATGGCATCGGCAAACTGGTGGCAGCGCTCGAAAAGCGCGGCATGCGCGACAACACGCTGATTGTCTTTCACAGCGACAATGGCGGCGTGACAAGCTCGCTCTTTGCCGGCGACAGCAAGGTCAGCGGCGGATTGCCGGCGAACAACGGCCCCTACCGCGACGGCAAGGGCACGCTCTACGAAGGCGGCACCCGCGTCGCAGCGCTTGCCAACTGGCCGGGAAGGATCAAGCCGGGCAAAGTCGGCGGCATGGTCCATGTCGTCGACATGCACCCGACGCTCGCAGCCATCGCCGGTGCGCCGCTCGGCAGGAACAAGCCGCTCGACGGCATGAACCTCTGGCCGGCCTTGAGTGAAGGCAAACCTTCGCCGCGCGGGGAGCTCGTCTACAATGTCGATCCGCTGGCAGGTGCTGTGCGCAAGGACAATTGGAAGCTCGTCTGGAAGGCAGCCCTGCCCTCCAGGCTGGAGCTTTTCGACATCGCCGCCGACCCGTCCGAGACCAAGAATCTCTCGGCAGAGAACGGCGACAAGGTGCGCGAACTTCAGGACTGGATCACCAGGCTCGCCGGCGAAATGGTCCAGCCGCTTCTTCTCATGGATGCCGCGCGGCTGACCTTCTATGCACCGCCGGTCGTCGCCGACCCTGCGACGCTGTTCAGCCTTGGAGATTGATCATCAGCGAAGGTCGCGCAAGCGCGGGCGCTTGCCCGCCTAAACCGGCGTCACGGATTTCACGCTGCCGGTACTATCGACGACGCAGTTGTATTTGCGGCCGCCTGCGTCGAGATCGACGCTGTAGCTTGTCGCGTCGAGCGCCCGGGAGCTCGTCGGCAGCACCTTGGTGCTTTCGAGCTTCGCCGTGCCCGCGACCGCGTTGGCGCAGATCAGCTGCAGGTCGGCCGGCGCCGTCTGCAGGCTCGTGCGCGCCATATCCTCAGGTTTGGGCGCTGACTGGCAGCCACCGATTATGGCCACCGCCAAAGCCACGGGAACAAACCCCTTCGAACGCAACATCCCCTCGCTCACTATCTGTTCTCCCCTTTGAGTATTTGCCTGTCACTGGGTCCTGCGGGACGGATTGGCCACGCCTGACCCTGCGGCCAATTAAAAGCACTCGCCACCCCTGTTCGAGCGACGTCATACCCCCTTGTAGAGTGCTGCCCCCTGCATCAGCACGATCACCTTGGCGCCGATCTCGATGCGGGAATGCAGGTCGGTGACGTCGTCATTGTTCATGCGGATGCAGCCGGACGAAACGTCGAGCCCGATCGTCCAGGGCTCGACCGTGCCGTGGATGCGGTAGATCGTGTCCTGGTCGCCCTCGTAGAGATAAAGCGCGCGGGCGCCGAGCGGATTGTCCGGCCCGCCGGGCATGCCGGCCGCCCATTTGGCGGCGTTCGGGTCGCGGGCCACCATCTCGGCCGGCGGTGTCCAGGTCGGCCATTCCGCCGTGCGTCCGACGCGCACGATTCCGGCCCAGCCGAAGCCCTCGCGGCCGACGCCGATGCCGTAGCGGATCGCCTGGCCGCCCGGCTGCACCAGGTAGAGGAAATGCTGGTTGCCGTCGATGATGATGGTGCCGGGTTGCTCCGCCGTGCGGAACGGCACCACCTGGCGGCGGAAAGCTTCCGGCAGCTGGTTGTTGCGGGCGAAGTATTGCCGCGCTTTCTTCTTGTCGTAATTCACCCACTTCTTGGTGCGGGCGTCATAGATCTGCGTCTGTGCCAGTGCTGCCAGCGGCCCGAGGCAGAGCGCGGCGACCAGAACGGCGACGCCGAGCCTGCGCCGCGTCCATGCCGGCTGATCGGTGCCAACAAGGTGGTTATGGTCGGATGTCGCGGTCATGGCTTGGCCCACCCGTCGATGCGCGCCGCATTGTCCTCGGCCCATTTCTTCGCATAGTCGGCCGGCGCCTGCCGCTCGACCTCCAGCGCGTAGCTCATCTTCGTCACTTCCTCCGGCGAGAAATCCACCTTCTCCAGGAACTTCGCAATGTCAGGGTGCTTCTTGCCGAAGGCGGTGGCATAGGCGATCTGGAAATGCGCCGCTTCCCAGGCGGTCGAGGCACTGGATTTCGACACCCAGAGCGGATCGCTCGGCGGCACGATCTTCCACTTGGCGGCATCGTGCGGCGGCTCTTCGAGCCTGGCAATCTGGTGCAGCTCGAACACATGGTGCGGCGCGTAGCAGTAAAACACCATCGGCCGCCCGGTCGCGACCGCCGCGTCCACCGCCGCCATCGCCACTTCCTCTTCCGCCTCGAACAGCGTCAGGGTTTCGCCATAGCCGTAGCCCGCCGCCCGCGCCCGTTCGATACCGGTCGAAAGCCAGGTCGCAGCACCGATCCACATCTCGCCCTTGCCGTCGCCGTCAGTGTCGAGGATCTTGGTTTTCTCGGGGTCGCTGAGATCGGCGACCGTCTTGATCGTCGCGGCGGCTTCCGGCGTGGCGCAAAGCCCCTGCCAGGCCGGCACGCTGCGTTCCGTCAGCTGACCGACACCCTTGTCGGTCACGTATTTGCGCACGACATCCTCGAAATTCGGCCGCCAGACTTCGGGCTGGATATCGACCGTGCCCGTCTCGAAGCCGACGAAGGCATTGAGCGTGCCGAGCTCCCTGACCTCGGCATCGAGGCCGAACTTCTTGGCGATGCCGACCTTCAGGATATTGGCCGTCGCCTGGCCCGACGGCCAGTTCGGCATGGCGATCACCAGGTCGGCGGCAGTGGCCGGCACGGTCACGGATGCGGCAAGCATGACAGCCAGGGCCGCTGGCAGATACCTCGACTTTCCCTTCACAGTCCCCTCCGGCCTCGATTAATCGATGCGAATGACGTCGTGAATGCGTATCAGGAATGCGTCCAAGTTCCGGGGCACGCGAGGCGCGCGCCACGGCTATGCGAATGCTATCAAAGTGATACAGCGACCTTTGCGGGTCCGGTAAGACCGCGGCGCTGCAGTGTTCCCTGTGCCGTCTGCCGGCATCTTCGTTTCTTGGCCGGCAGGATGCATAGAACGACGGCCTTCGTCAACGATCCGGCTACACCGCACGTTGCATGGGGAGGGCCTCTTCATCGGCGTTCACGCCGCAGCACCGCGCGAGACCGCAAGCATTGCATGCCGGAGTTCGTGGAGCCTACGGCTCTGCCGCACGGGCAGCCTCTTTCCCGATGGCGCGCCGCGCCCTGAAATCGCGCAGGGCGAACTGGCCTGCAACCAACCAAATCGCCAGCTCAAGCGCAAAGGTCCAGTGCAGCAGGAAGTTCAGATACCAGGGCTTATAGACCGCCTGCACATGCACCAGGTTCACCCGGAGATCGGCGAAGGGAAAGAGCCAGCGGATATCTGCCGCGATCGAATCCATCACCAGATGCAGGAGCACGCTGATGAGCCCGACACTGACGAGGACGAGCTGATTGCGTCGCCCGGTGGCGATGAGGAGAAGCGCGATCGCCGCCGCCAGCACCAGCCAGAAGACCGGCGTATGCACCCAGTAGTCGTGATGCGGCGTGCGGCGCTGGTCGATCAGGTAGAAATAGGCGAGATCGAAATCCGGCAGAACGGAACAGAGCAGCCCGATGCCGAAGATGGCGCGGGCCTGCGAGGGATTGCGACGCGCAAAGGGGCGGCTCAGCAGATAGCCTGCCGGCAGATGGGCAATGAACAAGGCAGGTTTCCTCCTGAAGCGCAATCCCGCGGAACCGCGTCTTTCACACCCGCAGTCGAGACGTGAATGCTTGAGGATTTGCAACCGAAAATGTCGGATTCGTGGCTGTTGCCCACAGCCGCCGCTGCCAGCGGGTGCTACCAGTTGCCCGGATCAGCACTGTGATCGATGCTGGCGAATTCGTCGGCCGTTTCCCGGTCGAGCGTCTGGCTGGTGGCGTTCCTCGCCTCATCGGTGACGGCGTAGGTGAGCGGCGCCGGCTCGCGCGTCAGACACTGGTACATCAGAAGCGCTGCTTCCTCGGCGCTATCGGCCTCGAACTCTCTGACAACGCTGACGGAAAACTTGTGCATGGTCGGCCCCTGCTCTTTGAACGCACCTATGAGATGGCGCGCCCGCGCCCGGCGTCAATGCGTCACGGGCCCATCCGCCTTCTTCCAGGCGGCGATGCCGCCCTCGATATGGCAGGCGCTCGCGATGCCGGCTTGCTGCGCCGCCTCGACAGCCATCGCCGAACGCTCGCCATAGGCGCAGTAGAAGACGATGCGTTTGCCAGTCGCCTCCGCCAGTTCATGCAGTATGCCGCCGGTCGCGATGTTCTGCTCGAGGTCCGGATAGGGCGCGTGCAGCGAGCCAGGGATGACCCCGTGCTTTTCCCGCTCAGCCTTCTCGCGCAGGTCGACGAGCGCGATCTTCGCCCGGCCGCAGAGCGCCAGCGCCTCCTTGGCCGAAAGCGCCCAGCCGCGGCGCGCGATCTCGTCCTGGTGCAGGCCGATATGGACATTGGCCGGCACCGCCACATCCATCATCTTCGGGTTCGGCAGGTTGAGATTGTTCATCAGGTCGACATATTCGTCGACGGATTTCACCCGAAGCCGCGGATTGAAGTGCTTCTCTTCGCCGATGGTCGAGACCGTATCGCCCTTGTAGTCGTGCGCCGGGTAGACGAGCGTCTCGTCCGGGAGCTTCAGGAGCTTGTTGAAGATCGAATCGTATTGCTGGCGCGGGTCGCCGTTCTGGAAATCGGTGCGCCCGGTGCCGCGGATCAAGAGCGTGTCACCGGTAAAGACCCGCCGCCCCATGTCGCCGCCCATCAGGAAGGAATAGGAATCGTCGGTATGGCCGGGCGTATAGAGCACGTCGAGGCTGAGACCCTCGATCGACACCCGGTCGCCCTCCGCCACCCGCATGGAAACGACGTCGGCCGCCGTCTGCTCGCCCATCACGGTGATGCAATGGGTCTGGTCGCGCAGCGCCCCGAGCCCGGTGATGTGATCGGCATGGAGATGGGTATCGACCGCCTTGACCAGCCGGAGGTCGAGTTCGCGGACGAGCTGCAGGTAACGCTCGACCTTTTCCAGTACCGGATCGATGATCAGCGCCTCGCCGCCCTGGCGGCTGGCGATCAGGTAGGTATAGGTGCCGGACACGCTGTCGAACAATTGACGGAAGATCATCGGCGGCTCCTTGGCTGACGATAACGCGGCTTCCAATCGGGGCGCGATGGCAAAGAGAGGTGGTCGCCCCTCATCCGCACGGTGAGGGGATGCGCCCCTCATCCGCCTGCCGGCACCTTCTCCCCGCAAGCGGGGCGAAGGAACGTTGCCGCACGCCCGAGTTTCCCCTCTCCCCCGTGCGGGGAGAGCTAAGCTTGCACCCACGACCGCGCCAGCCGCAACCTCCAAACGTTGGAGGAGGCGAAGAGCCGAGCGGGTACCGCATGTCTCCTTCTCCCCGCCTGCGGGGAGAAGGTGCCGGCAGGCGGATGAGGGGCAATTCCCTCACTGCGGGGATGAGGGCGCATCCCTCACAGAGTGGATGTCCTCACCCCTTTGCCGATGCGACGCCTCAGCCCTTCGGCTGCGGCACAATGCGGATATAGGGCTTCGGCGCGCGCCAGCCTTCCGGATAGACCTTGCGCGCGTCCTCGTCGCTGACCGAACCGGCGATGATGACGTCGTCGCCCTGCTTCCAGTTCACTGGCGTCGCCACCTTGTGCTTGGCGGTCAGCTGCAGCGAGTCGATGACGCGCAGCACCTCGTCAAAGTTGCGGCCAGTGGTCATCGGGTAGATGAGGACGAGTTTGATCTTCTTGTCCGGGCCGATGACGAAGACGTTGCGCACCGTCTGGTTGTCGGCAGGCGTGCGCTGCGTCGGATCGCCGGAGACGGGGGCCGGCAGCATGCCGTAGAGCTTCGAGACGGTGTAGTCGACGTCGGCGATCATCGGGAAGTTCGGCGCATGGCCCTGCGTTTCCTCGATGTCGGCGGCCCAGCCGGCATGCCGGTCGAGCGGATCGACGGAGAGGCCGATGATCTTGACGCCGCGCCGGTCGAATTCCGGCTTGATGCGCGCCATGTAGCCGAGCTCGGTGGTGCAGACGGGCGTGTAGTCCTTGGGGTGCGAGAACAGGACCGCCCAGGAGTCGCCGATCCAGTCGTGAAACCGGATGGTGCCATCGGTCGTTCCGACCTCGAAGTCCGGTGCGAGGTCATTGATTGCAAGCGTCACGATACCCTCCAATGTGTGTGAGCGCCGCGCCCGCCGGGCGCGATGGGAGCACTCTATTTTCTTGACAGCGCCGCGTCCGGCAAGGCGCCCAACGGCCGCTGCAATCCTCTGCTTTCGTCCATTGTTTACGCTCCGGCGACAACCGTCCGGAGGAAAAATTCCTTTAGAAAATCAAATCATTACAGCAGCCCTGGAGCACGCCGGGAAGCCCGGCGCCAAGGCGCGATGTCCAGTGTGCCACTTTTGCCGCTTAAGGCAACCGGAAAGACGCAGCCTTGCAACCGGCCGGATCGAGGCTTGCATCATCGATCGTCGGTCGCCGCGGCAGGCCAGCCACGCGTCGAAATGTTGTCGCAACGCCGGCCTCGCCGCTGCACGCGTGTGCAGACGCGCCAAGCGCCATTGATCTTATCCTTGGCAATTCGACACTGCGGACATCGCTCGCCGGTTTCATCCGCCAATCCCGGAAGGTTCGCATCCGACGGGCGACTTGAGCAGGCTCGTATGCCTGTCGCTGCTACTCTTTCTTCATTCGGAATTTCTCGTGACAGCTGCCGCAATTCGTGGTTACCGCGTTGAACTGCGTCTTAAATGCTTCGAGATCCTGCGGATTGGCAGCGACGGCAGCGGCCGCAGCCACCCGGAATTTCTCGGCAGCCGCCTTGAACGCGGTCATATCTTGCCAAATTGCCGGCAAGGCGGCCGTGTCTCCGGTTTCGCTGCCGGCGGGAAACAAGACGTCCACGTCGAATTTTTCTGCGTTCTCGCTAAGGCCCTTGAGGGCGGTCATGGCAACGGCAGCGTCAAACGGCTTTTCTCCCTTGACCATGGGAGCGACGGTGCCGACCAGTCTACCGCGCTCCTTCATGATAGCCTTGCGATCTGCAATTGGATCAGCGAAGGCGCTGGAGCCCGTAAGCGCGAGTGCGGCGATGGCAAGAATGAGCGTTCTCATGAGCAAACCCTCTGGATTGCGGTTGAGCGGCATGACGAAACCCAACCAAAATACACGCAAAAAATTCACCCCCCCAATTCACGCTTTCGTGTTGTTCTGGTTTGGAATTTCGCAATTCCGGATGGAAAACCGCTGCAAACTTTTCCTGGAATTGCTCTGGGACCGCCGCTCTCTACTGCAGCAGCGCACAGAACGTCGCGAGATCGACATTGCCGCCACTGATCACGATGCCCACTCTTTGCCCGGCGCAGGGAAGCACGCCCTGCAGCACGGCCGCCGCCGCCAGGCAGCCGGTCGGCTCCACGATCATCTTCATGCGCTCGGCAAAGAAGCGCATGGTCTCCACGAGTTGGGCGTCGCTCACCGTGACGATTTCGCGGACGTCGCGCTTGAGGATCGGGAAATTGTGTTCGCCGATATGATTGGTGAGCGCCCCGTCGGCGATCGATTTCGGCACCGGGATATGAACGATCTCGCCCTTCCTGAGCGACTGCTGGCCGTCATTGCCAGCCTCCGGCTCGACCCCGACAACGACCGCGCCCGGCGAACGTTCCTTGGCGCTGAGTGCCGTGCCGGCGAGCAGGCCGCCGCCGCCGAGCGGCGTGACGATCAGATCGAGTTCACCCACCTCCTCGATCAGTTCCAGCACCGCCGTGCCCTGCCCGGCGATCACATCAGGGTGGTCGAAGGGCGGGATGAGGACGGCATCGCGCTCGGCCGCCAGCTTCGCGCTGATCGCCGACCGGTCCTCGGTATAGCGGTCATAGAACACGACATCGGCGCCATAGCCGCGGGTCGCCGCCACCTTCATTTCGGGCGCATCCTTCGGCATCACGATCGTCGCGGCAACACCCTGCAGCCGTGCGGCATAGGCGATCGCCTGCGCATGGTTGCCGGAGGAGAAGGCGACGACGCCCCGCTTCTGGCCGCCTTCCTGCAAGGCGGCGATCGCATTGTAGGCACCGCGGAATTTGAAGGCGCCAGCGCGCTGGAAATTTTCCGCCTTGAAGAAAAGCCGCGCGCCTGTGGCGGCATCGGCTGTGCGGGAGGTCAGCACCGGCGTTCGATGCGCCATGCCGGCGATGCGGTCCCGTGCCGCCAGCACGTCGTCGAAAGTTGGAAGGCGCAATGCCGCCTCTGCCGCTGAAACTGCCATGAGCCTCTCCCTGAGCTTGCCACTTCCGAGGCTATTGAATGCGGTCCTGCAAGGCAAGGATGCCGGCGCGGCTACCCACCGCTGGAAACGACCGTGCGGTAGTGATCGACCGCGAAGCTGAAAAGCACCTTCAGCATGAACAGGGCCGACACTGCCGCCATCGCCGGCGTCAAGCCCGGCAACAGCGGCAAGCCGGTAAGGCCGACCGCCAGCAGCAGCCCGCCGACAAAAGTCTGTGCGGCGCGTCCGGCAAGCAGATTGACGACCGCCGCGCCGGCGATCGTATAGGCCCAGACGGCGACCGCAGCACCGACCCCGGTGCCGACGAGCAGCGCGACGATGACCACATGGAAGTGGATCGCGATGAAGATCCAGCGATTGCGCGGCCGCGCCGCGTAGAAGTCGTTGGTCGACGGCGTGAAGTTGGCGACACAGCCGGCGGCGATATCGAGCACGAGGACAAGCGCCAGTGCCGCCCGCCACCAGGCAAGGCCTGCCAGCATCTGGCCCGCCGACAGGGCAAAGGTGGCCGCGACACCAACGCCGAAGAGGAGGATCGCCACGAGATAGGCCGGCGGCTGCTCTTCGCCGAACACGTCGTGAAGCTGGGGATGGATGCGAAGAGATCTCATGAAGACCACACCGCCACACTGAAGAGTTGGCCACTATGAGCGGACGCAGCCAGGGCGCAAGCGGCTAACCGTAACGCGCGGCCGGTTGCGACCTTGGCCTGCACCTGTTTGCGGACACCTGCCTGCAAGCCGGTTGCCCCTGTTAGCTTGCGACCCTCTTGACGGCCATCATGATCTCCGCGGCGCTCGGGAACACGCCGAGTTCGTCGGGGCCGAACCGCGCCTCGATCTCGCTCCAGCTGATGATGCCGGCTGCATCGACCAGGAAGTGGCCGACCAGTTGCGTGCCGTGTTCGGCAAAGATGCGCAGATCGGTCTCGTCTGGCTCGAAACCTTCGCGTGCATTGAGCAGCTCATTGGCCTGCATCGGATGCATCGGTTCGGCGAGCTCGCCTGTCGGGTTGATGCGCGCTGCGGCGAAATCGGCGGGCCGCGTGCGATGGGGCCATTGCGGCGTCTCAGTACTTTCGGGCGGAAGCAGTGCGGCCTGTGGCGCGCCGAAATCCCTGTGCGTCTGGCAGTCCGGATCCGCAAGGACCGTGACCGGCGTCGGCTGGAAGCGGAAATAGAGGCGCGCCCGCTCGACCGGAGTGTTGACCACCGCCAGCGTTTCCACACCGACGGCCCGCAATGCCGGCTCGACGGAGGAAAACTGCCGCATCTGGCGCCGGCAGAACGGGCAGTGCAGGCCGCGGAACAGACCGATCAGAAACGGCCGGCCGCGAAGGCTCGCAAGCGAAACCGGATCGTCCCGATTGGCGCTTGCAAGCTCGAAGGCGGGTGCGGGTTGTCCCGGCTGCAACGGCTGCACTCTCCGGTCTGCCATCTGCTCCCCCAGTCGACGCCCCTGCGCCGCTCTGTCCCTGCCCGTGATTTTCGCTCCCATTGCCGCCCGCCCGGAGGCCGGTCGATGGCGGAAGATAGCCCCACCCTATCACAGGTGGACGAACGGCCCACGCCGAATGGTGATCTGCATGGCGTTTTGTGCCGCCGGTGCTAATCGAGCCAGTCACCCAGCAGCTTCGCGAGCGCCGCGACACCCTGACCGATCTGCGGCACTTCGAGGCTTGCGTAGCCCATGACGATGCCGGCGCGGTCCGGCCGGTGACCGGCATCATCGGCGCCGTAGAGGGGCGAGATCGGATAAAGGCCGATGCCCGCTGCCCGCGCCCGCGCGATCAGTTCGCCTTCCTGCGTCCGGTCCAGCCGCTCGAACCAGACGACGACGTGCAATCCGGCATCGGCGCCCGATATCGTCACCTCGTCGCCGAGTTCCGCCTTGAGCGCCGCGAGCAGCGCCTCGCGGCGGCGGCCATTGCTGCGCCGGCTCCGGCGGATGTGGCGTTCATAGGCCCCGCTTGCAATCATCGTCGCCAGCGCTTCCTGCTCGAGGCTGGGCGAATGCCGGTCGACGAGCTGCTTGGCGGCGGCGAAGACGGCGCGAAGCGGCGGCGGCACGACGAGATAACCGAGCCGGAGCATCGGCGACAGGCTCTTCGAGATCGTGCCGAGATAGAGGACGTTGTCCGCATGGGCCATGGTCTGCAGCGGCGGGATCGGCCGGATGTCATAGCGATATTCGCCGTCGTAATCGTCTTCGATCACGTAGGCGCCGCTGCGGTCCGACCAGGCAAGAAGCTCCTGCCGGCGCCGAGCCGAGAGCACGCTGCCGAGCGGAAACTGATGCGAGGGCGTGACATAGGCGAGCCTGACGGCGTCAAGCCCCGCGAGCGCCTCGGTCCGCAGCCCCTCCCCGTCGACGGCAATCGGAACCACCTCAGCGCCGGCGGCCGCAAACACCCGGCGCGCCATAACGTAGCCGGGATCCTCGATCGCAACGCGGTCGCCGGGATCCAGGAGCACGCGGGCGGCAAGATCCAGTCCCTGCTGCGAACCGTTGACGATGATGATCTGATTGGGCTCGCAGCGCAGCCCGCGCGCCCGCCAGAGATAGGCCTGCAGGGCTGCCCGCAGCTCCGCCGAGCCGCCGGGGTCGTCATAGGCGAGCCGCGGCTGGCGCCGCCGAAGTGCGGCGTTGACCGACCGGCGCCAGGCTTCCGCCGGGAAATCGGCCGCCGACAGGTCGCCATAGCGAAAATCGGCGATCAACCCACCGGACTGCGGCGGCACCCAGGTCGGCCCGTCGCCAAGGGCCGCTCCAAAGCGCGACAGACGGACGGGGGCTGCCGGTCTCGGCGCAGACCGGGAAGCCGTCCCTGCGGGAAGCGGCTTGACACCCTCATGCGCATGCAGCAGCGCCACCCTTGAAGGCGCGCCCTGCCGGCTCTCCAGAAACCCCTCGGAAAGAAGCTGCTCATAGGCCGCAGTCACGGTGGTGCGCGAGACGCCGAGCTCGGCCGCCAGCGCCCGCGTCGATGGCAGCCGATCCTCAGGGCCATAGGTGCCGCCGAGGATCTGCGCCTTCAGCGCCTCGTAGATCCGCCGGGTGGTCCCGCCCCACGCCTCGTCCTTCTCCGTAACCAACTGGCCCACTCATTTATGCGGAAACTGGATATTCGTTCTGGTCCAGTTTGCATCTATGAAGTGGCAAGCACAAGGAGCGAGATCATGTACACACCCCCGGCCTTCAAGGAGGAAACACTGAGCGTGCTGCACGCGATCATCGAGGCCGCATCGCTTTCCACTTTCGTCACCGCAACGGCCGATGGCCTGCTGGCCACGCCGCTGCCACTGCTGCTCGATCGCGACGAAGGTCCTTATGGCACGCTCTATGGCCACCTCGCCCGCTCCAACCCGCAAGGGACGACCGCGCCGATCGGCGCGGCCATGGCGACCTTCATGGGGCCGGACGCCTATGTCACCCCCTCCTGGTACGCCTCCAAGCGCGAGCACGGAAAAGTGGTGCCGACCTGGAACTATTCGGCCGTGCACGCCTATGGCGAGGTCGAGTTCTTCACCGACGAGGATCGGCTTCTCGATGTCGTCACCCGCCTGACCAATCGTCACGAAGCGGCGCGTGCCGAACCCTGGCAGGTGAGCGACGCCCCGCCCGCCTTCGTCAAGGCCCAACTTCGCGGTATCGTCGGCCTCAGGCTGCCGATCGACCGCCTCGACGGCAAGCGCAAGTTCAGCCAGAACCGCAGCGCCGAGGACCGCGAGGGGGTAGCGGCCGGGCTCGCAGTCAGTGCGCGGCTTGAGGATCGCCGGGTTGCCGAGGAGATTCCCGTCTGACGATCACGGGGGCGCTCCGATTTCCCTTCAACTTTCCCGCGCAAGACCTTAGAACGACTCTCGAAAGAGGCCGCGCATCAGCAGACGAGGTACCCCATGCCATCGCTCGACATTCTCCTCACCTTCTTCGTCACGACAGCGATCTTCGCCTATATCCCGGGACCGGCGATGCTCTACGCCGCTGCGCAGACGATGGCGCGCGGCCGTTTTGCCGGGCTGATGGCCTCGCTCGGCATCCATCTCGGTGGTTACGTGCATGTCCTTGCGGCCGCCGCCGGTCTCTCGATCCTGTTCCATGCGGTGCCGACGCTCTATCTCGCGGTGAAGCTAGCCGGTGCCGCCTATCTCGTCTGGCTGGGCTTCACGCTGATGCGTGCCAAGGCGAGCGGCGATGGCCACCTGCCCGCGGTCGAGGCGAAATCGGCCCGCCGCGCCTTCTTCGAAAGCATCACCGTCGAGGTTCTGAACCCGAAGACCGCGATCTTCTTCGTCGCCTTCCTGCCGCAGTTCACCGATGCCTCCGCCGCCTTCCCGGTGTGGGTGCAGTTTCTGCTGCTCGGCACCGTCGTCAACCTGATGTTCTCCTCCGCCGATCTCGTCTGCGTGTTTCTCGCCGATGCCGTCGTCGTCAAGATGCGCCGCTCCACCCGGGCACAGCGCCTGCTGCAGCGCGCCGGCGGCACGGTGCTGATCGGGCTCGGCGCCCATCTCGCCTGGCAGCGGACGTAACCCCACTTGGGCGGCGCATCGAGCGCCGCCGCAAGCCTACCTTGCACCCGCATCACTTGCAGCTATCATGCGTGAACGCCATCGGGGGACACGCGCATGGGAGAAGGCGGCCAACCTATTCGCACCACAGGTGCGGACATCCTCGTCGATACACTTCTGGCAAACGATGTGAATGTCTGTTTTGCCAATCCCGGCACGTCGGAAATGCACTTCGTCGCCGCCCTTGATCGCAAGCCGGAGATGCGCTGTATCCTCGGCCTCTCCGAAGGCGTCGTCACCGGTGCGGCCGATGGCTATGCGCGCATGACGGGTCGCCCGGCCTCGACCCTGCTCCACACCGGTCCCGGTCTCGCCAACAGCCTTGCCAACCTGCACAATGCGCGGCGCGCTCGCACGCCTGTCATCAACGTCGTCGGCGACCATGCCTCCTACCACCTTGCGCTCGATGCACCGCTGACCAGCGATATCGAGGGACTGGCACGCCCGATGTCGAACTGGGTGCGGCGGGTGAACGACCCCTCCGACGTGGGGCCGACGGCGGCCGCCGCCTATCGCGCGTCGTTGACGCCACCGGGCGTTGCCACCATGATCCTGCCGGCAGACGCGTCCTGGGGCGCGTTTTCCACCGACGCGCCAGTGCAACAAGTCCTGATCGAAGCCCCGCGGCCGGCAAGTGCGGAAACGGTTCGCGAGGTTGCCCGCCTCGTCCGTGCGAATCCTGCAGGGGTCGCCATGGTCTTAAGCGGCGCCGCCGCAAGGGCCGAGAGCCTCGCCATCGCCGGGCGGATCGCGGCCGCCTGCAACGTCCAGCTTTTCAACGAGGTGCTAGTCGCCCACACCCAGCGCGGCCGCGGGCGGGTGGCGCCGCGGCGCATCCCCTACCCGATCGACATGGCGCTCGAAACGCTCCGCGACGTCAAGGTTCTGATCCTCGTCGGCGCACCGGAACCGGTGGCTTTCTTCGCCTATCCGGGAAAGCCCGGCCGGTTGGTGCCGGAAGGCTGCGCGGTGGTCACGCTTGCCCGCCACGGTGAAGACCTGAAAGGAACGCTCGAAGCGCTGCGCGACGAACTCGGTATCAGCGCCACGCTGCCCCTGCCGATGCCAAGCGCCCCCACAGACGAGGGCGAGCCTTCGGGCGCGCTGACCGAAGACGCAATCGCCGTCATCGTCGCCCATAAGGTGCCGGAGAATGCGATCGTCTGCGACGAGGCGGCCACTTCGGCCCGGCGTTACTTCGCACTTTCGGCCTTCTCTGCGCCGCACGATTTCATCATGCAGACCGGCGGCGCGATCGGCGAAGGCATCCCGCTTTCCACCGGTGCCGCGATCGCCTGTCCCGACCGCAAGGTGATTTGCCTGCAGGCCGATGGCTGCGCCATGTACAATATTCAGGGCCTGTGGACGCAGGCGCGCGAAAACCTCGACATCGTCACCGTCATCTTTTCCAACCGTACCTACGCCATCCTGCATGCCGAAATGCGCAATGTCGGCGTCGAAGAGATCGGCACCAACGCGCGCCGCATGCTGAACCTCGACAACCCCGCGCTCGACTGGGTTTCGCTCGCCCGCGGCTTCGGCGTTGAAGCTGCCGTCGCGACCTCCTGCGAAGCCTTTGCAGCGCTCTTCGATGCCGCGCTATCGCGGCGTGGGCCCTTTCTGATCGAGGCTCGCCTTGTGTGAAATTCCCTGCCGTTTTTGCACTGCGTCGAGCACCCGCGCGTCGTAAGGATGATGCCCCTGACCGATGGGATTTACCGGCCTCCTGGCGCGGAAATCACAGGGTAAACGATTGATTTAAATAGGCATTTCACAAAACTTCGGCCGCAAACTTGCACCCGGAAACTTCTCGCTTATATTAGCGGCGCCCTAGGTTCGCGCTCATCTGTCTGAGTCGCATTTCAGTTTTGGGCCCCCTTCAACCGACAATGTTCTTTGTCGGTGGACCAACGAAGGAGACACTTCATGTCCTTTAAGAAAGACCTAACCAAGGCCCCCGGCGCATCTCTGTCCCGCGTCAATATCGGAGCCGCCATCAAGCATTCGCGTGAAACCGCCGGCTATACGGTCGACGATCTCTCGGTCACGACTGGCCTGACGGAAATTGAAATCTCAAAGATCGAGCTTGGCGCCGATACCGATCCCGCCAAGCTGCAGCGCATCGCCGCCGCATTGCAGGTCTCGCCGCAGACCTTTACAAGCGCCTGACAAGCGGGGGCGGTGCGCCGAAGACAGCGCGCCGCCGCCTTCTACCTTCGCGCCTCCTGTCGCGACCGGCCGCTTTGGTCGAAATGGCCAGCGACAGCCCGCTTGCCGATCCAAGAATCCGCTTGCCCGCCCTCAAAGCAGCGCCTGCCTTTTCATTCAGCAGCTATGCGTCCGGAGCACCGCGCAACGACGGGTCGCGGCGTGGCTCACGCGCACAGCGTCTGGCTCTCGAGAAGCCGTATCAGCTTGAATAACAAGAAAAATAAATGGACGAAAAACCCGCCATTTCAGGCCTTTGCAGATGTTTTCGCGATCGCTCAAAATCAAATAATTTAATATTTTCATTGAGTTTCAAAAAGTATCGTCTATATATCACCTCATCGAATATTGCTTGTGACCTTTGACACGGCGCTTCCGCGCGGCCAGATCTCCTCTCAAATATCGATCACCGCCAGAGAAATATTTCTGGTAAATTCAGCGATTGAAAGGAAATCGTCATGGCTTCAGGCACGGTAAAATGGTTCAACGGCACCAAGGGCTTCGGCTTCATTCAGCCCGACGACGGCAGCACGGACGTGTTTGTACACATCTCCGCGGTCGAACGGGCTGGCATGCGCTCGCTCAACGAAGGTCAGAAAGTGACCTTTGACGTTGTTGCCGACCGCAGAACGGGCAAGAGCTCGGCCGACAATCTCAGGGCCGAATAATTTGTCATTCGCCCTCCTCTGACCACGGATGTACTGGCAGGGAGGCGCTTGAATGACGGGAAGAGGTCGGGGAACAACCCGGCCTTTTTGCGTCTCAGGGCCCTTTTCAGGAGACCACCATGAGCCGCAAAACCTATGAGATTGGCGACAAGGTCACGCTGAGGGCGAGTGCCGCTCAGTCGACCTTGAACAGCCGTCTTGGTCTGATCGTCGGCCTTTTGCCCAATGATCGTGGCGAGGCGCGCTTTCGCGTAAGGGTCGAAGGCGAGACGTTCGAACGCTGCGTGCTGGAGACTGACATCGAGCATGCCGAGACTTCGAAAGAGGACGCCCCCCAGGCGGCCATCACCGGGCCCTGGCTCAAAAAATTGAGCACCAAACCCGGCAGATAACCGCGGCTACAGGGAAAGCCGCGACCGACAACAGGAGAACATCTTTTGCAGGTACTCGTTAGGGACAATAACATCGACCAGGCCTTGCGCATCTTGAAGAAGAAGATGCAGCGCGAGGGTCTGTTCCGTGAATTCAAGGCGCGCAGCAGCTACGAGAAACCTTCGGAAAAGCGCGTCCGCGAAAAGGCAGAAGCGGTACGGCGCCAGCGCAAGCTGCAGCGCAAGAAGCTCCAGCGCGAAGGCCTGCTGCCGGGACCCAAGAAGGCAGCGCGACCTTCGCGCTGAGGCTTGGGGTCGGCAAAAATCCGCCCGTTTCAGGAGACAGGTCATGACGCCACACCCCAACACGGCATTTAAACCGGCCAAGACCTCCGCGAGCGAGAAGGCCTCCGCCACCGATCACACGGCGAGAGCAATCGTTGCTGCCGAAAAGATCGCCCGCGACAAGAAGACCGAGAAGCTCAAGGCCCAGCGCCTTGAGCGCGCCGCCGCCGAACCGCCTGCGGAGGTGCCCGCAAGCAAACCATCCCGAAAATCGCGCCGGCCGTAATATCGACTGAAACCGAACGCGCAAGCCCGGACATGGGAATAAGGACTTGCGCAAGCACCGACAGCGCCGCGCGTCTTATCAGACGCGCAAAGGTCGCCGTAGACTTTGACTTGCTGCAAGTCTTCGTCCTTAAATCGAGATCGATTGAAGGAGACATGCAGTAGGAGAGAATTGTCGGAGAGTCCTTTGTGCGTTCAAATGAACGTACGGCGCCCTGGACGCGCCGAAAACGACGTTTCCCGTCAACAGGAGGTGGCTTCATGTCACCCGCTCAGCGGCATCCATTGGCTCCCTCCGACCTGGCAATGCTCGATGGCGTGTTGCGGCGCGCGGGCTTTCATCAGCGCGTCGACCTTGACGATCAAGACAGCCTTCGCCTTGCCGCCGTCTTCCTTGTCAGAAGGTTCCAGGCGGGCGTTACCACCGCGGATATCCTGCTTGCTGAACTGCAGAACCGGGATGGGCTGCGCACCCCGCGGCAGATTGAAACCGCAAATCTCGAACAGTGGGAAAACGACGGCGGCGCGCCGCAAAGACCCAGCGCGATTACCCGCTACACCGGTGCCCGACGCCTCCCCTGGCCGGGCGCGATATCGCCCCTGAACCCGACACCCCGTCCCGGCAAGCGCCCGAAATCCGGCAAGGTCCCGAAATCCTGATAGGCCCGAAATCCGGACAGGCCCGTAACCCGGACAGGCCATGAGTGCCGGAACGTCGAAGGGATGCCCTTCGAAGGGGATCTCCCTTGTGCTGGACACATTTGAGGCGCATGGTTCGACGATCGACACTGGCCGACTTGGCATATCGCGGTGGGGGGCTCCCGACCGCCAATTTCCTCCTTTATCGACAGCAGTACGTCCGCGACGTTGCGCGGAGGCGAGAGGCAACCGTGAGCCGAACGGGTGTGTACCGGGTGTGTTCGGGGGCTGAGCAGACATTCTCGCCACAGCCAATTTACGGGCGCTACATTTTACGGGCGCCGCATTGCGCTTGAACGAACGGCGAGGAGCCGCAGATCCCTTACGATTGGACGAACACATGTTCCAGACGCTCACACACAGACTTCGCCGATACGACTATACTCTGGCAGCCATCAAGGCATCGCTCGTCCTGTCCCTGCTCTTCATCACGCTCATGACATTGAGCGGCCTTCTCTGGTGACGGGCGCGGTAGACCCATCGTATCCCACGACAGGACACGGCCATCCGCGACTGCACACCTCCCCGTGTTGCGTTGAACTAGCGATCAGGGGAGAATTGTTTCAAGATTCTCCCGCAGGAGCCATTGCAACAAACCGGCCTCCAGCACCGCGCGCTCAACGGAACATCCCATGGCACTTCACCTCGAAACTCCCCTCCTTGAATCCCGCCCGCTAAGCCTCGCGTCCGATTGCTCCATCTGGCTGAAGATGGAGGCGCTGCAGCCGCCCGGTTCGTTCAAGATCCGCGGCGTTGGTGCTGCCTGCGAGCACCATGCGCGAAACGGCAAGCGGCGTTTCGTCTCCTCCTCCGGCGGCAATGCCGGCATGGCGGTTGCCTATGCCGGCCGCCAGCTCTCAATCCCCGTCTCCGTCTTCGTTCCCGAAACGACCACCGAACGGGCAAAGGCGCTTATCCGCCAGGAAGGCGCCGAGGTGATCGTCCACGGCGCCGCTTGGGATGAAGCGAATGCCCGCGCGCTCGCATCCGCCGATGCCGAGACCGCTTTCATCCATCCCTTCGACGATCCGCTGCTGTGGGCCGGGCACGCGACGATGATCGACGAGGTCGTCAAGGCCGGCCTCGCCTTCGATGCTGTCGTGCTCTCTGTCGGCGGCGGCGGGCTGCTGTCGGGCGTCGCCGAGGGACTGGAGCGCAACGGGCTCCGGGAAATTCCTATTGTCACCGCGGAGACCGAAGGCACCGCGTCCTACCTCGCCTCCGTCAAGGCGGGAGAGCTGGTGGAGCTTCCCTCGATCAGCGGCGTCGCCACTTCGCTCGGCGCCCGAAAGGTCTGCAAGCGTGCCTTCGAGATCAGCCAGATCCGGCCGGTCGAATGCGTCGTCGTCAGCGACCAGTCGGCGGTCGACGCCTGCACCCGCTTCCTCGACGACCACCGCGTGCTGGTGGAACCCGCCTGCGGCGCCGCCCTGGCCATCGCCTACGAGCACGCCGATCAACTCCTGCGCTTCGAGCGCGTGCTGATGATCGTCTGCGGCGGGGCGACGACGACGGTGGAACGGCTGCAGGCCTGGCAGGCAGTCTGACCTTTGGGCGGCACCGCCGCCCCTTCCCGCGTGCAGTGGGAAGACAGCAGCCAGTCCCCAAGGTGCCGGCGCGATAGGCGCGGACCGATTGGGAGGCGTCCGCCGCCCAACGTTGACCATGGTCTGGCGCTCAGGCAGTCTCTTGCCATGGCAAGAGGCGTGCTGCTCGATCTCTCCGGCGTGCTCTATGACGGCGACACGGTGTTGCCGGGTGCCATCGCGGCGGTGCTGCGGCTGCGCGCAGCTCGCCTCCCCGTCCGCTTCCTGACCAACACCACCCGCCAGTCGAAACGCCAGATCGTCGCTCACCTGCAGCGCCTTGGCTTCGATTGCGCTGCCGACGAGGTGTTCACGCCGGTTGCCGCCGCGCGCGCCTGGCTCAAGGCGAACAGCCACCAGCCGCACCTGCTCATTCATCCCGCGCTTGAGGAAGACTTCGCCGATTGCCGCATGGACGGCCCCGTCGCCGTCGTGCTTGGCGATGCCGCGGAGCGCTTCAGCTATGAGGGCCTCAACGCCGCGTTTCGCGCCCTGATGGCTGGCTCGCCGCTGCTGGCGCTCGCCCGCAACCGGTTCTTCCGTGATCGCGACGGCGAGCTGAGCCTCGATGCCGGCCCCTTTGTCGAGGCGCTGGAACATGCGAGCGGTATCAAGGCGAAGCTCTTCGGCAAACCCTCTGCCGATTTCTTCCTGGCAGCAGCAGCGAGCATGGGCCTTGACCCGGCCGATTTGGCCATGATCGGCGACGATGCCGAAAGCGATACCGCCGGTGCGCTTGCCGCCGGGATCGGCACCGCGATCCTCGTGCGCAGCGGCAAATATCGCGATGGCGATGAGCAGCGTTTCCAGCCGGCGCCTTCGGCGGTTGTCGACGACATTACGGCCGCCTGCGATCTCATCCTGGCGGCGCAGCGGGACTGACACCCGAGGTACAGCGCCGCGCGTCTTATCATACGCGCAAAGGTCGCTGCAGCACTTTGATTTGCTGCATGTCTTTGTCCCTTAATCGAAGCCGATTAAAGGAGACATGCGGTAGCCGAAACGGAACGGCCCTCTCTTCGGACCTCCTCGCGCCTGGCCCCTGGCGATTACGCATACGCGAACTTATATGCTGGAGTGAACCATAGATTGTTCTGCTCTCAGCCAGGAAGGCAAGCATGCGCGAGACGTTCCTGTTTATCGTTCGGGTCACAGTCGTCTGTGCGGCGACCGCCTTCGGCGCCCTGCTCGGCTGGCAAGGTCACGGCTGGGACGGAGCGCTCGGTTTCGGCGTGGTCGGCTTCGGCGCCGGTTCAGCCTTTGTCGCCTTCCCTGGCTTTTGGCTGGATCTGCTTGGGAGTCTCTGTTTGGATCTACTTCGGTTTCTCTGGGAAGTCGTCTAGGGCGCCGTGCGTTCAGATGATCGCACCAATCACGCTCGAGTGCTTTGGTTCTACAGCGCCGCGCGTCTTATCAGACGCGCAAAGGTCGCTGTAGCACTTTGAAGTGCTGCATGTTTTTGTCCTTTAACCGGCCACGATTAAAGGAAACATGCAGTAGCCCATCTTTCTGTCTCAACTGGTTTCACTTCAGGCAGGATGCTCCAGGCCGACTGCTTGCATCTTGCCGCCGCACGCCGTCAGGCTGCCACCCGTCTGCCTCGACCAATCTCGCGCCGATCCGGCAGCAATGACGCGGTTTTGCAAATGGCCTGCCCACGTCACGAAAAAAGCCGGGGCACTGCCCCGGCTTCCTTCATTCAATCGTTCGATAAGGCTTAGTTCTTCGCCTTGTCGACCAGCTTGTTCTTGCCGATCCAGGGCATCATGCCGCGCAGCTTGGCGCCGACTTCCTCGATCTGGTGGCTGTCGTTGACGCGGCGGATGCCCTTGAAGCGGGCTGCACCCGACTTGTACTCCTGCATCCACTCGGAGGTGAACTTGCCGGTCTGGATGTCCTTGAGGACGCGCTTCATTTCGGCCTTGGTTTCTTCGGTGATGATGCGCGGGCCGGTGACGTATTCGCCCCACTCGGCCGTGTTCGAGATCGAGTAGTTCATGTTGGCGATGCCGCCTTCATAGATCAGGTCGACGATCAGCTTCACTTCGTGCAGGCACTCGAAATAGGCCATTTCCGGAGCGTAGCCGCCTTCAACCAGCGTTTCGAAGCCGGCGCGGATCAGTTCGACGAGACCGCCGCAGAGAACAACCTGTTCGCCGAAGAGGTCGGTTTCGCACTCTTCCTTGAAGTTGGTTTCGATGATGCCCGAACGGCCGCCGCCGACGCCGCAGGCGTAGGAGAGCGCGAGGTCAAGGGCGTTGCCCGAAGCGTCCTGGTGAACGGCAACGAGGCAGGGAACGCCGCCGCCCTTCTGGTATTCGCCGCGAACCGTGTGGCCCGGGCCCTTCGGCGCGATCATGACGACGTCGAGCGAAGCCTTCGGCTCGATCAGGCCGAAGTGAACGTTGAGGCCGTGGGCGAAAGCGATCGCAGCGCCGTCGCGGATGTTGCCGGCGATGTCGGCCTTGTAGATTTCGGCCTGCAGTTCGTCAGGCGTTGCCATCATGATCAGGTCGGCCCACTTGGCGGCTTCCGCAACCGAAAGAACCGAGAGACCGTCGGCCTCGACCTTGGCAGCCGTTGCCGAACCCGGCTTCAGCGCGATGCGGATTTCCTTGGCGCCGGAATCCTTGAGGTTCAGCGCATGGGCGCGGCCCTGGCTGCCGTAGCCGACGATGGCGACCTTCTTCGACTTGATCAGGTTGATATCGGCATCACGATCGTAATAGACGCGCATTTTCGTGGTCCTTCCCGTTTGCTTGTCAGTTTGTCGATGGCGAGGTTCCCCCCGCCGTTACCCTTTCGTGCCGTAAAGCGCGAGGAAGGCTGAAACCGCCTGCTCCGCCTTGCGACTGAAACTCTTCTTCATCTCGCCGGCCTCTTCGCCGAGCAGCATCTTCAGGTGCCAGTCGGAAACGACAAGCCCATAAAGTGCACCATAGGCCTCGTCGGCGTCGTCGAACCTGAGCAGCCCGGCTTTGCGCCCGGCCTCCAGCAGTGCGGCCGCACGGCGGCCGATCTGCCGGCGTCCGCGTTCCTGCAGCATGTGGCCAAGTTTGGAGCCATCGCGGCTCGCCTGGCCGATCGCCAGCCGGTTCAGCGCCAGCGACACGTCGCCCGAGAGAACCTCGAGCAGATCTTTGGCGAAGACGATCAGGTGTCGCTCCAGGCTCTCGGCATCGAGCGCCTTGGCGGCGACGTCCTGGGTGCGCACCTTGCTCGCCTGGAAACCGATCATTGCCGAGATCAGCCCGTCGCGATCGCCGAACCACTTGTAGAGGCTTTCCTTGGAGCAATTGGCCGCGCGCGCGATGCCCGCCGTCGTCAGCGCCTTTTCGCCGCCGTCGACCAGAAGACGCAATGCCTGTTCGAGAACGGCGCCCTGACGTTCCGTCAGCCCCTCCCCGGCATTCGCCTCCCTTATCGCCGCAGTCATCTGCACGTCGCCTCGCTCCCGATCAGTACCGTACGGTACGGTTCGCACTCTTCTAGTGAAGCACCCCGGAGGCGTCAAGACGATTCTCACAACAGGGCAAAATTTCGGCGGTGACGGCGAAAGGCGGAGCCCATAGGTTTCGAGCCGACTGAACGAGATCGACCTGCCACCGCCCAAATGGGCTGATCACGGCAAGATCGATCACTCGATATGGATGGAGTTCAACGCATGCAGCAACCGCCCCTGGGTCTTCTGATTGGAGGAAGTTCGCATGTCGGCAAGTCGACATTGGCTAGCGCTCTGGCAAGCTCTCTCGGTCGCGAGCTGATCTCGACGGACAATCTGGGCCGCCATCCCGGCAGGCCGTGGCCATCGGTCCGCCCGCAGGTCGCCGAATATTATGCCAGCCTGTCCGACGAGACCATTCATTGGTTCCTGAAGGTTCACCATGAGAATATGTGGCCGCGCATCCGCCAGATCATCGAAAGCCATCGCCAACTGGCAAAGCCGTTCGTGCTGGAGGGCGCCGCACTCCGGCCTGAATACGTGGCTCAACTCGAACACGGTGAAGTCCTCCCTGTTTTCTTCTACGCGGATAACGATTTCCTGCGTCGGCGCATGTTGGAAGAAGCCCGCCGCGGTAATGCGGACAAGCCGGAGGCCGCAATAATCGATAAATTCATCGAGCGCTCGATCCGCGAGAACAGAGACATGCTGGAGGCCGCCCGGGCCGCCAACATCCGCTGTGTCGACGTCGCGGCTCCGGGGGCGCTCGACGCTCTGGTACGGGAGTTTTCGGCGGATTGATCGATCACCGCCGACGATCGCCTGTCATGCGTGGTTTTGGTGCTCTCCTGGTTCAACGACGGCGCCCCTCATCCGCGCGGTGAGGGAATTGCCCCTCATCCGCCTGCCGGCACCTTCTCCCCGCAAGCGGGCGAAGGAAGCGTGCGGCGCCCGCTCGCCCCAACAATAAGCGCCCCCGATTCCCCGCTAAGGCTCCGTTCTACGTCGACGTTTCTCCGACAGTTGCTCCTCAGTGGTGGGCAGCCGTCGCCCGCGTCCCCTCTCCCCGCCTGCGGGGAGAGGGCTAGGGTGAGGGGCAGAACCGAACGCAGCTTGGATCCGTGTGAACGAACCCGCCTACTTCCACCCCCTCATCGCCTCCTCGATGAAAGCCGCCACCGCCGCCACGCTCGGCACCCGCGCCCGCTCGGGATGCATCATCAGGTAGACCGGGCGCTCGGCGGCGGCACCCGGCTCGTCTACCGCCTCGAAGCGAGGGTCGCGCATCGCGGAGACCTCCGGCAGCATCAGTTCGGCGCCGAGCGAAAGCGCCGCCTCCATCAGGATCTCCAGCTTGTCGGCGGTCAGCGCCACACGCGCATCCGGCCGCAGCCGGTTAAGCGCCTGCATCTCCGGCACATGGGCAAGCCCCGGACCGTAGCGCACGACCGGGCAAGGCCCCGTCCCCAGCCCCTTTGGCCGGAAAAGCCGGAAGCGAAGCGTGCCGAGGCTTTTCACCCGCACCGAATCCTCGCCCGTGCGCGCCATGCGGATGGCGATATCGGCCTCGCGCCGTTCGATGCTCAGCATCTGGTTGTCGGCAACGAGATCAAGGGTGAGGCCGGGATGGCGCTGTTCGAGGCGGGCAAGCGACGGCGCCAGGATGGCGCTCAGCACGAAGCCGATGCTTGTCACCCGTACCTGGCCCTTCAATTCCGCCGTCCGCCGCAAAAGCGTCGCGAGCGACAGCGACGCTTCTTCGGAGATCGTCCGCAACCGCTCGACAACAGGGGCAAGCACCGGCGTCGGTGTCAGCCGGCCGTCGATGCGATCGAAGAGTGCTGCCCCCACCTGCCGCTCCAGCGCTGCGAGCCTGCGCGAAACCGTCGTCTGGTCGACGCCGAGCGAACGGGCGGCCTGGCTCAGCGTCGCGCCGCGCACGAGATGATCCAGCAGTTCGAGATCTGCCCACGTCCCTGCATTCATGCAGATCATCCTCCGAAAACTTCGGATCACTCTGCATCAACGCAGCCGCTAAGATCAAGCCTATCGACAGACCGCTTTGACGACCCGGTTCACAACGGCCACTTCGACCAAACCAAGGAGCCTTCCCATGTCCGATTCCGCCACCCCTTCGCCCGCCGCCCCGGCAACCCTCTTCACGCTCGCCGGCGTCACGCTCACCCCGCCGCCGCTTGGTGATGCGACGCTGATCCTGATCGACTATCAGAACGAATACCTGGCCGGCCCCTTGCGGCTTTTCGAACCGGAAGCCGCCGTCGAGAAGGCGCGCGAGCTGTTGCTCGCAGCCCGTGCCGCGGGCGCCAAGATCATCCATGTTGCCCATCGCGGTTCGGCCGGCGGCGTGTTCGACCGGGCGCTGCACCGCGGCGCGATCGTCGATGCGCTGGCGCCGCTTGCCGGCGAAACCGTCGTCGAGAAGCCGCGGCCCAACGCCTTCTCGGGCACCGACCTTGCCGAGCTCGTCGGCCCGGCCGGCACGCCTGTGATCATCGCCGGTTTCATGACGCACAATTGCGTGTCCTCGACCGCCCGCGCCGCCAAGGACCTGGGCTACGGCATCACCATTGCCGCCGACGCCTGCACCACCCGCGACCTGCCCTCCGCAAGCGGTACCGTTCCGGCGCGCACCCTGCATGACGCCGAGCTCGCCGGCCTTGCCGATCACCACGGCGCCGTCGTCGATGTGGCTGTGCTGGTTGCCCCGCGGGGCTGACAAGCTCGCCACC
Organism: Ensifer sp. 22460; assembly: GCF_052044935.1. Taxonomy (NCBI): domain Bacteria; kingdom Pseudomonadati; phylum Pseudomonadota; class Alphaproteobacteria; order Hyphomicrobiales; family Rhizobiaceae; genus Ensifer; species Ensifer sp. 22460. The sequence continues at coordinate 26,740 of NZ_JBQENZ010000003.1, forward strand.
TGCAATTGAAAGCTCGGGCGTCCACCGATCGTGGACGCCCTTTGTTTCCCCGCAGATAAGGAAGATTACGAAAATATAATGATCTCAATGCTTTTCGCCGCGTCCATTCGCTTCTATTTTTGACCTATCCATTTTGGCATCGACGATGCCGGTTAGGCGCATGCGATGAACAAGACAGCCAAGACGGCGCGAGCCGACGCCACGCCCCGCGACGACGCGACCCCCAACGTCACCTTCATTCCCGGTGCGGTGCAGAAGGTGAAGCGCAAGCGCCGCACGCGCCGCTGGCTGTGGCTGCCGGTCGTGCTCGCCGTTGCCGGTGCCGGCTATTACGGCTGGGTGCGCTACGGCGAGGAACCGGCAACGGCTGCCATGGTGACCGATTTGGTGACGCGCGGCGACATCGAAAACAGCGTCACAGCCGTCGGCACGCTCGATGCGGTCAAATCCGTCGATGCCGGCGCGCAGGTCTCCGGCCAGTTGAAGGCGCTGCATGTCGAGATCGGCGACAAGGTCACTCAGGATCAGCTGGTCGCCGAGATCGACCCGGCAACGATCGAGAACCGCATCGAGATCGACCAGGCGGAGCTCGCCAATCTCCAGGCGCAACTCATCTCCAAGAAGGCGCAGCTCGTTCTGAAACAGGCCAATATCGACCGCCAGCGCAATCTCGTCGAAACCAAAAGCGTGGCGCAATCGACGCTCGACCAGGCGATCGCCGATCTCGCCGCGGCTGAAGCCGATGTCAACGCCATCGAAGCGCAGATCCGCAAGCAGCAGGCGACGCTTGCCGGCGACAAGGTCGATCTCGGCTACACCAAGATCTATGCGCCGATGACCGGCACCATTGTCGCCAACCCGGCGAAAGAAGGCCAGACGCTGAACGCCAACCAGACGACGCCGACCATCGTCACCATTGCCGACCTCTCGACCATGACGGTGAAGGCACAGGTTTCGGAAGCCGACGTTACCCGGCTGAAGGTCGGCATGGATGCCTATTTCACGCTGCTCGGCCAGCCGGGCAAACGCTTCGTCGGCAAGCTCCGGCAGATCCAGCCGATGCCCGACACCACCAACAACGTCGTGCTCTATTACGCCCTCTTCGACGTCCCCAATCCCGACGGCGAACTGATGATGTCGATGAGCGCGCAGGTGTTCTTCGTGCAGGCTGCCGCCAAGGACGTGCTGATCGTGCCGAGCGCCGCACTGAGCCACCCCGCCAAGGGTACCGGCGAAGCGGCCGGCCAGGGCAGCGGCCGACGCGACGGCCAGGGCAATGGCCAGGCGGGCGGCGCACGGGGCGAAGGCCGCAAGGCTCAGGTCACCGTCGTCACCGCCTCCGGCGCGCTCGAAACGCGAGACGTCGAAGTGGGTATCCGCAACCGCGTCAGCGCCGAGATCAGGAGCGGCCTTAAAGAGGGCGAGAAGATCGTGGTCAGCACCGGTGCCGGCAACAACGGCAACGCCCGGGACGGCCGCAGCCAGCGCGGCATGCGCATGCCGCCGATGTTCTGAGGTTGGCCATGTCCCCGCTCATCTCGCTCAAGCACGTCAGCAAGACCTATTTCAACGGCGATCTCGCCGTCGAGGTCCTGCACGGCCTCTCGCTCGACATCGAGGCGGGCGAGTTCGTGGCGATCGTCGGCCAGTCCGGCTCCGGCAAATCGACGCTGATGAACATTCTCGGCTGCCTCGACCAGCCGACCGGCGGCGACTATCTGATCGACGGCGAAAGCGTTGCCGACCTCGATACCGATGAGCTGGCGGCACTGCGCCGCCGCACCTTCGGCTTCGTCTTCCAGAGCTACAACCTCATCCCGACGGCGAGCGCCCAGGAGAATGTCGAGGTGCCGGCGGTCTATGCGGGCATGTCGGCGCGCGATCGGCACGACCGCGCCGAGGCGCTGCTTGAAGCGCTGAAGCTCGGCGAGCGGCTCGACCATCGCCCGAACCAGCTCTCCGGCGGCCAGCAGCAGCGCGTCTCCATTGCGCGCGCCCTGATGAACGGCGGCCGGGTGATCCTCGCCGACGAGCCGACCGGCGCGCTCGACAGCCAGAGCGGCTCAGACGTCATGGCGCTCTTGCGCGACATGAACAACCAGGGCCACACGATCATCGTCATCACCCACTCGCGCGAGGTCGCCGAACAGGCCGACCGGCTGATCGAGATCCATGACGGCCGCATCGTCGCCGACCGCGCCAAGAAGAGCCGCAGCAATGCCGAAGGTGCAGCAGCCCTTGCCCACCATGTCAGCGAGGGTTCGGCGGCGATCGCCGATGTCACCGAAGCGGTGAAGATGGCGTTCCGGGCGCTGAAGGCCAATCTCTTCCGCACCATCCTGACGCTGCTCGGCATCGTCATCGGTGTCGGTTCGGTCGTCGCGATGCTGGCGATCGGCACCGGCGCGCAGGATTCGGTGCTGAGCCGCATCTCCTCCATGGGCTCGGACCTGCTCGTGGTACGCCCCAGCATGGCGAACTTCCGCGGCAGCGCGGGGGGAAGCAACGTCACGCTGGTCCCGGCCGATGCCGATGCGATCCTCGAAGTGCCGAACGTCGCCTTCGCCGTGCCCGAGATGACCAGCAGCGTCACGCTTCGCCACGGTAATATCGACTACCAGACGACCGCCAACGGCACCGTGCCCCAGTTCACCACGGCAAAATCCTGGAAAATGGCGAGCGGCGAGTTCATCAACCAGAACGACATGGACATCTATGCGCCGGTCGCGGTCCTTGGCCAGACGGTGGTGAAAACCCTTTTCCCCGATGGCGACAACCCGATCGGCCAATATGTGCTCGTCAACAAGATCCCCTTCCAGGTCATTGGCGTGATGGCGGAAATGGGCGCGACGTCGTTCGGCAACGACCAGGACGACGTTGTGCTGGTGCCGCTGACGACGGGCAGCATCCGCCTCTTCGGCCAGCGCAACATCCGCACCATCACCGTGCAGGTGAAGGACGGCTCGGCGATCGACATCACCCAGCAGACGATCCAGGCGCTGCTCGACCAGCGCCACAAGCGCCAGGACACCCAGATCACCAACATGTCCTCGGTGCGCGAGGCCTTCACCGAGACCTCCAACACGCTGAAGCTGTTCTTAGGTTCCGTCGCCGCGATCTCGCTCTTGGTCGGCGGCATCGGCGTCATGAACATCATGCTCGTCTCGGTCAGCGAGCGCACCCGCGAGATCGGCGTGCGCATGGCGACCGGCGCCCGCCAGCGCGACATCCTGCTGCAGTTCATCATCGAGGCCCTGGTCGTCTCGGCGATCGGCGGCGCGCTCGGCGTGCTGCTCGGGCTCGGCACCGGCGCGCTTGCCGGCCAGTTCGGCATGCCCGTTTCCTTCACCCTCGGACCCGTGGCGCTCGCGTTTACCTGCGCCTTCCTCACCGGCCTCGCCTTCGGCTTCCTGCCCGCCCGCAACGCCTCACGCCTGCAGCCGGCCGTGGCGCTGAGTGCGGATTGAGCGGGGCGGCGCGATGTGGCCCGGCGGCTGATAGACAAAGCGCACCCCAAATCCCAAGATCGCAGAGGCGCAACTTGGGGATGATTCGCGATGTGGAAAGCGTTTGCAGTACTTTACGGGTTGATTCTCATTTTTCTCCTGTCATTGGCTTTTGTCACGTTGCCACCTGAAATAGCACGCCAGCTGTCGTCCGCCGACCGAGCGCTGTTCTATGTAGGTCTGGTCGTGGAATTTGCGGTCACAATAGGGCTGTTTGCCTACGCCTTCGACCTGAAGATCCCGCCCTTTCCGCTGTGGCGGCCGTTCAGTTGGTTTCTCGCTGGCTGGTGCCTCTACACCTCGCTGACCAAGGTTTGGGACCTCGTCTCCCTCATCACCGCACCCCAAGGCGGAGACGAAAGTCTCCTGTCAGGGTTTTTCGGTTTGTTGCTCTTGCTTCTGCTCAACTATTTCGGTTGGCTCGGCGTCTGGCGCTACGGGCAGCGTGTGTCGCAGCAGCCGGCGCGGGCAAGCTAGAAAACGGAACGTTCGGGAACGGCGTGAAGACTGGACAATCCCCTGCGGTCGCAGGCGCGGGGAAGCAGGAGGTCAAGATGGTCAACCTCGTCCTCTACAGCGATCAGCTTTTCCCGGAATGTTCGGCGATTGATCGAAGGCTCGTGGAAATGCTTGAGGCGCTTGGACCGGGACGCCGCATCGCCTATGTAGCATCCGGCCCGGAGCCAGACCGCAGCTTCTTCCTTGCTGCCCGGTCCTATTACGGCCGATACGGCCTCGACCTCGCGCTGTTCTTCGATCTCGACGAGCCGCATTCGGCAGAAGACATCGCAGCACTCTTCGCCTCAGATGCCATTCACCTTTCGGGCGGACATACCGGAGGCTTTCTCGAACGGCTGAAACGAAGCCGCATGCTTGGGCCGCTCCGAAACTGGGCACTCTCCGGCGGCATCCTGATCGGCGTCAGCGCCGGCGCTATTCTCATGGCCCCGACGATCGCGACGGACGCGCTCTTCATTGGCCTGAGGCCCGAGGACATTGCAGACGGCGACGCGCTCGATCTGGTGCCGTTCGCGTTCTTTCCGCATCTCAGCGACGACGACACCCACCTGCCCGCGCTCTTGCGCTACAGCACGCATACGGCACAGCCGATCGTCGCCTGCAACGATGGCGACGGCATCGTCGCCACAGGCAGGCGGGTCGAATGTTTTGGAGATCCCGTGTGGATCGCCGCTGGATCCGTGCAAACGGCGGGCGATATCAGGCTCGACGGATTCTCGATATCCAAGGCGTGACATGGCAGATCCTGAGATCCTCTCACACCGAAGGCAACATCCGATGCGCGAGCACGAGGAGCTGCGGGCCATCGTCCTCAAGAGCCCGCTACTTTCTCCGATCCTCGGAAACTGGGAGAAGATTGCCCTGCCGGCTGGCTGGCTGGTGGCCGGGGCAATCGCACAAACCGTCTGGAACCATGCCTTCGATTTGCCTCCCGCACATGGGATCAGCGACATCGACATCGTCTATTTCGACGGTGACGACCTTTCCGAAGAGGCGGAGGCCGCGCACGCCACCCGGATCGGAAACCTGTTCACTGACTGGTCCGTCCGGATCGATGTCAAGAACGAGGCGCGCGTTCACCTCTGGTATCAGGAGAAGTTCGGCAGCCCCATCAAGCCCTATAGCTCGATGGAAGAGGCCATCGCGACATTCCCGACCACAGCAACCGCCGTCGGCATTCGCCCGTCATCGCGCGGTCTGGACGTATGTGCGCCCTTCGGCCTTGGCGACCTGTTGGCCCCCATCGTGCGGGCCAACAAGAGCCAGATCACGCGCGAGGTATATGAGCGCAAGGTCAATCGATGGAGCGCTCTTTGGCCGTGTCTCCGGATCGAACGCTGGGATGAGAACCCTGATTGAGCCAAGGCTTTCACACATTTGGCCGGCAACCCTCGCCTCGCCGCTTCAAGCGGCGAAATGGTCGCCGATACCTGCAGCGACTACATCGCCCCGCACAGCCTCGGCATGCCGTGTGGGCATTGCGCTTTCTCGCGCCCGCACCGGGGCTGCCTTGCGCCTTCCAAGCTGCGCCTCGGCCTGTGTGATGCCGATGTCGGCAAGGCGCTCCGCGTCCAGTTCGCGCAACTGCTGCAACTGCCAGTACCGCGACTGCGGCGAGGCGACGAGATAAAGGCCGATTTCCCGGAACATGTCGAACACCCATGTTTTGTTTCTCACCATGGGCACAGTCTGCGCCTCGACATTTCATAAAAGAAGCTTATCATTCATATTCGAATCATAAGAGAAACTTTGATATGAGCGCTCTGAACCTCGATTATCTCAAGACCTTCGCGCTGGTGGCCGAACTCGGCAGCTTCTCGGCGGCCGCGGAGCGCCTGGGGCTGACGCAGCCGGCAATCAGCCTGCAGGTGCGGGCGCTGGAAAAGCAGCTTGGCGTGCGCCTGGTCGAGCGCGTCGGCCGCACGGCAAGGCCGAGTGCGGCAGGCGAAGAACTGCTTGCCCATGCCGGCCGCATTGAGGCTGCAACCAGCCAGGCCATCGAAGCGGTGGCGCGCCATGCCAAGGGCGTGCTTGGCCGGGTGCGGCTCGGCACCGGTGCCACCCCTTGCGCCTTCCTGCTGCCGCCGCTGCTCGCCGATCTCAAGCGCCGCTTCCCCGACCTCGACATCACGGTAACGACCGGCAACAGCGCCGACATCGTCCGGGCCGTCGATGAAAACCTGCTCGATATCGGGCTGGTCACCCTGCCCGTCACCGGCCGCATCTTCGATGTCGCGCCGCTCTTCGACGAACGCTTCGTCGCAATCGCGCCTCTGGGAACCGATCTCCCCGAGAGCGTGACCGCAAAAACCCTGGCGAAGTACCCGATGATCCTCTACGAACCGGGCGCCAACACCCGCCGGATCACCGATGAATGGTTGGTGTCGGGCGGCACCGACGTCAAACCGCTGATGTCGTTCGGCAGCGTCGATGCGATCAAGGAAATGGTCGCCGCAGGCCTGGGTGCTGCCCTCGTTCCGGAGATCGCGCTGCGCGCCGGGGATCGCGAACGGCTGGAGGTGCGGCAGGTTACGCCGCCCTTCTCACGCCGCTCCGCCCTCGTGCTTCGCCGCGACAAGCGGCTCGACCGGGCGCTGCGCGAAACGCTGGCCGCCCTAAGGACGTTGGCGGATCTGGACGAAGACTAGCTTCCTTGAGAAGTTTCACTAGGGCCTACCAGCCCCTATCGATGCCACCTCTCGGGGATGGCACCGTTCGAGATCACGCATTGCGTCCAGTTCCTGCAAGAGTTTGAAGCCGACGTAGTCACGGCGCGAGAACTGCCAGCGGTAGTAGCAGTCCCAATAGCTGGTAACTCGGTCACAGGTGAGCTTATAAAACACCGGGTTCGCCCTGATAAATGTCGAGACGACGTCCCCGTCCAGGTCGGGCAGAGCCGCTTGGATATCCCGGACGATTTCAACGACGTATTCGCCGATCAGCGCGATGACGAAGGGAATGGACCAGGGCTGATTGATGCGAAGGACTTCTTGCAGAGCGGCCTGGCGTTGGAAGCCGTCCGTGCTGCGCGTGAGCAAGCAAAGGGCCATCTGCCGCTCGAACAGGCTCAGTCCCGGGAACTCCGGCCTTGCCGATAGATGAACTCGGTTGGGTATGCGCAAGGTCTCGCCGAGAATGTTGACCGAAAACTGGCCGGATACATAGTCGGAATTCAACCTGAGTGCCGAAACAGCATTCACGGACTGACAGCGAAGTGCGATCGGGAAAGCCTCAGGAAACGTCTTTTCCACCATCAATCAATTCCAGCCCTACAAATGCCGCACCTCGGCCGGCATCGAACCCCAGTTGTTGTTGAGCCCATCGCAATAGGTCACGGGGGCTGAGACTAACTCGTCGATATCGACGCCATCGAGGCAGGCGACGTTGATGTTGTAGTAGGTCTCGTCGGTCATGTTCGGCGCGTCGATCCGCTCGAATGGCCTGACGCCGCACTGGCTGCAGAAGAAATGATGGGCGACCGGGTTGCGCCCGCGATAGTCCGTCAACGCCTCTTCGCCGGCGATCAGGCGGAAAGCCTCGGGCTTCACCACCACCGACCAGAGCCGCATCTTCACGCAGATCGTGCAATTGCATTTCCCGGTGCCGGCGCTGATGTCCATGTCCGCCTCGATGCGCACCGCGCCGCAATGGCAGCTCCCCCGATAGGTCCTCAGCATCCCGTTCCTCCCTGCCCCTCTTGTCGGCTCGGACTATGCCACCGGCCCCGCCGATTGAAAATCGTCGCCCGTCAACCGTCTTCCGAATTGAGTGGGCGGAAATCGGGTGGGCGCTCCCCCCTCCCAGCATTAGTCAAGGCGCCTCAACCAAAGAGGAGAAAGTCCATGACCATGCTGCAAGACAAGATCGTTATTGTCACCGGTGCCTCCTCGGGCATCGGCCGCGCAGTCGCCAAGCTCTTCGCCGCCGAGGGTGCGAAGATCGTCGCCAATGCCCGCGGCAAGGCGCAGCTTACGGCTGTTGTCGAGGCGATCCGCGAGGATGGCGGCGAAGCGATCGCCGTCAGCGGCGACGTTACCGACGAAGCCACCCATATCCGGCTGGTGGAGGCGGCGCTGAAACAGTTCGGCGGTCTTGACATCGCCGTCAACAATGCTGGCGTCGTCAACGTCATGAAGCCGGTCGCCGAGATCACCGCTTCGGAATGGCAGCAATCGCTTGCCACCAACCTCACCTCCGCCTTTCTCGGCGCCCGCCACCAGATCCCGGCGATGCTTGCGCGTGATGGCGGATCGCTGGTCTTCACCTCCACCTTCGTCGGCACCAGCGTCGGCATTCCCGGCATGGCCGCCTATGGCGCAGCGAAGGCCGGGCTGATGGGCCTCGTCAAGGGCATCACCGCCGACTATGGCGCAAAGGGCATCCGCGCCAATGCCCTGCTCCCGGGCGGTGTCGATACGCCGGCAGGCGGCAGCAAGGAACAGAAGGAATGGGCCGCCGGCCTGCACGCGATGAAGCGCATCGCCCAGCCGGAAGAAATTGCCCAGGCCGCCCTCTTCCTCTCCGGCCCGATGGCAAGCTTCGTCTCCGGTGCGGCGCTGTTTGCCGATGGCGGCAATGCTGCGGTGAAGTGACGGTCGCCACAGTCTTGTGCGCCGGGGCACGTTGCCCCGGCGCGAACCAAGCGCGCGGCGATACCGAGCGTCCCGATGCGACCCTACCCCAGCGGAATCTCCGTCGTCTCCTTGCCGGTGCGGATCACGAACGCCGTGTAATAGCGCGCAACGTTGCTCTCTTCCTTGAAAAGCCGCTCGGTCAGCGCGTCGAGCTCGTCCATGTCTTTCAGTCGCAGCATCAAGAGCGCATCGGTCTCGCCGCTGACGCTATAGGCCTGGATCACCGCCGGCTCCTTGGCGGCCATGTCGAGGAAGCGGCGGACGAATTGTTCGCCGTGACGCTCGAGCTCCACGGTAATGATCGCCTTCATCGTTCGCCCGGCCTTTGCCGGATTGAGGACAGCGACAATCCGGTCGATGACGCCGGTCTGGTGAAGGCGCCTTATGCGGCGCAGGCAGCTTGACGGCGACAGGCCGACTTCAGCCGCGAGATCGGCATTGGTGCGCGACGCATCCTCCTGCAGCAGCCTCAGAAGCTTGCTGTCGATCTTGTCCATCTCCGTCCCCCTGTTGTAGCCATTTGCAATTTTATTGCACGAAAGTGCATATTTTGACCACAACTGCGAAGGGCCTCGCGCTAGTCCTTGGACAACACATTCAAGGAGACACCGTCATGGCCGTTCACATCATTTTCTACCGCAAGACGCTCGCCACACTCGAAGTCTACCTTGACCTGGTGCGCATCATCGTGCCGGTCACGATCGTTACCCATGTGCTGCAGGAACTCGGCGTGATCCGCGCGGTCGCACCCGCCTTCGAGCCGCTGATGACACTCGTCGGGCTGCCGCCAGAGCTTGCCTTCGCCTGGCTGACCGGCCTGCTTGTCGGCATCTGGGGGGCGGTCGTCGTCTTCGCGCTGGTCCCGGTCTCGGAGCTGACGACTGCCGACATGACCGTCTTTTCGGCATTGATGCTGGTGGCGCATGCCATCCCGATCGAGCAGCGCATCATCCAAAAGGCCGGGCCGAGCTTCCTCGTCACCGGAGCATTCAGGATTGGCGGCGGCCTCGTCTTCGCGGCATTGCTACACCAAGTCTTCGCGGTAACCGGATGGCTCACCACGCCGCTGAATCCCACATGGATACCGGTCAACGAGGGCTCCGGCTGGCTCGCCTTCGGCTTGAGCACGCTGAAGACGCTCGCCACCATGCTCGTGGTGCTGCTCGCCTTGAGTTGGACGATCGAGATTCTGAAGCTCGTCGGCATCCTCGGCTGGCTGAACCGGGGCATGGCGCCACTCTTCCGCCTTGCGGGCATCCAGTCGCAAACGGTGCCCTTCGCCGCCGTCGGCGTGCTCCTCGGTATCTCCTACGGTGGTGCACTGCTGATCCGCGAGGCCCGCGAAGCCAAGGTCGAGCCGCGCCAGGTCTTCCTCGCCTGCGTCTTCATGGGCTTTGGCCACAGCCTGATAGAAGACACATTGGTGGTCGTCGCGCTGGGCGCGGATTTCACCAGCGTGTTCTTCGGGCGTCTCGTCTTTGCCATTGCGGCAACAGCCATCGTCGCCCGGGTCATCGCCTCGGCGCCGGACGCCGTGTTCTTCCGGTCCTTCTTTCGCAAGGACGGTACCGAACCTGCGCTGTCGGAGGCGTAGCGGCCAGCGGCTAAGCTCGGCTTGGTGATGTCAGGCGGGCCGTGTCGATTTTCAGCGCCTCGGCCCATCGGTTCGGCCGCCCCGCTGCATGATCGCGTAGCCGGTCAACGACGTGCTCCGGTTCCCATACCGCGACGCATTCGAGGCCTGTACATTCAGCAAGGGAGGCAGGACGCTCAAAATTCTGATCGGCGAAGGTGGAATGATAGAGAAAGAGGCGGCCGTTGATGATGTCCTGTCTGAAGAAGAAGGGCTCCTGCGCATTTTCTGGCGTCAACGGCTGCGAAGCGATTACAGGCCATACACCCTTGGTCACTGCATACCTGAACACACCAAGCGTAAACACGACGGGCAGCGTAGGAATTTCCTCGATTGCGACGTCTTTTGTGAACACGCCGTCGAAAAAGACAATCAACGGCTCGCTCGCAACCTGCGCATAGGCGTGCTGGCCAGACCCCAGGTCGATGCGCAGGATATCGCCGACCTTGCGCCTGACCCTCTTTGGCTTTGAGCTCGTCACACCATTTATCCCTATTTTGTCAACTTCGGAGATCGCAAGGAGCGCGCACGCCGACGCAACGTATACCGCCAAGGTCATTCCGCAGCCAGGTTCGTAGCCGCTAAGATTCGCCCAAACGCCGCGCGGTAGGCGGCAGGTGTCGTCGAAAGCTGCTGGCGGAAGTGGTGGCGCAGCGTCTGGGTCGAGCCGAAGCCGGAAGCTTCGGCCACCTGCTCCATGCCGAGCGCGGTTTCCTCCAGCAATTGCCGGGCGCGGCTGAGCCTTTCTCCGAGCAGCCAGCGCGCCGGCGTCGTGCCGGTCGCCGCCTCGAAGCGGCGCAAGAACGTGCGCTCGCTCATGCCCGCCGCCTTCGCCAGTACTGCGATCGAGAAATCCTCTCCCAGCCGTTCGCGCATGCGGTCGAGCAAGGGCCCGAGCCGGGCGCTCTCGTGCACATCAGGTACCGCCCGCTCGATGAACTGCGCCTGCCCGCCGTCGCGGTGCGGCGGCACGACCAGGCGGCGGGCCACGCGGTTGGCCGCCTCGCTGCCGAAATCGCGGCGGATCAGATGCAGGCAGAGGTCGATGCCGGCGGCACTGCCGGCAGACGTCAGCACCTGCCCGCTATCGACATAGAGCACATCGGGCACCACCTCGATGTCAGGATAAAACGCCCCAAGCTTGTCGGTATAGCGCCAGTGGGTCGTCGCCCTCCGGCCCGAAAGCAGGCCTGCCGCCGCCAGCACGAAGACGCCGGAACAGATGGAAAGGACGCGCGCGCCGCGCTGATGCGCATCCCGCAGTGCCTGGCAGACTGCCTCCGGCACCGGCTGGTCCGCGCCGCGCCAACCGGGCACGATGATCGTGCCCGCCTCGGCCAGAAGCTCGATGCCGCCATCGGCCACAAAGCGCACGCCGCCGGTTGCCCTCAGCTCGCCGGGATCGACCGAGGCGACGGCGAAGCGATACCAGTCCTCGCCCATTTCCGGCCGTGGCAGGCCGAACATCTCGACGGCGACGCCGAACTCGAAGGTGCACAGCCCGTCATAGGCGAGCGCCACGACGAGCGGATTTTGGAGCGATCGGGTAGCGGAAAACGACTTTGGCATGATCTTGAGCATATATGGCAATGTTGCCAACTGCCAGCCCTCATCGGGCGCTGCTACATATCTCTTCGTCAACACGCACCGAGCCAAGGAGAGCCCCGATGAGCTACGTCACCGAAACCCCCGCTGCTTCCCCCAAGATTGCCATTGCCCATTTCGCCGGGCGCCTCAGCGTCGAAACCGATTGCGCCGACGTCGCCCATGCGCTGAAGAGCGGCGAGCAGGATTTCGTGCTCTTGCATGTGGTCGGCTCGGACGCTGCCTATGCCCGCCGCCACGTGCCGGGCGCGATCCACCTGCCCCACCGCGAGATCAGTGCCGAGCGCATGGCCGAGTGGCCTGAAGATACCATCTTCGTCGCCTACTGCGCCGGCCCGCATTGCAACGGCGCCGATCAGGCGGCCCTCAAGCTCGCCCGCCTCGGCCGCCCCGTGAAGATCATGATCGGCGGCATCACCGGCTGGGAAGACGAAGGCTTCGCCTTCGCCACCGGCGCAGCACCGGGTGAAGCGCAGGCCCTGCTCGCCGCTTGAGCGCCGGTCAGCGCGCACCACTGCGGCGTGCGCCTTGTTCAAGATCGCTACGGCACTTCGAACCGCTGGATAATTGTCCCTAAATGGGTTGCTATCCAAAGAATCTGCAGCAAGGCCGGCGTCCCCGCCGGACTTCAGTAACCCACACCTAACGGGTACCCCCCTTGCACGAGATGTCGAGATGAACGCATCACCCCTCACCGTCCGCCCCTTCGAACGCCACGACGTGACTGATGTGCTGGAGCTGATGCGCGGCCTTGCAATCTTCGAAGGTTACATCGACAAATTTTTCGTGACCGAAGCGGATCTCATCGAACACGGGCTTGGCGATAACCCGCGCTTCGGCGTGCTCGTCGCGGATCTCGGCGGTCGTGCAGTCGGCATCGCCGTACACTATGTCATCCCGTGGACCTACGATCTGAAGCCGACGCTGGTGCTGAAGGAACTTTTCGTTGATGAAACAGCACGTTCCTCGGGCGCAGGCGCCGCATTGATCGCAGCTTTGAAGCGCCACGCCGCCAGGATCCGCGCGCCGCGCATCAACTGGACCGTGCTTGCGACCAACGACGCCGCCAAGCGTTTTTACCGACGCGAAGGCGGCAGCCACGATGCGATCTGGGAACCCTGGACGATGCCGGTGGAGATCACCGCGGATGGCGGCGAAAGCTAGCGATCAGCCTGGCCATGGGCCGCAAAAATGACGTCTAACCCCGGCAAAGCCTTTCTAATCCGCTTGGGCAGGCCGCCGCGCGGCCCTGCCTAGCTCGAATTGACTACTCAAATGCCACATAAATTTGATTGATTTCAGACCCCGCTTTTGTCACACTGCACCTGTAATTGCACACCGCAAACATACAATCCCCGGAAGAGTAGTATGGTTGCGTTTTTATTGCCGTGCAGTTGCTTTATTTGTTTTTATTGCGCGCCTGAGCCTCCGTTCCCCGCGGAGGCTCAGTTCATTTGAGGAACAGGCAAAGAGAAAGGGCCCCGACCAGTTCCGGTCGGGGCCCTTATATTGACTGCCGCAGGGGCACTGCAGAGGCTACACCGCCCCCTCAATGCCCGCCGAGCACCAGCGTCTGCACCGGCAGCATCAGGGCCTGCATGCGCAGGATCATCGCATGGACGAGGCCCACGGCGTCGACCACGTGCAGATAGGCCCAGCGGGCGGTGCTGATATCGGGCGACTCGAGCTCGTCATGGCTGTTGGTATAGGCATTGGCGATGCAGCTGCTGCCGGGCGGAATGTCCTCGAGCACGCCGGGATAGAGCGGCTCCATGACCACGGTGAGCGTGCCGGGCTGCGAGATCTGGGCGACGTCGATCAGCTGGTCGCTCGCCCTCACCTGGCCGGAGGCGATCACGTCCTGCACGTCGGTGACGACCAAGGGAATGATGGTGAAGGGCTTGCCGATGCAGGTGGCCTCGCCGATCATGCCGACCTTCATCACCTGCGCCTCGATCTGCCCGAAGCCAGCGACCAGCTGCGCCCGGCCGGCATCTTCAGGGACGAGAACGCCCGCTGGCCGCAGAAGCGGATTGACGACCTCGCCGACCCGGAGTGCGAACTGCTGCACCCGGCCGGACACGCCGGCGCGCACGGTGGTCTTGCTAATATCGACCTCCGCCTCCTTCAGGGCCGCTTCGGCGCTCGCCTTTTGCGAAGGCAGCAGTGAAACGAGCTTGGTCTCCAGTGTCTGCTTGTTGGAAAGGACAGCGGTGAGTGCGCCCTTGCGCCCTTCGAGGTTGACCTGCCGACGCTCGATCTCGCGCCGTGCGACGACGTTGGGGTTCAGCTTGTTGAGTTCGACCTGGGTGTCGTACTCGTCCTGAGCCTGTTGCACGGCCGCCTGGGCTTCCACGATCGCGCCATCGGCGGCGACCAGCTCGGTGCGAGCGACGGCGAGCTCCGCTTCCACTTCGGCGATCTGGCGGCGGGCAACCTCGGCGGCGGCTTCCTGTTCGGAGCTGTCGAGCTTGAACAACGGCTGGCCGGCCTTCACCTTCTCGAAGCGCGTCGCATAGATTTCCGAAACGCGCCCGCCGGCTTCCGGCAGGATGGCGACCGTGCGGAACGCCGCGGTGACATTCTTCGTCGACGGGTGGAAGTAGAAGATCAGCGTGATCAGCGAGATCGTCAGGATGATGCAGGCGGTGATGCCCCAGCGCAGTTCGAACCACACCGAATAGATGGTGATCTCCCGCCCGAACCTTTTGCCCTGGACATAGCGGCGGAAGAGATAGTCAGGAAGGATCGTCAGCATCGAGCAAAGCATGAATTCGAACATGGCTCAGGCCTTCCCTTCCATCGACGGCTGATCTGCAGGTGCGGCCGGATGGCTCGCCACCGGCTCGAGCTCGGGCGGCACCGGTTCAGTTGATGCATCCACCTTGCCGGCGATCCTCTCCAGAGAGCGGGAGATCGACGAGAGCGGCGACGAAAAATCCGGCAGGTCGATCAGCGCCAGGATCAGCGCCGCGATCCAGAAGATGTTGTTGTGCGTGAGCAGCGAGATCAGCCCCAGCACCGCCACCAGCTCGTATTGCACCTTGTGGCTCTTGTGCGCCATGGTTTCGGGCAGCGAATGCAGCCTGAGATAGAAGGTGCCGAGGGCGAAGATCGCCAGGATCATGAAGACGACGACGACGTTGAACAGGACGTCGCTTTGTCCCGGCGCCGTGATGAATGCCGGCAAATGATGGATTGCAGTGGGATGGATGGCCTCGGACATTACGCCTCCACAAAACGGACTGGACCAAGAGAATCGTACATTAACACACCCCCAAAAAACACAAGTAAAACCTTGCACCTCAGCCGCAACTTGACCTTGCGGCGCTCGGCGCCCTATCAGATCAACGCGCTAGCACTTTGAAATGCCGGAGGTTTCGAGCAGGATCCTTGCCGGCATGCTGTTCCCAAGGTAACGGCAAACGATGCCCGCTCGCCCTATCGCGCGCGGCAGACGACCGCGCTCTTGCCCATTGCCCCGAAGGAGACCGATATGGCCCAGAACATTTACGACAAGCCGGAATTCTTCGAAGGCTACAGCCAGCTCGGACGCTCGGTGCATGGCCTTGCGGGCGCTGCCGAATGGCCGGCGATTCGCGCCCAATTGCCGGATCTGTCGGGAAAACGCGTCGTCGATCTCGGTTGCGGCTTCGGCTGGTTCTCGCGTTATGCCCGCGAGGCTGGTGCGGCCCAGGTGCTCGGCCTCGATCTCTCGGAAAAAATGATCGCCCGCGCCAGGGCCGATACGTCCGATCCGGAGATCGACTACCGGATCGCCGATCTCGATCAGCTCGAATTGCCCGAAGAGAGCTTCGACTTCGCCTATAGCTCGCTCGCCTTCCACTATGTCGAGGATTTCGGCCGGCTGGTCGCCACCATCCACCGGGCGCTGGTTCCCGGCGCGCATTTCGTCTTCACCATCGAGCACCCGATCTATATGGCGTCGCTCAATCCCGGCTGGCGGCATGAGAACGGCGAGCGCACCTGGCCGGTCGATCACTATTCGGCCGAGGGACCGCGCACCACAGACTGGCTGGCGAAGGGCGTCATCAAGCACCACCGCACGACAGGCACGACGCTCAACACGCTGATATCAACGGGCTTTGCCATCCGCCACGTAGAGGAGTGGCGGCCGACGGAGGCGCAGATCGCGGAGATCCCCGCCCTGGCCGAAGAAGTCGATCGCCCGATGATCCTGATCGTGAAAGTGCAGAAGTAGGTAGCCACTTTGGTCCACCCTCGCGTCACGAGCCTGAGAGGAATGTTTCCATCGCCGCGCTGCGGCACGCATGGGTGACCCCGATCACGGCCGCTTCGCGACCGGAAACATTCGCTTTGTCCCAATAGGCCTGTCCGGATTTGGCGCTCGGCCTGGACGTCGTCTCCAACATCTCAGGGAGTGTTTTGTTCACGCACCCCAGGATGAGCGCACGTACCGCCTGAATGCCGCATTCAGCGCCGTGTGCGTTCAGGCGGCTTTGGGGCATTTCCTTCAGCTGTTGATCCACACCTCTCAGCAGGAAGGCGGTTTCGTCACGCGGGAACGCATTCGCCGAGAGCACCTTTTGCAGCCGGGCCCGTTCCGCCGTGTAGCTGATCTTGGGGCAGGACGGCGCGGCTTCGGCAGTCGGTGCACTGAAACCGGCAAGCATGAAGGCCATGGCATAAAGGCAGCCCAAGCGCTGATGTCTCGTCATCTGGATCCCCGACTCCCTGAAATGAGACGGGAACATAGAGATCAGAGCACCATCCAGAAAGTGCAATTCTGCAGCACTGCACGCCTTTGCCGACGCGCAGCGCTGTCGCTCTTTCGGAGTTGCCGCATATTTGCCCTCCGGTCGGCTGGAAACATGCGGCAAAGAACCCCTCAGCCCTTCTCCTTCAGCGTCTCCTTCTGGGTGATCAGGCGGGCGCTGTGCTGGCCGCTGAGATAGGTCCAGAACCAGCTCCAGGCGACCGCGAAGCGGCTGCGCGTGCCGATCAGGAAGTAGATGTGGGCGATGCCCCAGATCCACCAGGCAAGCGCGCCCTTCAGCTTGAACCGGCCGAAATCGATGATCGCGGCGCGGCGGCCGATGGTGGCGAGGCTGCCCTGGTGACGGTAGCGGAAATCGGCGGGCGGATTGTCGCCTGCAAGCCGCGCGCGGATGACATCGGCCACATAGGCGCCCTGCTGCTTGGCGGCGGGCGCAATGCCCGGCACCGGCTTGCCGCCGTCATAGGTAACCGAAGCCGTGTCGCCGATGACGAAGACATCGGGATGATCGGGTGCAGTCAGATCGGCGCCGACAATCGCCCGACCGGCGCGGTCAGCAGTGATATCAAGCCAGCGGGCAGCGGGTGACGCCTGGACGCCCGCAGCCCAGACGAGCGTGCGGCTGGCGACGAATTCCTCGCCGATCATCACGCCCTCTTCGGTGCATGATGTCACCGGCGTGCCGGTGCGAACCTCGACGCCGAGGCGCTCCAGTTCCTTGACCGCATAGGCCGAGAGATCCTCGCTGAACGCAGCGAGAATGCGCGGACCCGCCTCGACCAGGAGCACGCGCGTTTGCCGCGTATCGATGCGGCGAAATTCGTCTGGAAGCGTGCGATGCGCCATCTCGGCGATGATGCCGGCAAGCTCGACGCCCGTCGGGCCGGCACCGATGACGGTGAAGGTCAGGAGCGCTGCGCGGGCATCCGGATCCTCTTCCAGCTCGGCGCGCTCGAAGGCGAGCAGCACGCGGCGGCGGATCGTCGTCGCGTCCTCCAGCGTCTTCAGGCCGGGGGCGAAGGGCTCCCATTCGTCATGGCCGAAATAGGCATGCGTCGCCCCGGTCGCCAACACCAGCGTATCGTAGCCGATGCGCTTGCCGTCCCTGAGAACGACCGCCTTTTCGGCCGCGTCCACATCCGTCACCTCGCCGAGCAGCGTCGTCACCTCCGGCCGGTCGCGCCAAAGGCTGCGGATCGGCCAGGCGATTTCCGAGGTGGCGATCAGCGTCGTTGCCACCTGATAGAGCAAGGGCTGGAAAAGATGGTGGTTACGCCGGTCGATGAGGGTGATGCGAACCGGCGCGCCGGCGAGCCCTTTGACGAGCTGCAATCCGCCGAACCCGCCGCCAACGACGACCACATGATGCCTGTCCTGCATGTTTGCTTCCAGCTGGCTCCCAGCCGGCCTTCTATTGGACATGCCACAAGATTGGGGTTGTGGTCAGCAAGGACAAGCGCAGCCACCTCATGTCACCCTTGCAAAAAGTCAAGAACGGCCGGCGATCAAGGCCTTGTCGCGAAGGTGATCTCGTCGGCCGCGTCCACCAGCACGATCTCGTCACCGAGCGACCATTCGGCCGCGCGCGCGGCCAGACGCGCCGGCACCATCGGCGAGCGGCCGGGACCGGGCGGCACGTCATAGGTGGCATGGGCGTCGTTGGCGAGGATCACGGTGAAGCCCTTGGCGATCGCCGTGCGGGCCGTCGCCGCCAGGCACATTTCCGAGAGCATGCCGCAAATCGCAAGCGTTTCGATGCCACGCGCCCGCAACAAATCCTCGAGGTCGGTTCCATCGAAACCGTCGTCCTTCCGTTTGCGCACCACCACCTCATCCGCCTCCGCCGAAAAGAAGAGCCGCCAGCCGTCGGTCTCCGGCTCGTCGGAGGCACCCTCGGGTCCATCATTCTGCAGGAAGATCACCGGCACGCCTGCCGCACGAGCCTTTTTCAGCAGTGAAGACCGACGGCACGCTGAAGGTCGACATGGCCGGGCACCGCCTCCGGTCCGGAGATGAAGGCGCGCTGGACATCGACGACCACAAGCGCATCGGCAACGGGACCTTCGTTCGCGGTGCTCGCCTCGTTTGCCTCATCCGTCATTGATTCTTACTCCGCATAATCGACCGGCACCGCCGTTCCGCTCTTCAGGATTTCCATCGAGATCGAGGCGGAAACGTCGAAGAGCTCCACCTTTCGCACGATCTGCTTGTAGACCACGTCGTAGTGCTCGACGCGCGGCAGCACGACCTTGACGATATAGTCATAGTTCCCCGTCAACCGATGTGCCTCGACGATTTCAGGGATATCGCTGATCGCGCGGCGGAACGTCTCGATCCACTCGTCCGAATGGTGCGCCGTCTTGATCAGCGCGAAGACGGTCGTCGGCACGCCCATGCGCTCGCGGTCGAGCACGACGATCCGCCTGGCGATGTAACCCGCCTCCTCCAGCCGCTGGATGCGGCGCGAACAGGCGGAAAGCGAAAGATTGACCCGCTCTGCCAATTCGCCGACCGCGACGCTGGCATCCTGCTGCAACAGCCCAAGCAGCTTCCTGTCTCTCTCGTCAAGCACGCCGATCCCTCCACCCATTGCGATTCAATGCCGTATATATTTGCACAAATTTACCTCTATGCGCAAATTTTTCGCGCCGAACGGCATTCCCCTCGCGAACAAAGCGAACCATTCCGGCGGCTTCGGCCGCATAGTTCTGGCCATCGAACAACGGCGTGCCCGGCGCGCCATAAAGGGAAAGAGGAATGGCGATGCGCAAGATTGGTCTGATCGGCGGTATGAGCTTCGAAAGCTCGGTGGTCTATTATCGCATGGTCAACGAGGCGGTTCGCGAGCGCCTGGGCGCGCTGCACTCGGCCGAGGTGCTGCTGCATTCCGTCGACTTCCAGTCGATCGTCGACCTGCAGAAGGCTGGCCGCTGGGATGATGCCGCCAAGCGGCTTGCCGATGTCGCCCGTGGCCTGGAAGCGGCCGGCGCCGATTGCGTGCTGATCTGCACCAACACCATGCACCTGATCGCAGACGCGGTGCAGGCGGCGGTGAACATCCCGCTGATCAACATCATCGACGAGACGGCGCTCCGCCTCAAGGCCGCCGGCAGCCGCAAGCCGCTGCTGCTCGCCACCCGCTATACCATGGAGCACGGCTTCTACGCAGAGCGCATGCGGAGCCACGGCATCGACATCATGGTGCCGGACGCGGATGGCCGGACGCTCGTCCACAACGTCATCTTTGACGAACTCTGCGCCGGCAAGGTGCTGCGCTCTTCCCGCAGGGCGTTGATCGACCTGATCGACAAGGCCGAGGCGGAAGGCGCGGACGCCGTCATCCTCGGCTGCACCGAGATCTGCCTGACCCTCGACCCCAGGGCCCTGCCGCTGCCGGGCTTCGATTCCACCGCGATCCACGCGGACGCTGCCGTCGAGTTTGCGCTCGAGGGCGCGTTGCTGGCACGGGCTGCCTGAACGGGACCGAGAAACGGGTGCAAACGCAGGGCGGGAAATCCGCCCTCCGCTGTGCGTCCAGTCATTTTCTTGGAAGCGGCTGCAGGAAGATGCGCTCGTAGCTGATGAACGGCGGATCGTCCGCGTAACGCGCATTGGCCGCGATGCCGTCCGGATCGCTGGCAACGTCACGGCGATAGCGGCGGTAAGCCGCCTCGTCCGGAAAGGTAAAGAGCGCGATGGCGACATCGCCAGCGCCCTCTTCACCAAGGCCGGGAAAGCTCGTGCCGATGCCCTCGGGCTTTTCGCGCGGGACAAAATAGCCGTGGTGCGTTCCGCCGTGCCGCTCAATGAGCATCATCCAGGTTTGGGCATAGGCATCGAACTCCGTCATCCGGCCCTGCGCGAGCCGGTAGCGGATTTCACAGGTGACGGGACTATCCGGCATCAGGCTTCCTCTCTCTTATATCCGGTTCTCGGACCGCGAAGGCCGATGCAATTGCCCCAGGGATCGCGCACCTGGCACATCCAGAGCCCCTCCTGGATCGCCATCGGTCCACGATAGAGAGGTGCGCCGAGCGCTTCGAAATGGGCAAGCGCCCGGTCGAAGTCCTCGACCGCCCAGTAGACGACGGAACCTGCGGCACCACTCGCCACCTTCTCGTCCGCCTGAACGATTTCGAGATCCACCGTGCCGACCTTGAGATAGGCGAAGTCGAACGCCTGAAGCCACCGGCGTTGTGCCGTTGGGAAAGCACGCTGATACCAGGCGAGCCCCGCTTCCGTGTCGGGAACATGCACCAGTATGGCCGCCACGCTTTCGGTCATCGCAATTTCTCCATCCCTCCATCCGCCATCCCGTTGCCCTCGATACAGGATTCGTCGACTGCTCAGGCGGAAATCGCGTCCGAGGCGGATCGCAGCAGGCCGTCCGGGCGCGCGCCGAACGCCTGCCAATCGCATTCGGCAAGCCCGGCCGGCGCGAAGGGATCGATCAGCGTGCCCGAGACGATCGAGGCGAGCAGCGCCTGCATCGGCGGCGTGCGGGCGATCGTCGCGACCAGCCGGTCGCGCAGCCAGGCGAGAAGTGCCGAGTCCGACTGGTAGAACGGCGTAAAGGCCAGCGACAGAAGCTGGAACAGCGCGACATGATTGCGCCGCGCGGCAGCATAGGTGGCAAGGGCGCAATCAAGATCCGGCGTGGTCTCCAGCGCATGCGCCAGCGCCGCCACGTCGAGAAGCGCCATGTTCGCCCCCTGCCCGAGCTGCGGGCTCGTCGAATGTGCACTGTCGCCGAGGAAGGCGATACGGCCGGAGGCGAGCGGGCGCATGGTGCGATGCGCATAGCGCGCCAGCGTCAGTTGCTCCCAGTCGGCGACCTGATCGAGCAAGGGCGCACAATCCGGCCAGTAGTCGAGGATACGCGCCTTCCATCGGTCGAGCCCAGCCTCCCGTACCCTGTCCGCATCCGCGACCCTCAGGCTCCAGAAGAAGGCGACACGCTCCTTCTCGCCGACCTGCGCCCTGCCCGCCGGCAGGATACCGATCATCACCCGCGCCCGGTCGTAGCGCTGCACCAGGGCGTGGGGATCATGGACGAGCCCGTCGCTGTCGAGCGTCGCCCAGAAGGCACCATAGGTGAGCTCGCGCACTTTGGGCGAGACAGCGGAGCCGGCCGATAGCGTCGAGCGCGCACCGCTCGCGTCGATCACCAGATCATAGGCGCCCGTCTCCCGCCGCTCTGCATCCAGAAGCACGGCCTTGCCACCGGCCATTCGGACATCGGCGAGCGTCACGCCGGTGCGAACCGGCAAACCGGCCGTGACCACGGCATCATGCAGCGTGTTGAAAAGCGCCGCGCGCTGCACCGCCAGCCCGAAGCGGCCACCGGCAATTGCGTCGTAGCGCACGTCGAGAACAGTGCGGCCGGATTTTGCGTCGGCGCCATAGAGCCGGTCGATCCGGCTGCCGAGGGCAAGCATGGACGGCAGCAGGCCGAGCGCGTTCAGCACCGTCAGTCCCGTCGGCTGCAGCATCAGGCCGGAACCGACCGGCGAGGCCACGTCGAAGCGTTCGAGGATTTCCACCCGATGCCCCTGCCGCGACAGCATCAACGCCGCCGCGAGCCCCGCCGGGCCGGCGCCCGCAATGCCGATATCAAGTGTCTTCATGGGTCCCCGAGGTGACGTAGGCAGTCTACGAAACTATAGGGAAAATCAAGGCGCTAGGGCAAGTCTGCACGACGGGACACGAGGTCGCGCCTCGCAACCGCCCCTCATCCGGCCTGCCGGCCACCTTCTCCCCGCAAGCGGGGCGAAGGAGACCCGTGGCACCTGCTCGCTCCACCTCACGATTTTCAGTCACGACCTTCTCGACAGCAGGCCCCGGCCGGGAACGCAGCCGTCGTCCACGTCCCCTCTCCCCGCCCGCGGGGAGAGGGTTAGGGTGAGGGGCAAACTCCGCTAGCGATGGCCCGCAACGAGAGCGCCGCATGCGCAACGGACTAGCCCTGCGGTGGATTCGGCTGCTACAGCCCTACGCCTCCGCGTCATAAACCTCGCGGGCCGCGCGGATCGCTCCGTGGTTTTCCAACGACCAGTCGACGAAATGCTTGAGCAGGCCAAGCAGCGAGCGGCCGAGATCGGTCAGCGCATATTCCACGCTCGGCGGCTGGGTCGGAAAGACGGTGCGGTGAATGTAGCCGTCGCGCTGCAGGTCGCGCAGCGTCTGGGTCAGCATGCGCTGGGAAATGTCGGGGATGAGCCGGCGAAGCTGGGAGAAACGCAAGGGACCGTCGGCCAGCGACAGGATCATCAGCGAGTTCCACTTGCCGCCGATATTGTCCATGACGTCGCGCACCGGGCAGTTCTCCATGTCCATCGGAACGCCGCAGACGATGGCCACGCGCTTGCCCTTCACATCCCCGGTCAGCTTGTTCATAGGCGGTACCCTTCCTGTAACCACAGCAGAAAAAACTGCCTCCTTTACAGCTGTACCGAGATTACGAGATAAGAGCAAGTCTCAAAAAGAGACCATGTGCCGCGCGACCTCCCGGGCCGCCGGCATCAACGACGAGCGAGGAAAGTGCGGGCGATCTCCCGCGGCCATCCCGTCTCAGGTTTAGAGGAAAAGGAAAGACCATGTCCGATACATTGCTCGTCACCGGCGCGACCGGCCAGCTCGGCAAGCTCGTGCTCGACCAGCTTCTCGGCTCCGGCGTCGAGCCGGCGAGGATCATCGCCACCAGCCGTGACACGGCGAAGCTTGCCGACTACACGGCCAAGGGCGTTCAGGCCCGCGTCGCCGATTTCGACGACCCGGCCTCGCTCGACAAGGCCTTTGCCGGCGCCGACCGGATCCTGATCATCTCGACCGACGCGCTGGATCAGCCGGGCAAGCGCCTGAAGCAGCACCTCGCCGCCGTGGCAGCTGCCGAGAAGGCCGGCGCCAAGCATATCCTCTACACCTCGATGCCCAGCCCCGAGACATCGGTGATCCCCTTCGCGCCCGATCATCTCGGCACCGAAAACGCCATCAAGGCGACCGGCATCCCCTACACCATCCTGCGCAACGGCTGGTACATGGAGAACCTGTTCATGGCGCTGCCGCACGCGCTAGAGACCGGCCAATGGTATTCCTCGTCCGGCGAGGGCCGCCTCGCCCACATCGCCCGCGCCGATGCCGCCAAGGCGGCCGCCGCTGCGCTTGCCTCAAGCGGGCGCGAGAGCCGCACCTATACGCTGACCGGCGGCGAGCAGCGCTCGACCGACGAGATCGCGGCCCTCGTCGCCAAGGCGACCGGCAAGCGGCTCGATGTCGTGCACATCTCGGACGAGGCGCTCGCAGGCGGCCTGAAGGGCGCCGGCCTGCCGGACTTCCTCATCCCGATCGTCGTCTCCTTCGATGCCAACACCCGCGAAGGCCATATCAACATGGTGACGAACGACGTGACGTCTCTGACGGGTGCAACGCCGGTGAAGCTCGGCGCTTTCCTGGAAGCGAGCAAGGCGAGACTTGCCGGCTGAAGAAGGAATCCGGTCCGAAACGACGCGAGCCCGGCCATCCGTGCCGGGCTCCCAGATTGCGACGAGGGAGATGCCCAATTGCGTCTTCCGCCCCGGCAGCAGGATCTTGTCAGTCGCCGTCGCCACATTTTGTTCTTGTTATGTTCACTATGATGCGCTATGCATTCCCCACCTTCACCACCGGAGAAAGGGGACATTATGAGCGCTTATTTGACCGTGGGTGCCTTGGACTGCGCCCGCTCGAATGCCTTCTATGACGCAATTCTCGCGACCATCGGATGGAGCAAGCACATAGAGTTTCCGGACTGGCGCGCCTATTCCGAAGGCGGAGCCGGCAAAGGCTTTGTCCTGTGGGTCTGCAAACCTTTTGACGGTGAGCCGGCGACCGCCGGAAACGGCTCCATGGTCGGGTTCATGGCCAAGTCGCCCGCGGAGGTGGATGCTTTCTACCAGGCCGCCATCATCAATGGCGGGGCGGACGAAGGCGCACCCGGGCCGCGTCCGCACTATGGGCCTGACTGGTACTCCGCCTACATGCGCGATCCATCCGGAAACAAGATTTCAGTCGTCTACAACGGCTAGGGTTGCCGTTGCGGACAATACGGGACGGCTTTGCGAAAACGACGTGCACGGACGGATCGCGACCATGCTTTGCGGGTTCCCCTGGGCTTGTTTCCCATTTCCCAGGGGGCTGGGCGGGCCGCGCCTGCCGCACGGTCCGCTCGGATCTTGCCTGACTTAGCGTACGGCCTCCACCGGCAAGGCATCTGCCCGCAGCGCGATCTCCGCAAGCACGAGTGCGCTGACGCCGGCGATAAAGAACCCGGCGGACAGATTGAGCGTCGTGCCGTCGTAAAACGCGCCGAATGCGATCGCAAAAAAGGTCGCGATCAGGCTCGAGCCGGAGGCGATCAACGACGCCCCGAGGCCCGCAACCTGCCCCAGCGAGCGCATGGCCATGGCATTCAGGTTGCCGAAGAGCACCCCGATCGCAAAGAAGGCCGCAAAGCCGAGTACCATCAGCACTGTGAGCGGCGGCCGGCCGGCCCAAAGGGTGGATGCCGCCAGCATCGCGAGCCCCGCCACCGCCAGGCCAATAAAGCCGTAACGCGCCATCGCCTCCGAACCGAAGCGCTGCACGAGCTTGGCATTGAGGAACGAGGCAAGCCCGATGCCGGTCGCCAGCATGGCAAAATACAAGGGGAAGGTCTGCCCGATCCCGTAGGCGTCGAAGAACAGATCCGCCGCGGTGCTGAGATAGAGGAGCTGCGCACCGAAGACGAGCCCGGTCGCCACGATCAGCAGCGCCACGCGCCGGTTTGACAGGATGCGCCGCCCGTTCGACACGAGAAGCCGCGGGCGAAAGGGAATGCGCTTCTCTAGCGGCAACGTTTCCGGCTGGCGCACCACCAGCCACACGCCGAGAAGTCCCGCCGCCGCGAGATAGACCGCAAAGACGCTACGCCAGCCACCGACGGCGATGATCCCTTGCGCGAGCGTCGGGGCCAGCATCGGCACGAGAATGAAGAGCGTGAACATGAACGACATCACACGCGCCATGGCATCACCCTCGAACTGGTCGCGGATCATCGCCCGCGTCGCAATCTTCGGCCCCGAGACCCCGACGCCCTGAAGGAAGCGGCCGAGAATGACCATTTCGAGCGAGCCGGCTGCCATGGTGATGACGGTTCCGAGCGCATAGACGCCAAGCCCCAGAACAAGCGCCCTCTTCCGCCCCATCGCATCGGAAAGCGGCCCGAGCAAGAGCTCGCCAAACGCCATGCCGAGGATGAAAAGCGAGATGATGTGCTGGGTGGAAAGTGGCGGCTGAACGCCAAGATCGGCCCCGATCTGGCGCAAGCCCGGCAAAAGCGCATCGATGCTGATCGAGGTCAGCGAGGTCAGAAGCGCATAGAGAACGATGCGCTCACGGAAACTGGTCTGGAATGTCATTGGCTGCACACAAGGGAAGGAAAGACTCGACCTATAGCAGTCTTACCGCAAGCCTGCGCGTACCAGTCGCAACATCACCCACAAAAAGCGCCGGTTTCTGCAGGTGATATTTTCGGGTCGGCGAGGCTTATGAATTGAGATGTGACGCATCCGCCAGGCTGACAACCGCGCGGTTTCGAAAGAAATCGTCCTGGCGCAGATGCGTGATGCTGCCGGATTTTGCCGGAAAACTCAGGAAGCCCGTGGCGTCGATCGGGATCTTCATCCAGGCGGCAAGCACCAGCGTCAGCGTGAAGCCATGGGTGACGATGATCTGCGTTTGGCAGGGCCGCGCCACGATGGCGTTTACGCAAGGGACGACGCGCAGCGCCACGTCGCGACGGGTTTCCGTGCCCTCGATGCCGCAATCATGGTCGAGCCGATTGTCATCCGGTGCCGGGCTATAGCGCGCATCGAGCCACGCCTGGGGCCTGCCACCCGCAACGCCATAGCTGATTTCCCTGAGATCGGCAGTTTCCATCACCGGCCGTTGGAAGCGCCTTGCTATCGCATCGGCCGTCTGGGAGGCGCGGCGCAGATCGGAGCTATGGATTTCCACGTCCCTTCCGCCAACCAAGGCCACCAGCCGTTCGGCCGTTAACTCCGCATCCTCTCTGCCGCGGGTGGTCAGATCCGTGTCGTACCAGCCACCCACCTTGCCTTCCAGGTGATGGACGGATTCCGTGTGGGTGACGACGAAGAGATCCTTCATGGCATCGCTCGGGTTTCGCAAGACGCTCCTGCCGCGCAAGAACTAAGGCGCAGATGTCGCCTCAGACCTCCTGCCCGCAGGCGCGGCGGAAGCGGCGCACCGTTTCGGCCATACCGTATTCCAGCGCATCGGCCGTCAGGCCGTGACCGATCGAGACTTCGGCAAGGTTGGGGATGTGCCTTGCGAGCAGCGGCAGGTTGGCCACCGTCAGGTCGTGCCCGGCATTGACGTCGAGCCCGAGGCTTGCGGCAATCGCAGCCGTGCGGCCAAGTTCGGCGGCGATCTTCTCCGCCTTGTCCGGGTCGTCATAGCAACCGCCATAGGGGCCGGTGTAGAGTTCGATGCGATCGGCGCCGGTTTCCTTGGCAATCCGCAAGGCCTCCGTATCCTCGTCGCCATCGGCAAACAGCGAAACGCGAAAACCCTTCTTCTTCAGCCGGCCGACGACATTGCCGAGCAGGTTGTGGTTCTTGCGGAAATCCCAGCCGTGGTCCGAGGTCGCCTGCGCCGGATCGTCGGGCACCAGTGTCACCTGCTCCGGCCGATGCATCTCCACGAGGCCGAGGAATTCCTCGTTCGGATAGCCTTCCATGTTGAATTCCGTCTCCGGAAACGCCTGGTCGATCAGGTCGCGGATCGGCTGCAGATCGCTGAAGCGGACGTGGCGCTGGTCGGGTCGCGGATGCACGGTGAGACCGGCAGCCCCCGTTTCGAGCGCGATGCGGCCAAGCGCGGTGACGGAGGGCCACGGCAGATCGCGCCGGTTGCGGAGCATTGCGACGGCATTCAGATTCACGGACAGTTTTGCAGGCATGTCTGAACTTTCCAGAAAGCGGGCCCAAGGCGGGCCCAGACGCAGGCAATGTGGTTGCAATGTTCTACTGCATAATTGCTGAAACCGAAAACAGTTTGAGGTCCGATTATGCAGCAATTCCAAGGAGGTCGCAGGGGAGCGATGCGACGTTTGCGCGCGGTTCGTTTGCCCGCCTTGTCTTGACCAAGTCTTGACAATCGGCGTCTCTAATATGCGGGAAGACTCAATCACGAACGGCGAAAATGGCCGACTGGACTTCCGCTACCATCCGCCACAGGGAGAACCGGCGCAATTTTTACGTTTATTTCAGAAAAAACTCAAATTTGGCGTCTACTACCCTGACAACCACCTTTTTAGGGCTTAACTTTCCGAATCAGATCGAATGGCCCAGCCCGCGCCGCGATCGCATTTCATAGATTTTAGTTCACATGACACTGGAGCAAGAACGGATGACGACGGTCGAAAGACCCTGCGACGAGACGATTCGACGGGCCCTCCGTCGTATCCTCGAAAGCAAGGCTTTCGCGCGTTCAGAGCGCCTCAGGGCCTTCCTCACCTATGTGGTCGAGAAGGAGATGGCCGGCGAAGGCCATCAGCTCAAGGGCTACTCGATCGCGATCGACGTCTTCGACCGGCCCCAGGCTTTCAACGCCGACAGCGACCCGCTCGTGCGGGTGCACGCCGGCAAATTGCGCAAGCTGCTCAAGGCTTTCTACGAGGGCGACGGTGCCGACGAGGAATGGCGGATCGCCATTCCCAAGGGAACCTATGTTCCGGAGTACCAGCGCGCCCGCAACGAGGAAGAGCATCAGGCCGCAAGCTCGCCCCGCCAGCCGAAACTGACGAAGCGGCGCTTTGCCGGGCACCGGCCCGCCTGGCCGCCGGCGCCCTTCTCGTCGCCACTCTCGGTGCTGACCGTGCTGCCGCTGCTCCTTTTCGCGCCGATGCCCTCGCAGGAAATGACGCTGGACATCGACGCGCAGGCAAAACTCTTCAACGCGCGCCACGCGACCGAACGGGTACTGCCCTCGGTTCAGGTGAAGATGGCGGGCGCCGAAAACGACGATGCAAAAGCGTTTGCCACGGCGCTTCGCCTTGCGGCCCAGCGCCACAAGACGCTGGCCCGCGCCACTGACGGCGACACCGGTCGCCCCGTTTCGCGCAATTCCGCCCTGTCCTTCACCGTGCAGGTGACCTGGTACGATGCGCCGGCGCAGGGCATCCGCGTCACTCTCTCCCATGATGGCGAGAACGTGCCCCTGCGCCAGGACTTCATCACCTGGAAGCGGCTCGCGTCCGAGCCGGACCTGCTTTACGAGAGCATGTCGCTGGCGTCGGAACTGTTTTCGCTCGACGGCGAGATCTACGAACACGCCCGCCAGGAGCAGATCGAAAGCCCCCTCATGGGCTGCATGGCCGCTACCCAGCGCTATCGCAAGCACCTGACCCGGGGTGCCTTCGAGGAAGCCTGGTCCTGCCAGCAGAAGCTGTCGCCGTTGCGCGGGGACGAACCGCTGTTCATCCTGAGCTCCAACAGCCCGCTCAAGGTCATCGGCCACTGACCGCGTGCGCCGCATCTTCGAGGACGCGGCAAGCTCACCGTAACGCTTTGAATCACTGCATGTTTTCCTGGATCGGCCCACAGCGCCGCGCGTCTTATCAGACGCGCAAAGGTCGCTGTAGCCCTTTGATTTTCTGCATGTCTTGGTCCTTAAATCGAGGTCGATTCAAGGAGACAGGCAGTAGGAAACCATGCAGTGGCAGCGGCCCCTCCAGTCGGGGAAAACGGGCGTCAGCCTACCAATATTAAGGACTGGTCATATATTTGATTCGCGTATACGGTGCACGCATGCGTTGGGAATGGATGCCTGGTTGCTCGTCAGGCAAGCATCGAAGTCCTGAGTAGAACCGCGTGGTCCACGCGGGATGCCCCAGCCGAGCAGCAGGCATTGTCGTTGTCGATCAACGAGTGCCTCAGCACGCGGACGCGGTCCGCACCTATGAGACCCGGTGATCGCCGCCGCTTCCGGACGCGGACTGTTACACCCTGGGTCGGCCTCGATTCAGGTCAAATATGCGGAAAATCAAACGTTACAGAGACAACGCGCCGGATAGGCGCGGCCTGTAGACCGGGGACAATCGATATGCCGCGAGACCACTGGAAATACGAAGGCATGCTCGCCGCGCCCGAACGCGTCGGCTTCCTGCCCATCCTTCCCCTTCCCCATCATGATCCGACGGCCCCGCTGGCGATCGCCGACATGGCCGATGCCTTCGGCGTCACCCACCGCACCCTGCATTTCTACGAGGAGAAAGGCCTTCTGACCGCCGCGCGCATGGGGCCGATGCGGGTTTACAACGAAGAACACATCCGCCGCATGGCTGTCATCAACGCCTGCCGCGAGATCGACATGCCGATCGCCGCCATCCTGGAGCTTTTGACCGGCCTTGCCGGCACCGAAGAACAGGCAGACGCCGACCAGTTGTTTCGCGAGGCGCTACTGGCGCGGCGCCGGGAACTTGCCGCCCAGCAGGCGAACCTGCGCCGCCAGATGCAGCGCATCACCGAGCTGCTCGAAAGCAGCGATGGCAGCGGTACCGCGACCGATGAAGATGACCATGTCCACCTTTCCCCGATCGAGAGCGAGTGTCTGACCTTCATGGCCGACGGTTATCCGGCCCCGCGCATCGCCGGCCTGATGGAGATGGACGTCGCCGCGGCGCTCACGCTCGAAGCCGGCATCATCCGCAAGTTCGGCGCCAACAACCGCTTCCAGGCAATCGCCAAGGCCGTACTCGCCGGAATGATCTCGGCGGAGTAACCGAAGCACCTTACGGCGGTTTTCGTCTTCGCCTGGAGACGTGTCAGCGCGTCTGGAGGCGGCACGGCCAAAGCCTGTCCGGTAGCCGGCCATACCGCCGGTTTGCCGGCGATTCTCCCGGGATCGTCGACAATGGGATGTCTTCGACGCCGCGCTCATGTTACGAGGCGCTGAAACGACATGAGTGAGATATCCCGATGCTTCCCTGGATCCAGCTAGACCGCGCCACCATTCCCGGAGACGGCGACGAGTTGCGCCTGAAGCAGCGCGGCCAAGAATTTTCCATCATGCTCGGCTCGACCGAACTAATGAACAGCCGGCTGAGCGGCTCGGAAGAGGCGCTGGCGACGCTCGCCTACGAGCGCATCGCCGGCGGCAAGAACATCAGCATGCTGATCGGCGGTCTCGGCATGGGGTTCACATTGCGGGCGGCCCTCGCCGTGCTGCCGGACGATGCCAGCGTCGTCGTCGCAGAGCTCGTGCCGGCCGTCGTCGACTGGGCGCGCGGGCCGATGGCGGACCTCCACAAGGGCACGCTCGACGATCCCCGCGTCGATATCCATGTCGGCGATGTCGGCGCGCTGATCCGCTCGAAGAAGGCCGCTTACGATGCCATCCTGCTCGATGTCGACAATGGCCCGGACGGATTGACGCGCCCCTCCAACGACAGCCTTTACAGCCATACCGGGCTTCGCGCCGCCCAGGCGGCGCTGCGGCCCAGCGGCGTGCTTGCCGTCTGGTCCTCGGCGCCGGACAGCGCTTTTACGCGGCGATTGCGTGAGGTCGGCTTTGCCACCGACGAGGTCAATGTGCGCGCCAATGGCAAGCGTGGCGGTGCGCGCCACGTGCTGTGGATGGCGACCAAGCGATAATCGTCCGTTATGCGGCCGGCCTTATCCAGCTTGCCGCCTACAGCGCCGCGCGTCTTATCAGACGCGCAAAGGTCGCTGTAGCACTTTGATTTTCTGCATGTCTTTGTCCTTAAATCGAGCTCGATTTAAGGACAAAGACATGCAGTAGGTCAAAAGCCCGGACTGGTGAGCCTAATTTGCTTCGTCGATTCATACCGAGCGGATGTCGCCGTTGCTCAGCGTCGTCTTGCACCGCTGGTTCGATTTGCAGTTAGGGTCACCGTTGCCCGTCACGACACCGCCAACGCGCTCACATTCCTGGGCAGTCAGTTCAGCAGAGCCGACCGTGGTCTGTGGGCCGGTTGCTCCAGCCTTGACCGACGGCGATTTCACCAGCGGCTTCTTGGTCTCTGCCACCAGAACCAGGTCCGATGGATTTGCAGCGGTGGGGCTGGTCCAGGACGGACTGTTTGTCATGTTGATAGGCGCTGCGTGGATCGTCGTTGCAAAGCCTATTGAGAATGCGGCGACGGAAAGGAAGCGAGCCCGAGACATTTTGCCCTCCACAACCGGTGGTGAAGCTATGATATTAGCAGCAAACAGGGCGGTGCGGAATCCACGTGTCGCTTGGCAGAGAAACGGGTTGTATCCGCCAGCCGAAATCGCGTCCACTATGCTGACAAAAGGCCTCGACACGATGATCCTGTTGATCGGCAACGTCGCACCCCTTCCGTAGCCGCCCTTAGCGAACGATCGTCAGTCGCTCCGCCGCGCGGGTAATCGCGGTGTAGAGCCAGCGTTCCCGCGTATCGCGGAAGGCCCAGCTCTCGTCGAACAAAACGACGTTGTTCCACTGCGAGCCCTGCGCCTTATGCACCGTCAGCGCATAGCCGTAGTCGAACTCGTCGTAGCGCTTGCGCGTCGTCCAGGGGATCTCGCCCTCGACATCCTCGAAGGCCGCCTTCAACAGCTTGATCTTGGCGGCACCGCGATCCATGTCGTCGTCTTCGGGCCGGATCATCAGGTTGATGCCCGGCTTCACCGTTTCCTTCGACGAGCTCATCACCTGCCACAGCGAACCGTTGAGCAGGCCTTTGGCCGGATCGTTCCTGAGGCAGACGAGCTTGTCGCCGGACTGCGGATAGTCGCTGGTGAAGCCCTTGAGTTCGCGCAGGCGCTGATTGTAGCGCCGGCGGGTCTTGTTGGTGCCGACAAGCACCTGATCCGCTTCCAGCACCAGCTCCTGGTTCACCTGCCCGCGACCGATCACCTGCGTGGTGCCGTAGTCGCCATGCATGATCTCGTTGCCTTCGCGCACCTGCATGGCGAGCTGGATGATCGGATTGTCGCGCGCCTGACGATGGATGTCGGTCAGCAGATAATCCGGCTCCTGGTTGGTGAAGTAGCCGCCACCGGAGACCGGCGGCAGCTGGCCGGGATCGCCGAGCACCAGGATCGGCGTGCCGAAGCTCATCAGGTCCTTGCCGAGCGCCTCGTCCACCATCGAGCATTCGTCGACGATGATCAGCGCGGCCTTGGCGACCGGGCTCTGGCGGTTGATCGCAAACATCGGCGCGATCGAGGTCTTGCCGGTTTCCTCATCGGAAACCTCCTCCTCGCCGCGCGGACGATAGATCAGCGAGTGGATGGTCTTGGCGTTGCTGGCACCCTTGGAGCGCAGCACCTGCGCGGCCTTGCCGGTGAAGGCGGCAAACAGCACGTCGCCATCGACATGTTCGGCAAAGTGCCGGGCCAGCGTCGTCTTGCCGGTGCCGGCATAGCCGAACAGCCGGAAGAGCGGCGAGCGGCCCTCTTTCAGCCACTGCGAAACGGCCTTGAGGGCCTCATCCTGTTGCGGTGCGAACTGCATGGGGCTGAGTGTCAGGATTCGGGCGGCACACGCAAGCCCGGATTTATGGGCTGCGCGGCCCCTGTGACGGAAGGTTGGCGGGCACTCCGCGACAATTCACGAAATTGCCATGCAAAATCAATATCTTTTCGGCTGAACCCATCTGTCGAGCTACCCGGGCCAGGGACCTTTTGTTCACGTTTTTTTCTCACAACTCGCGTTCGTCACACAGCTGCGAGCCTTCCCGGCAAGTATGGCGACATCGCTCCCCTTGTTTCCGGCCGACGGCAGCTGTGGCACTTTCTTGCCGTGCCCCTTGAATGCAACGCCGCATTGTTGCTAACGAGCGGGACATTGATGGCGCCGCGATCCTGCTGGTGACGACCATCGCTCGAAGCCCGTCGAGGCAGGCCACGAACGGCTGTTCCGCCTTTTCGGGGTCATGCCGGAGAATGCCCGTGACGACCGACAAGCCCAAAGC
This sequence comes from Ensifer sp. 22460, assembly GCF_052044935.1. Lineage (NCBI taxonomy): Bacteria > Pseudomonadati > Pseudomonadota > Alphaproteobacteria > Hyphomicrobiales > Rhizobiaceae > Ensifer > Ensifer sp. 22460. The sequence goes on from NZ_JBQENZ010000003.1 coordinate 60,398, forward strand.
CGCGTCCTCTCCGGAAAAGGTCGGCATCGGACGGCTGGCGCCGTGGCTGCAATGGTGCCTGCTTTCGGCAATCTCGGTCGTGCTCGCCTCGTTCTTCGAATTCATCGGCCTTCCGGCAGGCCTGCTGATGGGCCCGATGCTCGGCGCCGTTCTCGTCGGCATGAACGGCGGGACGATCCGCCTGCCCCGCCAGCTCTTCTTCTGCGTGCAGTTCATCCTGGCGATGATGATCGCCGGCGCCATGACGCCGGGCATGCTCGTGACCTTCTCCGGTAACTGGCCGCTGTTCCTCGCCGTCATCCTTTCGGTCATCGCCGTCAGCACGCTGTGCGGCTGGGTGATCACCCGCATGCGCATCCTGCCGGGCACGACGGCAATCTGGGGCTCGTCGGCCGGTGCCGCCTCGACTATGCTTTTGATGGCCGATGCCTATGGCGCCGATGCCCGCCTCGTCGCCTTCATGCAATATCTGCGCGTGATCTTCGTCGCCAGCACAGCAACGGTCGTGGCGCATATGTGGGTTACTGGTGCCGAAGCCGAGCAGACCACGCACTGGTTCGCGCCGATCGACGGCTTGCTCTTCCTGGAGACGATCGCCTTCGGACTTGCCGCAGCCCTTACCGGTCGCTTCCTGCGCGTGCCCGCCGGCGCCTTCCTGCTGCCCTTCCTCGTCGGGGCCGTGCTGAACGTCACCGGAGTCACGACCACGGTGCTGCCGCAATGGCTGCTGGCGCTCTGTTTTGCGGCTCTCGGCTGGAACATCGGCCTGGGCTTCACCCGCCAGATCCTCATCCACGCGCGCCGCGCGCTGGTGCCGACGGTCATCTCGATTATCGTGCTGATCTCCTTCTCGGGTCTGCTCGCGGTGCTCCTGATCAAGGTCGTCGGCATCGATCCGCTGACCGCCTATCTCGCCACCAGCCCCGGCGGGCTCGATTCGATCGCGGTCATTGCCGCCTCGAGCAATGTCGACCTTTCCTTCGTCATGGCGCTGCAGACCGCCCGCCTTCTGATCATCACCATGATCGGTCCAGCCCTCGCCCGCTTCGTCGCCGACCGGGCTTGAGCCACTCGGGATCTACACGCCCGGCCGCACCTTGAAGCGCGCCAGCGCTGTGATGACCGCTTCCTTCACCAACCGCACGCGCGGCAGTTCCGCCGCCTGTTCATGGACCAGCATCCAGAGATCCGGGGCCAAGGGCGGCACCTCCGGCAGCAGAGGCACGAACCCTGCCGACTGGACCGCAAAGGCAGGCAACACGGCGAGCCCGAGCCCGTTTTTCACCGCCGCCATCTGCGCACCGAGGGAGGTGAGACACATCGACGGCTGGAGACCGGGGCAGAGCCTTTCGACCCAGGCCACCATGATCAGGTAACTCAACTCCTCGCTCCAGCCGATCACCCGGTGGCGGTAGAGGTCAGCCGGCGTACCTGGCGTACCGTGGCGTTCAAGGTAGCTGGGTGCTGCATAGAGGCCGAAGGCGAGAGAGCCGATCTTGCGCTGACGATAATTGCCCTGCTGCGGCCGGACGAGGCGCAGCACGATATCCGCCTCCTCTCCGATCAGGCGCACCGGCCGGACGCTCGAATGCATCTCAAGGCGGATTTCCGGATGGCTTTGCAAGAGCCCCGCCAGCTCGGGCAACAACACCTCCTGCCCGAGCAGTTCCGGCACGTCGATACGGACCGGCCCGGCGAGATCGCTGTCCTTCTCGCGCGCGGTGCGCTCGAAGACGCGCATCTGCGCCTCGGCGCGCTCAGCCGGCGCCACCAAGTCTTCGCCGGCGGGCGTCAGGTCATAACCGTCGCGATGGGGCCGGAAGAGCTTAACCTGCAACGCCGCTTCCAGTGCCTCGATCCGGCGCGACACGGTCGATGCGCTCACACCGAGCCTGGCCGACGCGGCACTCAACGACCGCGCATTGGCGACGGCCAGAAAGAACTTCAGATCATTCCAGTCCATTTGCTTTCCATTTTTGGAAAATCGGTTTGCGCAAAGGTTTCTCGACCGACGCTGAAAAATCAAGCAGATTCCGCGAAATCCCTTGGAGAGCAGCATGGCGATCGAGACTGAAGCCTTCCAATTTTCCGAATTTGGCGCGCCAGAGGTGCTCGCTTTCAAAGCCGAGACGCTGGCCGACCCCGCGCCCGGCGAGATCCAGATCCGCCACCTCGCGATCGGCGTCAATTACATCGACATCTATCATCGCCGCGGCACCGCCCCCCTCCCGCTGCCAAGCGGCCTCGGCGTCGAAGGCGTCGGCGTCGTCACGGCACTTGGTGAAGAGGTGGTGGGCTTTGCTGTCGACCAACGTATCGCCTATGTCGGCGGTCCGCCCGGTGCCTATGCCACCCACCGCAACCTGCCCGCCGCACGGGCGCTGGCGCTGCCCGACGCGCTCGACAGCCTTGAGGTCGCAGCACTCGTCTTCAAGGGGCTGACGGTCGAGTATCTGATCCGCCGCTGTTTTCCGGTGAAACGCGGCGACACGGTGCTGTTTCATGCGGCGGCCGGCGGCGTCGGCTCGATCGCCTGCCAGTGGCTGAAGCACCTCGGAGCAACCACCATCGGCACGGTCAGCTCCGCCGAAAAGGCCGAGATCGCCCGCGCCAACGGCTGCGATCATGTGATCCTCTATACCGAGGAGGATTTTCGGGCGCGTGTCGCCGAGATCACCGGCGGCCAGGGCGTCGATGTTGTTTATGATTCCGTCGGCGCCGAAACCTTCGCCGAATCGCTCGATTGCCTGCGCCCGCGCGGCACGCTGGTTTCGTTCGGCGCCTCCTCCGGCCCGGTGCCGCCGCTTGACGTCTCCTTACTTGCGGCCAAGGGTTCGCTCTATGTTACCCGCCCTTCGATCGCGCATTACACCGCAGACCGAAGGGAATACGAGACGGCGGCGCGAGACCTGTTTGGCGCGATTGAGGCAGGGATCGTTCGCGCCTCCGCCATCACCACCTATCCGCTGTCTGAAGCGCGCAAGGCGCACGAGGACCTGGAGGCCCGGCGCACGACCGGGTCCGTGGTTCTGCTGCCCTGAACAGGGGCTGCTTCCAGCAAATCACCGTCCTTTTGCCGGCTGCGCGATTGCCAATCGCGCGGCCGGTCGCTTCGTTTGCGTCGGTTCCGGCAGCGAAATGGAGGAACCGAAACAGCCACCAGTTTTCCGGGAATAAATCCCCCGCGCACCGTGTCTCACGGTTGGATCTGCAAGCTTGCGGCTCTTGCGGAACGGGACGAGGAGGCATCCGCCCGTTTCCGGATACGAAAACCATCTTGAGGAAGGACAAGTGCCATGAGAACGTTTCCATTGACGATCGCCATGCTCCTTGCCGCCAGCGCCACGGCCTTCGCCGCGCCGCCGGTCAAGGAAGTCGAATCGGCCAAGGGCAAGGTACTGGCCGGGGAAAACGGTATGACGCTCTATACCTACAAGGACGACCATGGCGGCGTGTCCAGCTGCTACGACAATTGCGCCAAGAACTGGCCGCCCTTCCTGGCGGAAGCCAGCGCCAAGGCCGAAGGCGCCTATACGGTCGTCGAGCGCAAGGACGGCAAGAAACAGTGGGCCAAAGATGGCATGCCGCTCTATTTCTTCGTCAAGGACAAGAAGATGGGTGACATTACCGGTGATGGCGTGAAGGGCGAATGGGATGTCGCAAAGCCGTAATGGCGGCAATGCGGATGCGGGGGCCGAAAACCCCGCATCCGACCGGTTCGAAGAGGACGTGCTGGCTCTGGTGCCAGCGCTGAGGCGCTATGCCCGCAGCCTCGTGCGCTCGGATCCGGATGGCGAGGACCTGTTGCAGGATTGCGTGGAGAAGGTGCTTTCGCGCCGCGCGCAATGGCGCGGCGTCAACCTGCGCGCCTGGGCCTTCACCATCATGACCAATCTCGGCCGCAACCGGCACCGCTACCTCTCCATGCACCCGCAGGTGGCGCTGGAGGAGGATCTGGGGCTCGAGGCGGAGAACCGCGAAAGCGACCCGCTCGAACGCTCCAAGCTCGAACGGGCGCTGAACGGCCTTTCCTCGGAAAACCGCTCGGTGCTGATGCTCGTGGTGATCGAGGGATACCGCTACCAGGACGTGGCCGAGATGATGGCCATTCCAATCGGCACCGTGATGTCGCGGCTCTCACGCGCCCGGCGCCAGCTTGCCGAAGCCATGAAGGACGACAATGTGATCAGCATGCGGAGACCGAAATGACGGAAGATCTCAACACCGTCTCCGAAGACGACCTGCACGCCTATGTCGACGGTTTCGTGACCCCACGGGAACGCGAACGGATCGAGCAATGGCTGGAGAGCAACCCCGCCCGCGCCGAAGAAGTCCGGCAATGGCAGGCGCAGGCGGTGGACCTTCGTGCGCTCTTCGCCGGCTACGCCCACAGCGACACAAACGACCGCGCCCTGCTATCGAAAAGCCGCAACGATCTTCCGCAATCGGACCCGGACAAGGGCAAGCGATCCGCCACCGGCCGTCTGCGCGCCATCGCCGCCGGTCTCGCCCTGTTTGCCGCGGGCGCGCTGACCGGCCTCTACGCGCCATCTCTGATTTCTGCCGATGGCGGCAACCAATCGATCGAGACCGCCGACAGCTTGCCGCGGCAGGCGCAATCAGCCTTCCTGGTCTATGCCAGCGAAGTGCGCCACGCCGTCGAAGTGGGCGCCGACGAGCAGAGCCATCTCGCCACCTGGCTCGGAAAACGCCTCGAACATCCGCTGTCGATCCCCGATCTCTCCTCGCTCGGCTTCTCGCTGGTCGGCGGCCGGTTGCTGCCGGTCAATGGCAAGGCGGGTGCGATGTTCATGTATGAGGACGGCACCGGACGCAGGCTCACCGTGCTTCTCGGCCGGAACGACGACAACCGCGAGACCAGTTTCCGTATCGACAGCGTCGACGGCGTCGAGACCTTCTACTGGATCGACGGCCCGATCGGCTACGCCGTCACCGGCGAGGTGCCGCGCAGCCTGCTGCAGCAGGTGGCCGACGAATGCTACCGCCAGTTCGACAAGAGCGAGGCGACGGGAAGTTAAGGTCGCGGNGCCTCCGCCCGATCAGAAAAAGCCGAGCAGCTTGTAGCGGGTCTTGCGACGCGCGTCGTTCCAGAACATCCGGAACAGCAGGAACTTTGTCCACGGCGACATCGGCGGCAGCTTGTCCTTCAGCCGGTAGCAGCCGACGGTGTACTCCCAGCGCTGGGCAAACTTCTGCCGGAAGGTCTTGGCGCCATAGCGCTGAACCGATCCCGAACCCTCGATGAAATGGAACTCGGGCCCCTCCACATAGGCGACGAGATCGCGCACCACGAACTCCGTGACGATGTAGGAGGCGCCGGTCCAGGGATAGCTGAACTCGGCATAGCGCCGGAGCAGGATCTCCAGGCTGCCTTGCGACCGATAGATGCCGTAGACCCATTCGGACGGATAGCTCAGATTGCGCGGGATGTTGCCGTCGCGCACGCGCTGGGCAAAATTGAAGACGTCGCGGTTGGGGCTGGCAAGGCGTCCCTTGCCGTTGTTGATGCGCCTGACGTCCGAAACCCCGAGCAACTTGGTCTTATCCGCGTCCAGGGCGGCGACGAGGCGCGACAGGTAGTCGAGCGTCGAAAAGTCGTCGCAGGCCCTGAGGCAGAAATATTCGCCAAGCTCAGTGCCGAGGTGGAAGCACTTGAGGAAGTTTTCGTCAGCGTTGAGATGGACCTCGTTTTCGAGAACCTCGAAACGGGGATCCTTGGCCGCGAAAGCCTTGGCGATCTCCAGCGAACCATCGGTCGACCTGTTCTCGACGATGATGGCGCGAAAATCCCTGAAATCCTGATCCGCAATGCACTGCAGGCACTTTTCCAAGGTCTTCGCACCATTGAAGACCGGAAACAGAACGACGAGTTTCGCCTTCTCCATTCTCACTCCAGACATTCGCCGAGCCGCGCTTCAGGCGCGCTCAAGCCGCGTTATAAATCCGAGATCCAGCAGTTGCCTCGATCCGGTGAAGCGCACCGAAACATCCGAGGTCAATTGCAGACCGCCGGCGTTTGTTATGTTCTCCTTGATCTTCACATAGACGGCGGAGGCATCGAAATACTGCCCGCCTGCCGCGGCCGCATCGACGACCTCGGCATAATCGGCAAAGAACTTGAAATGCAGCAGTACGCCCATGGCGGCCGGAAAATTCCGGTCATAGGGCAAGGGCTGATGGATGCTGGGCCCGAAGCAGCACTCGCCGTCCCAGAACAACAGCGGATACTTGACCATCTCCAGGTCGGTTCCGAACTTGCGATAGCGCGGCCCACCCTTGACGCTGAAGGCCCGCTTCATCGCATGCATGACGTAGCCGGTGGCATCGAAATGATCGGCAATCTCCCAGGGGGCCTGTTGCTCCAGCTTCTCAACGTCGGCGCGCTCGAGATCGACCGGATACATGTCGAGCATGGGGGCGAGCATGCGGCGGGCGCCCATGCGCTCCAGCGCCGGAATGAGCCACTTCAGTCCGCGTTCCTCATAGCCGTCATAGACGAGATACTCGTCGGAATCGACATTGACGTACCATCGGCCGGTGCCATAGCGCTCGAACAGCGTTTCCCGCCATTCGCGCCCGCGCCGCGCCTCCTTGAAGCGGACGATGGACGACCAGACGTCGACGTCCGGTTGTGCCACCAGATACTCGCGCGTGCCGTCGGACGAGACGTCGTCGATGCAGATGAAGCGTGTCACCCCGAGCTTGCGGTAATGCGCCAGGAACGACGGCATCAGCTTGAGGTCGTTGTGGGTGATGAACATCAACGGGATATCGTCGGGCGACAGGGTCGCCGGCCCCCGTGCGCTCAGGCACGTCAACGCGTGCCGGCGTCTCTTTTTCCTCTCCCGCCGGGCCATCCTTTTCGTTTCCAGCCATGTGCTGAGGCGCTCGAGCGGCGTTCTTCTGAACATCTCCGCCGCCGCCTCCATGGAGGAAAAAGGATATCGCGTTTCGCCCACGGCAAGCTCCAGATCGTTTAGATTAGCAGCCTCTACGTGAAAAACCGTCTGCGATCAACTTGCGAAAATCCTGCCGATCGGAGCCTTCGAAATCAGGGCCGCTCAGGATCGTTGGCGAGCAGGATCGGCTGCCCGTGCGGCGTCGCTTCCGCCGCCCGCTGCCAGCTCAGCGTCAGGTGCTCCAGCTCACGGCCAGACGCGATCGAGAGCTCGGTGACGAGGCGCGAGAGCGCGGCTACCCAGCAATCGTAGTAGTCGCTGGCATCCGCCTTGCGGCCAGGCTTGTAAAGCTCGGCCGAAAGCGCCTCGGCCCATTCCGGCCAGGAGAACACGCCCCTTTCGTGCAGGCGCACGGTCATAGCAAACGCATTCGCCTGCCAGGGCTCGGCGAAGACCGGATCGCCCTCCGGCGATTTCGGCAGTTCGGCCGAGGCTATGAGCGGCGAGACCACCTTACACGTGTTCAAGGTAGCTCTCCCAGGCATCGATCGAGACCGTCAGCGTCGGGTCGGCGCCCTCGCCCCAGATCTCGGGCCCATCGAAGACGACGGTATAGACCCATTGCGGATTTTCGCCGCGACCATGGGCGTTGTCATCAGGGAAAACGAAGAAGCCCTGCACCGTCTCCACCCGGCCGAGCTTGGCGCGGGCGTAGCGCGGCAGCCGCGTGTGGGTCTCCGGATTGAAATTCTTCGTCTTCACCGGGTCGCCGGCAGCAAAGCGCGGCAATCCTTCGACCGGGCGGTCGCAAGGCCCGCCCTTGGCCAGAACGGCAGCCACCATGTCGGCCTTCAGCACCCGCTTCGGGCTCGCACCCGGCTCCAGCCTGTGGCCGCCATCGAGCTCGGCCTGACTTACAAAACCATGGCGTTTGAGCAGGGTCTCCAGCGCGCGGGTCCAGATCTCGTAGTAGCTCGCCGAAAGATAGGTCGCCGGCGGCAGGCTTTCGCGCGCATGCCGGCTTTCGTCGATCGTCCAGGCGCCGAACGCGCCGCAGGAGAGCGTGACCCCCAGCGCCCGCTTCTCCCATTCGCCGTGGAAATAGGGCTCGTCCTTTTCCGGCGCCACGGGGCCGAGGCCGTGCGCGCCGCCGAGATCGTGCGGACCGTTCATCGAAGCGTCTCCCCGGAAAGCCCGAGCCCCGTGCCGATCATGGCATCGCGCGTCACCAGCCCCGCGAGTTCCTCCTCGCTGAAACCGTCGGTATCGGCCGGACGCTCTGGGATCACCAGATAGCGCAGCTCCGCCGTCGAGTCCCAGACGCGGATGCGCGTTGTCTCCGGCAAGATCAGACCGAACTCCTGGAGCACCCCGCGCGGATCGATGACCGCGCGCGAGCGATAGGGCGGCGCCTTGTACCAGACCGGCGGCAGGCCGAGCACGGACCAGGGATAACAGGAGCAGAGCGTGCAGACGACGAGGTTATGGGTCTCGGCCGTATTGAACACGGCGCGCATATGCTCGCCCTGCCGGCCGGTATAGCCGAGGCTGGCGATCGCTTCGGTCGCATCGCGCTTCAGCCACTCGGCAAAATCGGGATCGACCCAGGCCTTGGCCACCACGCGGGCACCGTTGCGCGGGCCGATCTTCGTCTCATAGGTCTCGACGATCGCGTCGATCGCCGCCGGATCGATCAGCCCCTTCTCGGTCAGCACCGTTTCCAGCGCCTTCACCCGCGCTTCCATGTCGGTGAAATGGTTGTCATGGTGATGATGGTCGTGATCGTGACCATGATGGTGTTCGGACATTGCCTGGCTCCTCGCAACGGCGCACCCCTCGGGCGCAGACGGCGCTGCCTCCTCACTCGCGCGATAGTGGTAGCTGATGAGATCCGGATTCGAAATCGAATTCATCAGCGACCGGCGACCAGAATTGTCACCGTAACAAGTCCGGCCGCGACTAAACTTTGACGATACATGATGCTTTCGCGCGCAACCGCCTCCGCTGTTCTAGCCGCATGAAGGTTCTGATTCTCGGCGCCACCGGCTTCATCGGCTCGACCCTACTCGATCGTCTTGTCAGCGACGGACACATGGTAACCGGCCTCGGCCGCCATGTCGCGAGCGCGCGGCTGAAACGGCCGCAGGCGCAATGGTTCACGGCCGACCTCGCCGACATGCGCGCTGCCAGCAACTGGCGAGGGTTGGTCGAGGCCCATGACGTCATCGTCAACTGCGCCGGCGCGTTGCAGGATGGTTTGGCCGATGATGTCGGTGCGACCCAGGAGACGGCGATGCTGGCGCTTTATGCGGCTGCGAAGGCATCGCCGGTGCGGATCGTCCAGATCTCCGCACCCCAGATCTCAGCGTCATTGGGCGGCGCCGGCAGCGACAGCGCCTTCCTGGCCACCAAGTTCCGTGCCGACACGGCGCTCGCGGCAAGCGGCATCGCGCATGTCATCCTTCGCCCGGCGCTGGTGCTTGGCCGCAACGCCCATGGCGGTTCGGCCCTGCTGCGTGCCCTTGCCGCCCTGCCCTTCGCCATCCCGCTCGTGCATGTGGGGTCACGCGTCGAAACGGTCGCCATGAGCGATGTTGCAGAGGCCGTCAGCGCGGCTGTTGCCGGGCTGATGCCCGAAGGAAGCGATCTCGTGCTTGGCGACGAGACACCGCCGACGCTTGGCGAACTCGTGGCACTGCACCGTGAGTGGCTTGGCCTGCCCGCCGCCAGAACCGTCTCGTTGCCCGCAGCACTTGCAGCACCCGTCGGTTTCCTTGCCGATATCGCCGGCAGGCTTGGCTGGCGTTCGCCGCTGCGCTCGACAGCAATTTCGGTGATGGCCGGCGGCGTTTCTGCCGCGGGTTGGCCCCGAGCCCCCGGCCCGTTCCTGTCCGCCCGCCAGAGCCTTTCAGCCAATCCATCGGGCGTTCAGGATCTCTGGTTCGCCCGGCTCTACCTGCTGAAGCCGCTGATGGTCGTCGGGCTTTCGCTCTTCTGGCTGCTGTCCGGACTGATACCGCTTTTTGCCTTCGACGCTGCTCGGCAGCATTTCCTGCGGTTTCTCACCGATGGCCCGGCCACGGCGATGACGCTTGCAACCTGCCTTGCCGATATCGCCCTTGGCATTTCCGTCCTCGTCCGCCCCTTGGCGAAGCGTGCGCTGCTGGGCATGCTCGCGCTGATTTTCGGTTATCTCGCCACAGCAAGCCTCGTCGAACCCGCACTCTGGGCCGAACCGCTCGGACCGCTCGTCAAGGTCCTGCCTTCGATCCTCGCCACACTTGCGACGCTTGCCATTCTGGATGAACGCTGATGCTGCTCGAAGATGTGCTGCGCCTTGCCCATGTGATCGGCGCCGCCGTGCTCTTCGGCACCGGCGCAGGCATCGCCTTCTTCATGCTGATGGCCCGGCGCACCCGCGATGCACGATTGATCGCCCATGTCGCCGGAACGGTGGTCATCGCCGATACGGTCTTCACCGCCACGGCCGTGCTGATACAGCCAATCACCGGCTATCTGCTGGCGACGAGCATCGGCTGGTCGCTGACGGAAGGCTGGATCGTGTTGTCGCTGATCCTCTATGTGGTCACCGGTCTCTTCTGGCTCCCGGTCGTCTGGATCCAGTTGCGGCTGCGCGATCTTGCCCGTCTTGCAACGGCAAACGGTGCGTCGCTGCCACAGGAATTCGACCGGCTCTACGCCATCTGGTTTGCCTGCGGTTTCCCGGCCTTCCTGGCCGTGACCGGCATCTTCTGGCTGATGCTCACCAAGCCGCAATTCGCACTATTTTAGCATCGGCCAGAGGCTGACGACGAGCAGTACCGCCATGGTGATGTTGAACCACTTGAGCCGCGACGGCTCCGACAGCCATTGGCGGAGCGCCGAGCCGAAGCCTGCCCAGGTGGAAACGCTCGGCACATTGACCAGCGCGAAGACCAGACCGACGACCAGCACGCTGAACAGGTAGCTGTCGCTGCTGGTATAGGTCGCCATGGCCGAGACCGCCATGACCCAGGCCTTGGGGTTGACCCATTGGAAGGCGGCGGCCTGCAGGAAGGTCATCGGATTGGCGCCGGCCTTGCCTTCGCCGAGCGAACGCGAGGTGCCGATCTTCCAGGCGATCCAGACGAGATAGGCGCCGCCTGCGAATTTCAATGCCGTGTAGAGCAGCGGCACGGAGTGGAGCAGCGCGCCGAGACCGAAGCCGACGGCGATCAGGAGCAGGAAGAAGCCGGCACCGATGCCCAGCATATGCGGAACGGTACGCACGAAGCCGAAATTCACGCCCGATGCGAACAGCATCATGTTGTTCGGTCCCGGCGTGATCGATGTGGTGAACGCAAACAAAAACAACGCCAGAAGCGTATCGGCCTGCATGGTTTCCTCCGGCTCAATTGGGTCAACATAATTGACCTATTGACCGGCACCAGTCGCGAACTTGTCATGGTGACAAATTGACGACGGCCATCTCATCGACCTTGCGCGAAATTAGCCGCCTGCAGCGCGATACTGCTTTGCCCGAGGGCGTGGGCTCGAAAGCGCGATGCTTTGCGCTAGATTGCCGATCGGACAGAACAACCGCCGGTCCACCTATACGCCTGCGAGGAGAGCCCGATGCACGACCCGATCCCGACAACCACGCTATCCGATGGCCGCCAGATCCCCGTGCTTGGGCAAGGCACGTGGCGCATGGGCGACGCGCCGTCGCGCAAGAACGATGAAGTGAAGAGCCTGCAGCTTGGCCTCGATCTCGGCATGACGCTGATCGACACCGCGGAGATGTACGGCAATGGCGCCTCGGAGCGCATCGTCGGCGAAGCGGTCAGCGGGCGCCGCAACGAGGCCTTCGTCGTCAGCAAGGTGCTGCCGTCGAATGCCAGCCGGAACGGCACCGAAGCCGCCTGCGAACGCAGCCTGAAGCATCTCGGCATCGACCATATCGACCTCTATCTCCTGCACTGGCGCGGCGGCTATCCACTCGCCGAAACCGTCGCCGCCTTCGAGGCGCTGAAAAAGGCCGGCAAGATCAGCGCCTGGGGCGTGTCGAATTTCGACGTCGACGACATGGAGGAACTGTTGTCGGTGCCGGACGGAAAGAACGTCGCGGTCAACCAGGTGCTCTACAATCTCTCGCGCCGCGGCATCGAGTTCGATCTTTTGCCCTGGTGTCAAAAGCGTGGCATCGCGATCATGGCCTATTCGCCGCTCGACGAAGGCCGGCTGCTCCGCCATCCGGATCTCATCCACATCGCCAAGGCGCATCAGGCGACGCCATCGCAGATCGCGCTTGCCTTCCTCAAAACCCGTCCCGGCGTGATCTCGATCCCCAAGACCGGTTCGGCGGACCGCGCCCGAGAAAACCGCGACGCGATGGACATTCACCTGACGGCGGAAGACCTCGGCGACCTCGACCGCGCCTTCCCGCCGCCGAAGCGCAAGCGATCATTGGAGATGATCTAAACCAGCCGCCAGCTTAAGCATTACCGCAGCAACGCGCGCAGGACCGGACAGGCCTTTCTCTGGCCGGTCAGTCCTTCCAGACTTGCAACGATGCGTCTGAGACCGGCGCGTCGTCGCGTATTGGACGGCAGCTTGATCGCCGAAGCCAGCCCCAGGCGCGAAAGCAGGCGGATGAACCACCAGCCCAGATCGATCTGCCCGTCCTCGATCCCGAGCCTGGCGGATTCCGGAAAGGCGTGGTGGTTGCCGTGATAGGCTTCACCGAAGGTCACCAGACCGAAACGCGGCAGGTTGTAGCCCTGCACCGCGACGCCATCGACGCGCCACCCCTGCTCGCCGCCGCGATGGGCGAAGTGACCGACCAGCCAATGCCCTATGAGCGAGACGGAAACACGGACCGCCACACCCCAGATCACCCAGGAAATGCCACCGAAGACGAAAAGCACCAGCGCCAACGGCGCCTGCTGCAGCATCCATGTCACTTCAAGGAAGCGATAGAACCGATCCTGCGCGACACGGTCTTCAATGATAAATCGCGGCGGATGATCGAGCGCGACCACGCAATGCATCTGCCAGAAGGCGTCCTGAAGGAAAGGTCGGCGGTGCGCGAAGAGATCGTGGCAGGCCTGCTGGCGCTGCGCCCAATCGCGAATGTCATGGGCGTAGATCATGCCGAACGGCCCGGCCATGCCGACAAGCACACCGAAGGTGACGAGGATGCGCTCGAGCCAGAGCGGCGCTTCAAAGGAGCGGTGGATCAGCAGCCGGTGCATGCCAACCGAATGGCCGAGGCAGATGGTAAGGGCCGTCAGAACGATGAAGACCACAAGGGCGTCCACCGAAAACGTCATTGGCGCACCGATGACGGCCACGAGCGTCATTCCGGAGATCCAGAGCGACTTGCCCGGAACCCAGACGACCCGGCCATTCACCGGGTCGCTGCCGGGTTGCGCGATCATTCTGCCAGTCGACACGACATCCATGGCACCCTCCGTAGCGAAGTCACGACCAGTTTTTCAGGCAACACTGAAGGACCCGGTTGAAAACAACCGGCGCAGAAGTTATTTAGGAAATAAACTAATTACATATTTACCTACCAATAGGTATTTAGGCAATATCCTAATTACCTATTGGCCGACCTGCCGGCGACAAAGGAGATCTTGTGAACGACGACACGCTCAACCCTGATGCAGGCGGATCGGCGCAACGTGTGTTCAACGCCTTGTCGTCGCTGCACCGGCGCAAGATACTGGCCTATCTCTCGGCCTCCAGCCTGACGGCGGGCGAGATCGCCGAGCGCTTCAACATGAGCAAGCCCTCGGTGTCGCAACATCTGACGGTGCTGGAGAACGCCGGCCTGATCGCCAAGGAAAAGCGCGGCCAGTTCGTTCACTACACGATCGTGACCAACAATCTGATCAACACGCTGAATGGTTTTGCTCAGGAGGTCTGCCCCGTCAGCCGGCCCCTCAAGCGGGAGAGCGAAGCCAAGGCGAAGTCAAAGTAGGACAGCCCTCATCCGGCCTGACGGCCACCTTCTCCCCGCCTGCGGGGAGAAGGAAATCGCCGCGCCCGCTCGCCCCAACAAAACCGTTGGCGTCCTGCTCGTCCCTGAAAGAACTCCGGGCGGTCAGCGCACAACCGCGTCCCCTCTCCCCGCCTGCGGGGAGAGGGCTAGGGTGAGGGGCTGTCAGGGGGCGGCAGCCCGCGTAACCCACGCTGGAAATCATAGTCCCTACGGGCCGCGGTTCATGGCGGCGATGCCGTTGCGGCAGACTTGGGTCAGCCGGAGCGACTCCCGATCTCCACCACCACCTTGCCCTTGGCGTGGCCGGATTCCAGATAGGCAAAGGCTTGCGCTACATCCTTGAGCGGAAACACGCGGTCGATGACGGGCCTGATCGCCTTGGTCTCGATGAGATCGGCGAGCTCGGCAAGTTCGGCACCGCTCGGATGCATGAAAAGATAACGGTAGGAGACGCCATGTTTCCTGGCGACGGCGCGGATCCGGTAGGATGCAAGCCAGAAAAGCGACCTCAGGAACAGGCCACGGCCGAGATCCTTGCGCGCGGTTTCAGGCTCGGGCATGCCGGCGATGGAAACCACTTTGCCGCCGCGCTTGACCACGCCGAACGACTTCATGAGCGTTTCGCCGCCAACCAGATCGAAGGCGCCGTCCATGTCGCGCAACTGCTCCTCGAACCGTTCTGTCGTGTAGTCGATCACCACGTGCGCGCCGAGCTCTTCGACAAGTGCACGGCCACGCGGCGACGCCGTGGTCGTCACCTCCGCCCCCAGCCATGTCGCCAGCTGGATCGCGAAGGTGCCGACGCCGCCGGCGCCGCCGGGTATGAAGATCCGGCTGCCTTGGTCCACATGAAGCTCGTCGCGCAGCGCCTGTAAGGCCGTGAGGCCGGCAAGCGGCACGCCGGCTGCCGTGTTGAAATCGATCGATGCGGGCATCTTTGCCAGAAACTGTTCAGGCACGACCGCATACTCGGCCAAGCCGCCCATGGCCTCCTTGGGCATACGCGCAAAGACACGATCTCCCGGCGTGAAGGACGTGACGTCTTCTCCCAGCGCCTCGACGACGCCGGCAAGTTCGTTGCCCATGACAACAGGCAACGGATAGCGCTGGACGACTTTGAGCATCCCTTCGCGCGTCTTGTAGTCGACAGGATTAAGTCCTGCGGCATGCACCCGGACAAGCACCTCGCCGCGCGCCGGTCGCGGACGCGGCACGTCACGCAGCTCGGCAGCATCAGGACCGCCGTATCGCGTCAGAACAAACGCCCGCATCTGCATGAACATGACCCCGCCGCCTGATATTGCTTGTTTTGTCGGCGATTAGTCGGCGAGAAATACCGGCGAAGTCAACAGCGCGTGGCTTCCGGCGGCTTCCATCGAGGCTCCGCCTGCCCCTCATCCGGCCTGCCGGCCACCTTCTCCCCGCCTGCGGGGCGAAGGACACGCGCGGCGACGCCCTGCGTAAAAACACCCGACGCTACCTGCAACTATGGCTTTTGGAGATCAAAAAACGTTCGGCACGCGCGGCGACAGTCCCCTCTCCCCGCCTGCGGGGAGAGGGCTAGGGTGAGGGGCAGTCCCGGCGAAGGGTGAGGGATAATCTCAGCAAGGAGCCTGAGGGCAGCCCCGGCGCGAAACATGGGGCCCGCCCTAGCTTGGCGTGTGCGAGCCAGAAACGGGCGCAGGGCCGGGTGAGCCCCTCGCCCGCTGCGACTATCACATGCCCTGCGGGCCGCGGTTCATGGCCGCAATACCCGTGCGGCAGACTTCGATGAGGCCGAGTGGCTTCATGATGGCGATGAACTGCTCGATCTTCGACGGCTTGCCGGTGATCTCGAAGACGAAGTGATCGATGTTGGCGTCGATGACTGAGGCACGGAAGGCGTCGGCGAGACGCAGGGCCTCGACCCGGTGGTCGCCCGAGCCGTGCACCTTGACGAGTGCCAGTTCCCGCTCGATCGGCCGGTCGTGGCCGAGGCTTGCGGCGCGCACCGTCAGGTCGACGACGCGGTGGACCGGCACCAGCCGTTCGAGCTGGTTCTTGATCTGGTCGAGCACATGCGGCGTGCCGCGCGTCACGATGGTGATGCGCGACAGGTGCGCCTCGTGTTCCGTTTCCGAAACCGTGAGGCTTTCGATGTTGTAGCCGCGGCCGGAGAACAGGCCGATGACGCGGGCAAGGACGCCCGGCTCGTTGTCGACGAGGACCGAAAGCGTGTGGGTTTCGGCGAGCTCGGTCTCCTTGGCGATGAAATAGGCGGAGCCGGTCGGTTGAAGGTGTGCGTTCATGTCAGTTGGTTCCTCTACCTATCTCAGACGAGCTGACGGCCCTTGGCGTCGATCGCATTGGCGACCGCTTCGTCCGTGGCTTCGTCGGGCAACAGCATCTCGTTGTGAGCCTTGCCCGAGGGGATCATCGGGAAGCAGTTGGCGAGATTGGCAACGCGGCAATCGAAGATGACCGGTGCCGGCGTGTCGATCATCTGGCGGATCGCAGCGTCGAGCTCGCTCGGCTTGTCGCAGCGGATGCCGACGCCGCCATAGGCTTCCGCCAGCTTGACGAAGTCAGGCATCGCCTCGGTGTAGGAGTGCGACAGGCGGTTGCCGTGCAAGAGCTGCTGCCATTGCCGCACCATGCCCATGTACTGGTTGTTGAGGATGAAGATCTTGACCGGCAGGCCGTACTGGACCGCGCAGGACATTTCCTGGATGCACATCTGGATCGACGCGTCGCCGGCGATGTCGACGACGAGGCTGTTCGGATGCGCGACCTGGACGCCGATGGCAGCCGGGAAGCCATAGCCCATGGTGCCGAGACCACCCGAGGTCATCCAGCGGTTCGGCTGTTCGAAGCCGAAGAACTGGGCCGCCCACATCTGGTGCTGGCCGACTTCCGTCGTGATGTAGGTGTCGCGGCCCTTGCTCAGCTCAAAGAGCCGCTGGATCGCGTATTGCGGCATGATGACGTCGTCGTTCGGCGCATAGGCGAGCGAGTTGCGGGCGCGCCACTTGGTGATCGTCTCCCACCAGTCGGAGAGACGGGCCTTGTCGGCGCTCTTGGAAGCGGCGCGCCACAGGCGAACCATGTCTTCCAGAACCGTGCCGACATCGCCGAGGATCGGCACGTCGACGCGCACGTTCTTGTTGATCGACGACGGGTCGATGTCGATGTGGATCTTCTTCGAGTTCGGCGAAAACGCGTTGAGGCGGCCGGTGATACGGTCGTCGAAGCGGGCGCCGATGCAGATCATGACGTCGCAGTCATGCATCGCCATGTTGGCTTCGTAGGTGCCGTGCATGCCGAGCATGCCGAGCCAGGCCTTGCCGGAGGCCGGATAGGCGCCGAGGCCCATCAGCGTCGAGGTTATCGGGAAGCCGGTCAGTTCGACCAGCTCGCGCAGCAGATGCGAGGCTTCCGGACCGGAATTGATGACGCCGCCGCCGGAATAGATGATCGGCTGGCGCGCATTGCGCATCAGTTCGACCGCTTCCTCGATCTTCTTCAGATCGCCTTGCTTCTTCGGCTGGTAGCTCTTCTGGGTCGGAACGGCTGATGGAGGCGTATAGGTGCCGGTCGCAAACTGGATGTCCTTCGGGATATCGACGACGACCGGGCCCGGGCGGCCGGACTGGGCAACGCGGAAGGCCTCATGGATGATGCGGGCGAGATCGTTGACGTCCTTGACCAGCCAGTTGTGCTTGGTGCACGGCCGGGTGATGCCGACGGTGTCGCATTCCTGGAAGGCGTCGGAGCCGATCAGCGAGGTCGGAACCTGGCCGGAGATGCAGACGAGCGGGATGGAATCCATCAGCGCGTCCTGCAGCGGCGTCACCGCATTGGTGGCGCCCGGGCCGGAGGTGACCAGCATGACGCCGACCTTGCCGGTGGAGCGGGCATAGCCTTCGGCCATGTGGCCGGCGCCCTGCTCGTGGCGAACGAGGATGTGCTGGATATCGTCCTGCTGGTGGATTTCGTCGTAGATCGGAAGCACGGCGCCGCCCGGATAGCCGAAGATATGCTCGACGCCGTTGTCTCTCAGTGCCTGGAGAACGATCTCCGCGCCTGTCATCTGGTTTTCTGTACCGCTCATTGACTTGCTTCCGTCCCTTTTCCCAGTTGGGTGCTTAGCTTGTTTGAAGGCATAAAAAAAGGCCCCGTCAGGAGCCTCGTTCAGCGCATGGGTGGCTACCGCCGGATGGTTACACCATCCTGCCCATGCGCCGTCCCACCACAAGAATAACCGCGAAATTTTTCATGGGCCGAGTTGATAACCACAAAAGCCCAAGGCGTCAACGGCTTTTAGTTACACGATCGGGCTTCCGCGCGGAACATTGTTGCGCAAGCCGGGGCGCCCGACCCGTGGCCGGTTGAGAAAACCAGGCGGCAAGGTGCCGAAGCGGCTCATTCCGGCACCAGATCATGTCAGCCTGTCGCGCGCCGATCAGAACGCCGGCGCAGCGGCCTTGCAATCGCGTCGACACTATTTGATTAACCTGCTAGTATCCGTGACTTCCGATTGCAAGCGTACGTTTCGGCGCGCGGTATCCATCTCAAGCGCGCGAGGTGGATTTCCGTGCGATCATTTGTCTGCCATTGATCGCCACCCTCGGAGCGCTCGCTGCCGGGAGGCGACCTCATGTAAGCCAAGTGCGGCATAGAGGGAGAACAATCAGATGGTGAAGCTTGTGCAGAAAGCGGTGGTGCGTTCCACCGCGACGGTGTCGGCTGCGGTATTGGCATTAATCGTTGGCATGGGAACACCTTCAGGCGCGAAGGCCGGGGATGCTGAGGCCAAGAGCCTGCTCAAGGCCATGTCCGACTATTTGGCGGCGCAGAAGACCATATCTTTTGGTTATGATACTAATCTCGAGGTTGTTACCAAGGATCACCAGAAGCTCCAATTGGCGAGTTCTGGAACGATCGATCTCACCCGGCCCGACAAGATTCGTGCGACGCGCACTGGCGGCTTCGCCAATGTCGAGATGATCTTCGACGGCAAGACTCTCACGGTTCTCGGCAAGGACGCCAATCTCTATACCGAGGTCGAGAAGACCGGCACGCTGGACCAGCTCGTCGACGAGTTGCGGGAAAAGCTCCAGAAGCCCATGCCCGGCGCCGATCTGCTTCTGTCGAATGTCTACGATGTGCTGATGACCGACGTTGTTGACGTAAAGGACCTCGGCAGCGGCGTAATCGGCGGCACCGAATGCGATCATCTGGCATTTCGCACCAAGGAGATCGATTGGCAGATCTGGATCGCTCAGGGCGAGCGCCCCTATCCCTGCCGGTATGTCATCACCAGCAATCAGCTTGACCAAGCACCGCAATACAGCGTCCAGACCAGGGACTGGAAGACCGGCAGTGAAGTTGCTGCTGACAATTTCGGCTTCAAGAACGAGACCAACGCAAAGAAGGTCGATCCGAAGGAACTCATCGATATTGATGAACTGCCCGGCCATCTGGCCATAGGAGGCGGCCAATGACCGTGTCAAAGAAATTGAGAATTGTGCTGCTCGCCGGCATCGTCGGCTTTCCAGGACTGCAAGCGGCGGAGCGCATTCCAGCGTTGAGTTCGTACAGTTTCGTCTCGATAGCCGAGGCCAGGGTCGGGCGTCCACTTACGCCGGTCAGCGTGGCCGGAGTGGCGCGGCGCACCGTGCGCCGCTGCGCAGTTGGCGTCTACTACTGCTAAATCGCAGCCGAGAAGCTCAATGCGCTCCTATGGTCGGGTGATCAAGACGTGCAGCTACTGCATGTTTCCTTTAATCGTAGCCGGTTAAAGGACAAAAACATGCAGCAATTCAAAGTGCCAGCGACCCTTGCGCGTCTAATAAGACGCGCGGCGCTGTAGGTCACGCCGCCAACAGGCGATGCCGGCCGGGCGGCGGTTCTCAGCCTCTCGAAGCCCTATGCCTTCACCATGCCGCTGGTTGTCGCTTACGCCTGGAGCCTCGGCGAGCCGGGCATCTGGTTCGCCACACCGACAGCGGAGGCACTGCTGCTCGTCGTCGCGATGCTCGTCCTCTGGCAGACATCGCGACCGCGTGGCGTTGCGGATTAGTCGCTCTCAAAAAACGCACGATCGCCCCCAATGTCGGAGGCGATCGGCTTCACAACGCGGCTCTGCTGGGCTCCCACTTCAGGCGGTAGCGGCGAGCGCCGGGTAGTCGACGTAGCCCTTCGCGGTGCCGCCGAAATAGGTCATGCGGTCGGCGTCGTTCATCGGCGCCTCGGCCTTCAGCCGGTGAACGAAATCCGGATTGGCCAGCACCATCTGGCCGTAGGCCTCCAGATCGGCGAGCCCGGATGCGAGATCGGAACCGATCTCGTCGCGTCCGCGGCCCGGCCTGTTCAGGATCAAGGGCTGCGTCCAGAGCTTGCGGAGCGAAGCGAGCAATGGCTCGTCGCCCGCATGCATGATGTGCAGATAGGCAAGGCCCAGCCTGTCGAGTTCGGCAACCAGATAACGATAAAGATCAGGCCCTTCGGCACCCTCGTCGATGCCCCACATCGCAAGGCCGGGAGAAAGCCGGATGGCGGTGCGATCCGCGCCGATCTCCTCGGCGATGGCCGCGGCTACCTCGATCGCGAAGCGCGCGCGGTTCTCGATCGATCCGCCATATTCGTCGGTGCGGGTGTTGGCGCTCGGCGCCAGGAACTGATGGACCAGATAGGCATTGGCGCCATGGATCTCGACGCCATCGGCACCGGCCTCTACCGCGCGACGGGCCGCATGGCGGAAGTCGGCAACGGTCCGGCGCACTTCTTCGGTCGTCAGCGCCCGCGGCGTCGGGATGTCCTGCATGCCCGTTGCCGTGAACATGCCACTCCCCGGCGCGATCGCCGACGGCGCAACGCCCTGGCGGTGATGCGGCGTGTTGTCGGGGTGCGACATGCGCCCGGCATGCATGAGCTGGACGAAGATATGACCGCCCCTCTCGTGCACGGCAGCAGTGATCTTCTTCCAGCCGGCGACATGCGCATCGGTATGGATGCCGGGTGTGGTGAGATAGCCCTGGCCGTCGTCAGAAGGCTGGGTGCCTTCGGTCACGATCAGGCCGACGCTGGCGCGCTGGGCGTAATATTCGGCGGCAAGCGCGCCCGGCGTACCATCGAATTCGGCGCGGCTGCGGGTCATGGGCGCCATGGCCAACCGGTTGGCAAGCGTGTAGCGACCGATGCGGACAGGGTTGAATAGCAGGCTCATCAGGATCTCCTTCGAGGCTTGTCCTTAAGTTGGAGTCCTTGTCCACTATTCCGTTTCCGGGATAAATATAGCCATACTGAATTTACTGTTCCACTGATGGAGCAATGCGATGACCCATTTGAACGACATGGCACTGTTCGTCGAAGTGGCGAAAGCCAGAAGCTTTCGCAAAGCCGCCGAAATCGTCGGCATGCCCAACTCCACCCTTTCGCGGCGGATCAGCGAGCTGGAGAAGGCGATCGGGCTGCGGTTGCTTCACCGCACGACGCGAAAGATCGAACTCACCGAAGCGGGCCAACTCTATTTCGAGCGCAGCAAGCGCATCGTCGACGAAGCGCGCCTCGCCCACGAGCAGCTCGGCGCCATGCTGGAGCAGCCGAGCGGCCTCCTGCGCGTCTCCATGCCGGTCGATTTCGCGACCATCTACATGACGCCGCTGATCGCGGAATTCGCCCGGCGCTATCCCGGCATCACCTTCGATTTCGACCTGACACCACGGCGCGTCGATCTGGTGACGGAGCCCTTCGACGTGGTGATCCGTGCGGGCGAACTGCAGGATTCACGCCTGATCGCGCGGCTGCTCGGCCGCCACGCACGCTATCTCTACGCTTCCCCTGCCTATCTCGACGCATTCGGAGAGCCGCAAGCTCCGGCGGATTTGGCCCGTCACGACTGCATCTCTATGCCGAGGGCAACGGACTGGACGCTGCATGATGGCCGCAACCACAAGATCGAGGTTTCGGTCGGCGGCCGCTTCACGGTCAACAATGTCGGCATGATGCGCGCACTTGCCGTCAACGGTCAGGGCATCGCCTTGCTGGCCGAACGCATCGCCGGTGACGATTTCGCCGAGGGTCGGTTGAAGCGTGTGCTGCCCGCCTGGGAGGGCACTTCCGTCGCAATCCACGCCATCACCGAAACACGGCTACTGCCGGCCAAGACCCAACGCTTTATCGAGTTTCTCCAGCAACAGATGGGACGCAGCTAGAGTAAGTCGCGCAAAAGTAGGCAGCGGTTTTGCGAAATGACATTCGAAAAATCGAAAGAAACGCAAGGAGCGAATCTGAAAGATCGCAACGCGCTTTGACCGCGAACGCCTTCATCTTCCGGCCCTAGTGAGAACACGCTAAAATATAGACAGCATGCGGAGAGCGGGATGGCAAACGGGCGCGTCGAGCGGCGACTTGCGGTCATCATGGCCACCGACATTGTCGGCTACTCCCGTTTGACGGAGGCCGACGAAATTCGCACGCTCGGCACTATGAAGCGGCTGCAGACGTCCATCCTTGCTCCCAGCATCGCCGCCTGCGGCGGGCGGATCGTCAAGCTGATGGGTGACGGCGCGCTGGTCGCCTTCGACTCCGCCGTCAACGCGGTGGATTGCGCCCTATCGCTGCAGGAGGCGCTCGCTTCCGATCAGCTGGAGCAGCCTCCCGACGACCGCATCCTCGTCAGGATCGGCATCAATCTCGCCGACGTCGTCATTGAAGGAGACGATCTCCTTGGCGACGGCGTCAACGTCGCCGCGCGCCTGCAGGCCTCGGCATCCCCCGGTGGCATATGCATCGCCGATGTCGTCCATCGGCAACTCAGCGCCAAGAACCGATCGGCCTTCCTCGACGGCGGCGAGATCGCGCTGAAGAACATCACGCGCCCCATCCGCGTCTGGCACTGGACGGACGCACCGACAATGGGGCCGGCGGCCTCGCAAGCCTGCGCGCACACGTCGATCGCGGTCCTGCCGTTCGAGAACCTCGGCGGCGCGACGGAGCAGACCTTCTTCAGCGACGGCATCAGCGAGGACGTCATCGGCGGGCTCGCGCGGTTCCGCTCGCTTTCCGTCACATCAGCCAGTTCATCCTTCAGCTTCCGCGATCGAAATGTCGATAGAAGGGAGATCGGCCGCCGGCTCGGCGTCACCTACCTCGTCGAGGGCAGCGTCCGCCGCGCCGGCGAGCGGATCCGCGTCACCGCGCAGCTGGTCGAGGCAGCGAGCGGCGCACACCTCTGGTCGGAGCATTACGACCGAAGCCTGACGGATATTTTCGCGGTGCAGGATGAGGTGACCCGGACGATCGTCTCCACCCTCGTCGGGCAGATCGAGAGCGCCGGCATGCGGCAGGCGCTCCGCAAGCCGCCGACGAGCCTTGCGGCCTATGAATTCTACCTGCGTGGGCTCGCGCATATTCGCGGCTACGAGCCGGAAGACAACCGGCAGGCATGCGCCATGTTCCAGGCGGCCGTCGACCGCGACCCGCATTTTGCCTTGGCTTACGCCCATCTGGCACTCGCGACCACCGCCGCGCAAGGCTACGCCAATGCCCCGCAGGACGTTCTCGACAGTGCCCTGGCCATGGCGCGCAAGGCGGTCTCGCTCGACGAGACCGAAGGCGGTTGCCAGCGGCTGCTGGCGCTCATTCACGTCAATCGCCGCGAATTCGAGTTGGCCGAACGACACTATCGGCGCGCCTATCTGCTGAACCCCAATGATGCCAGTGCGCTGGTGCAGATGGGAGGCCTCTTTGCGCGACGCGGCAAGCTTGATGAAGCAATGGAGTGGATCAACGAAGGCTTCCGGTTGAACCCATTTCCGCCACCCTGGTATAGCGCTGCACTCGGCAACGCCCTTTATATCCTCGGCCGCTATGAAGAGGCAGCCGCGGCGCTCAAGGAGTTGCCCAATCCCGGCCCCTTCACGCTCGCGCGCCTTGTCGCCTGCCATGCGCAGGCCGGCAGCAGCGCCGCCGCCGAGGAGACGAAGGCCCGCCTTCTGCAGGTGCGCCCGGACTTCTCGACGGAAGACTTCATCCGGCGCGGCCTCCTGCTTGAGCTGGACGAACACCGCGACCTGTTCCGCCAGGGCCTGCTGAAGGCAGGACTGCCGGCGTGACGCAATCGGCTGGCCCGATCATGGAACCGTTTCACACCGGAATTGGTTTCAGAACCGCGAAAAGCCCGTGCGCGGCGGCATGATGAAACCGCGCCCGTCACCGATGAAGGGCGCAAGCCCCTTGGCCACCGCCTCGCTCGGATTGCCGTAGACCTCGAGCCGCTCCACCGTGCAATGGGCAGACACATCCTGGATATGCGCGTCGGACATCTGCCAGTGTCGGAGCACGTCCTGCGAATTACGATAGAGCTGGATACTTACCGCCTGCATCGCCTTCTCGTCGATGAAGGTCTGCGCCATCAGCTGCGGTGCGTGCGTTTCAACGAAGGCGATCGCGCTCAGCACCGCCTCGCGGAACGGATCGAGATGGCCGGGGGTGATCCTCATCAGGTTCCGAAAAAGCAGCTGCTCAGTCATGCCGTCCTCCATGTCGCTTGTCGTCTGGCTCCCCGGGCCGGGCTGGAACCGGGAATGACGCTCCGCGCGTCGTCATGGAAGGGTTTGTAGGAGCTCAACTATAGTTGAGGTCAAGCCTGATAAATCTCGTGCACCTCGCATTAACACTTGCCGTGGAAGATTCGCATTGCTGCATGATGCAGCTTCAAACCAAGGGCAATGATATGCTTGACCTCCCTGTGCTGATGCCGCTCGTCATCAGCTTTGCTGCGATCTACCTGTTCTTCCGCTGGGTCGTATTCGACATGAACTCCCCCAAATAGCCGGCAGCCGCGCGCCACCTCGACCCCGCCATCCCGCCCTCTCCCTTGATATCGTCGACCAGACGGAAGCCGCGTCTCACGGCTGTTGTGGCGGCAGCAGGAACAGGGTCATGCCGAAGATCACGTAGACCGTCAGCGCCAGCACGCCCATGTACCAGGCAGAACGGCCGGCATTCGACAGCAGCGTCGCCGCCATGGTCGCGACCAGCATCATCACGATGGCCCCCGGCCAGAACTGCAGGTCCATCGGCTGCGGCCCGAGCACATAGCTCAAGAGCACCAGCAGCGGCGCGACAAAGAGAGCGATCTGCACCGCGCTGCCGAGCGCGATGCCGACGCTTAGGTCGAGCCGGTCCTTGCGCGCAGCGGAAAAGGCGGTCGCCATCTCGGCCGCGGCCCCGACGAGCGCGACGACGACGAAGCCGACGAAGGCCGGCGTCATGCCAAGCTCTTCTGCCGCCACCTGCACCGAGCCGACGAAAACCTCGCTGACGAGCGCCACCAGCACGGTCACCGCCAGAAGCACGCCGATACCGGTCGCCAGCGGCCAATGCGCCTCCTCTCCGCCATGCCCGGAGCCGGCGGAGATGAAAAGTTCGCGATGGGTCCTGAGCGAAAACAGCATCCAGAGCCCGTAGACGACGATCAGGACAACAGACAGGCCGGCGCTCAATTGCTGGGTG
Organism: Ensifer sp. 22460; assembly: GCF_052044935.1. Classification (NCBI taxonomy): domain Bacteria; kingdom Pseudomonadati; phylum Pseudomonadota; class Alphaproteobacteria; order Hyphomicrobiales; family Rhizobiaceae; genus Ensifer; species Ensifer sp. 22460. The sequence continues at coordinate 85,805 of NZ_JBQENZ010000003.1, forward strand.
AAGGGCGTCTGCGGCTGTCCGTCGGCTGCGCCGATGAGCGACGGCACGAGAACCGCGACCGTCGCCATGAACAGAAGGCTCGCCAGGAAGCGCGCATTCACCCGGTTGAACTCCTGCAGGTGATAGCGCAGCCCGCCGAAGAGGAACGAGCCTCCGAGCATGAAGAGCGTATTGGTGACGATGGCGCCGGCGATCGAGGCCTTGACCAGCAGGTATTGACCGGCGGCGAGCGCCATCAGCGCGATGACGAGTTCCGTCAGGTTGCCGAGCGTCGCGTTGAGCAACGCGCCGATCGTATCGCCGGTTCGTGCCGCGACGGACTCCGTCGCCTGGCTGAGCAGGGCCGCAAGCGGCACGATGGCAGCCACCGAAAGGAGGAACAGCAAAGTGTGTGCCCCCGGCCAGATGTGCTCGCCCGCGATCGCCAGGGGGACGAAAACGAGAAGCCAGAGAATGGGTGTCCGGCGCACGTAATCAAATGCACTGCCCATGGCCGCCTCCCCACGCCAACCGGCAAGCCTAACCGGATGCCATGTCCGGCTGGATGCTGTTGGTCAGGGCATAGGATTATTCCGCTTCAGGCAAAGGCGCATTGACTTTTATCAAGTCGCACGCGCCACGGCCCTACCGTCGACCCGCCGCGCCACGAGATCGCCGAGTAGGCGCTGCCGACCGTGCTGATCGGCGTCGCCTCGGCCGGCATCCTGCGCCACCTCCTGGGCTGAGCGTCGCGCAAAATCCGCGAAACCACTTGTTAAATCCCCCCGGCTAACATGAGCGACCGTGATGCCGGGGTTTTTGCGTTGCTGAACAATGATCTTCATTCCTCAATCCGCGCGGGAGAGCAGGATCGCCGTGACGGCCTGAAGCCCGGCAACCGGTTCCTGGGGCGTGTCGTCGCGTGCAGCGGCGCGCGCGCCACGATCGCTGCCGTCGCCGAAAACGGCGAAACGTCGCTGACCGAACTCTGGTCGGTCGGGCGACTGATCTCGATCTCCGTCGGCAGAAACCGCGTCGTGGCGCTGGTCTATTCCATGCAGACCGCCTCGGCCGAATGGGGCGAGGAAGCCAACAACACCTTCCGCATCGAAGTCGAACTGATGGGCGAGGTCCACAAGGGGGCCGATGGGCGCGAGGCGTTTTCCGCCGGCATCAGCCAATATCCCTATCTCGGCGCCATCGTGCACCGCATTCGCGCGGCCGACCTTGCCCGCATCTACGATTCCGGCCGCAACGACAGCTGCATCATCGGCAAGCTCACTCAGGATGAGAGCCTCGACGCGACGATCCACGTTCCCTCGATGCTCGCCAAGCACTTCGCCATCGTCGGCACGACCGGTGTCGGCAAATCGACCGCAGTCACGCTGCTGCTCAACAAGGCGATCGCCTCGGATCCGAAGCTGCGCGTGCTGATCCTCGACCCGCACAACGAGTTCGCCGCCGCCTTCCCGGAGCTTGCGGTCGTCATCGCCACCGACACACTCGACCTGCCCTTCTGGTTCTTCCGCCTCGAGGAATTCGCCGAGGTGATCTTCCGCGGCCGCCCGGCGCCGCCGGACGAGCTCGACATGCTGCGCGACATCATTCCCGAAGCGAAGAAGGCTTTCCGGGGTGGCGAATCCGGCCTCATGCGGCGCCAGACGGAGAAAAGCTCGATCACCGCGGATACGCCGGTGCCCTACCGTATAGCAGACCTCTTGGCGCTGATCGACGAACGCATCGGCCGGCTTGAGGGGCGCAACGACAAGCCGCATCTGCGCTCGCTGAAGGTCAAGATCGTCTCGGCGATCAACGATCCGCGCTACCATTTCATGTTCTCCTCGAACACCATCACCGACACGATCCAGGACACGATCGCCAAGATCTTCCGCATTCCCGGCGATGGAAAGCCGATCGCCACCTTCGAACTTGCCGGCATTCCCTCGGAAGTCGTCAATTCCGTCGCTTCGGTGCTCTGCCGCATGGCTTTCGAAATCGGCCTGTGGAGCAATGGCGGCATTCACATGCTTGTCGTCTGCGAAGAGGCGCACCGCTACGTGCCGGCCGATCCCTCGCTCGGCTTCCTGCCGACCCGCCAGGCGATTGCCCGCATCGCCAAGGAGGGCCGCAAATACGGCGTCTCGCTCGGCGTCATCACCCAGCGCCCCGGCGAGCTCGACCCGACGATCCTTTCCCAGTGCTCGACGGTCTTTGCCATGCGGCTTGCCAACGACCGCGACCAGGAGATCATCCGTTCGGCCATCCCGAACTCCTCGACCTCGACCACCAGCTTCATCTCCTCGATCGGCAACGGCGAAGCGATCGCCTTCGGCGAGGCCGTCGCGGTGCCGATGCGCATGCGTTTCAACCGGATAGCCGAAGAGCGCCTGCCGCGCGCCCACGGCATCGTCGACCGGATCGACGAAGACGCACCGCCGACCGTCGACCTGCGCTCGATCGTCAGCCGCATGCGGGCGATCAACGGGCCGGATATTTCCGGCTTCCAGCAGAGCTACATTGCGGCAACGACCGGCAGCGAAGAGCAGCGCTGGGACAGCGAACTCGGCGCCACATCCGCAAGCGAGGCGGAGCATGGCTTCGCCGACGAGGCCCTCTCTGCCGAGCCCTACCGCCCGGACATGCTTCCACGCAGCACCATTTCCCCCAATCCCGAGCTGGAGCGCTTCAACCAGATCCGCCAACAGCTTCTGAACGAAAAGCCCGCGGCCGAGCAGCCCGCGCCTCGCTTCGCGGCGCCGCCGCCCACAGCACACGATTCGCCGCCCACCGCGGGCGATCGACCGCGCGAAGGGTCGCTCCGGGAAAGCCTGCTGAAGCGGCCGCTCGGCAGCATCATCCGCAAGACCTAGCGCAAATTCCCGTCGCTCCTTGCGCGACCCCTGGCCTTGCCAGGGAAATTGGGCCTCCGATAGAATACGGATCATGATTGTCTCGTGATCCGGGCGCTCATCCAAAGGTGCGGTCGCAAGGCTTCTGGAATGCCACGGAACCTTTGCAGCGCCCCGTCGTTGGTCTGCGCAATCCTGTAGCGCGAACAGACAGCGGATCTTCAAGCACTCAACGAAAACGACGTCAGGAGGCCGCCATGGTCGCAAGCGTAACCCCTTTCTTGATGTTCCAGGATGGCGTCGCGGAGGCAGCCATGGCCTTCTACATCTCGCTCTTCCCGAATGCCGAGGTGCTGGAGATCGAGCACTATGGCCCGGGCGAGCAGGGTCCTGAAGGCAGCATCAAGGTTGCGCTCTTCCGGCTCGGCGCACAGAGGGTCAAGTGCATCGACAGCCCGGTCAAACACGCCTTCGATTTTACCCCCTCCTTCTCCTTCTTCGTCGAATGCCAGAGCGAGGACGAGATCATCACGCTCGCGACCATGCTGGCCGAGGACGGCGCGGTGCTGATGCCACTCGACAACTACGGTTTCAGCCAGCGCTTCACCTGGATCAGCGACCGCTTCGGCGTTTCCTGGCAACTGAATTTGGCGGCCTGAGCGCAATTCTGCCGAGCGAGACTGACGTGTCAGCCCCTCAAATCGGCATAGTCCCACCATGCCTCAAGCCGGAGACGGGCCTCTTTGACGACGTCGGCGTAGTCTGCCCGAAAAGGTGCGACCAGTTGCTTTTCCAGATCCGCAAGCAGCCCGTGCAGCACAGCGCATTCAGCGGCGCTTTCGAAGCACTCCGCGCCCGGCGTGGGAGCATCATTCTCCCCGCACCAACGGGAAAGGAGGTCGAAAAGTACGGGGCTTCATGGGAGAAAGGCGGATTTCCGCGCTGTCGGGAAGTGATTTCTGCTCGTTTTTCATGGTCGGGAGTTGGCCCCTCCGCTCGACAACACGGCCTCGGCGCTCTCGATGCGCCGCCAGCTCTCGTCGAGCTGGTTGCGGAACCAGGTCATCTGGCGCTTGGCATATTGCCGCGTTGCCGCAGCACCCATCTCGATCACCTCGGCCTCGTCGAGTTCGCCCCTCAGAAGTGCGGCGATCTGGCTGACGCCGATCGCCTTCATGAGGGGCATTTCCGGCGGCAGGTCGAGCGAAAGCAGCGTCCGCACTTCGTCGATCGCGCCGCCCGAAAGCATCAACTCGAAACGGCGATTGATGCGGTCGTGCAGGAGCTTGCGCTCCGGCAGCACTACGTATTTCTCCGCCCGGTCCGGATCGACGATCATCGGGCCGTTCTGCTTTTGGAAGAAGCGGATCGGCTTGCCGGTCGCCTCCACCACTTCGAGCGCCCGGACGATCCGCTGGCCGTCGCCGACGTTCAAGGTCGCCGCCGTCTCCTGGTCCTTGGCCTCGAGCACGCGATGCAGGGCTTCGGGCCCTTCCGCCTTCAGCCGTTCGCGCAGCCGCTCGCGGATCGCGGCCGGGATTTCGGGCATGTCCGAGAGACCGCCGGTCAGCGCCTTGAAATAGAGCCCGGTGCCGCCGACGAAGACCGGCATCCGCACCTCCTGCTTGAGCCGCGCGACCAGCGCCTGCGCCTCACGCACCCAGGCGCCGGTGGAATAGGCTGCGGCGGCCGGCACATGGCCATAGAGACAGTGCTCCACGCCGCCCATATCCGCTTCGTCGGGCCGCGCCGTCAGCAATCGCAGCGTGTCATAGACCTGCATGCTGTCGGCATTGACGACCACGCCGCCGTGCCGGCGCGCCAGTTCGACCGCAAGCGCAGACTTGCCGCTGGCGGTCGGCCCGGTTATCAGGATCGCGTCGCTCTCGGTTTCAAGGTTATTGTCCATGGCTCTCGTTGCCACGCTTATCGCCAATCCGTCAAATCCTGTTCTGACGCCAGCACTCGCGGAAACCGCCGCCGATGCCGTCAAGGCGTCCGGCCTCTATTGGCTGGCCGATGGCGTCGCCTGCGATATCGCGCTCGCCGACGGCACTGACCCGGATGCGGCCGAAACCCTGCTGCGCGATGCAATCGGCGGCGCGCCGATCGATGTCGCCGTGCAGGACGCCGAGAGCCGCCGCAAGCGGCTTTTGATCGCCGACATGGATTCGACAATGATCGGCCAGGAATGTATCGACGAACTGGCCGCCGAAGTCGGCCTCAAGGACAAGGTGGCGGCCATCACCGCCCGCGCCATGAACGACGAGATCGCCTTCGAGCCGGCGCTGATCGAGCGCGTCGCGCTTTTGAAGGGCCTGCCACTCAGCGTCGTCGACGAGGTGATCGCCAAACGCATCACTCTGACGCCGGGTGGACGCACCCTGATCGCGACGATGAAGAGCAAGGGGCATTACACCGCGCTCGTCTCCGGCGGCTTCACCGTCTTCACCGGACCGATCGCCGAGATGCTCGGCTTCGACGAGAACCGCGCCAACACGCTGATCGCCGAAGATGGCGTGCTGACCGGCGAGGTCGCCTCCCCCATCCTCGGCAAGCAGGCCAAGGTCGATGCCCTCATCGACATTGCCGGCCGCCTCGGCATCTCGACGGACGAAGCCCTTGCCGTCGGTGACGGCGCCAACGACCTCGGCATGATCCAGCTTGCCGGCACCGGCGTCGCGCTGCATGCCAAGCCTGTGGTCGCCGAACAGGCCAAGGTGCGCATCGACCACGGCGACCTGACCGCCCTTCTCTATCTCCAGGGCTATCGCAAGACGGATTTCGTCGGATGATCATCTCCGAGACCGAGCGGCTGCGCATTCGAGCCTGGAAGGAAAGCGACCGCGATCTCTTCTTCGCGATCAACAGCGACCCCAAGGTCATGGAATTCTTCCCCTTCCGCCGCAACCGCGCGGAAGCCGACACGCTCTTCGATCGTGTCGGCCGCGGCATCGCCGAGACCGGTCTGGGTTTCTTCGCGATAGCGCTGAAGGCCGACGACCGGCCGATCGGCTTCTGCGGCCTCGCCTTGACCGACCTGGATCCGCACCTGCCCAAGGGAACGGTCGAGATCGGCTGGCGACTGGCGCCGTCCTATTGGGGCAAGGGCTTTGTCACGGAAGCCGCCTCCGAACTCCTGCGCTACGCCTTCGAGGAAAAGGGGCTCGACGAGGTGGTCTCCTTCGCGATCGCCGCCAACAGCCGCTCGACGGCGGTCATGCAACGGCTCGGCATGCACCGCGACGCCACCCGCGACTTCGACCACCCCCGCGTCCCCGCCGATCAGCCGGCGCTCGTCCCCCACGTGCTCTACGCCATCAGCGCCGCCGAGTGGCGGAAGCGGCGCGCGAAGTAACCAGGCCTTCTTTCGACAGGATTGCCCCTCACTATCCTGCCGGACAGAGAGTGGCCGATCACAACACTCTTGGCGCGTCTCACGTCTCCCGCCCGGCGCCCGGATAACTCCGCTCGATCCAGGCGACAAAAGCCTTTGCCGCATCCGACAGCGCATCGAAGCGCCGCGCCACGAGAAAGAACGCGCCATAGGGCACAGATACCTCGAAAGACTGGATCAACCGCCCGGCGATCACATCATCGCGCGCATGGTCGCGGTCGATCAGACCCGCGCCGCTGCCACGGAGCGTCGCCTGCAACACCATCGAACCATCGGCAAAGATGGCGCCGCGCTCGAGCTTCACCGGCGCGGCACCGGCGGTCGCGAACCATTGTTCCCAGAGCTGCCGGTTGTCCTCATGCAGAAGCGCGTGCTGCAGCAGGTCGTCGGGGCGATCGAGCGGCCGCCCCGAGGCGGCCAGCGCCGGTGCGATCACCGGGATCATCTGCACGCGCGCCAGCAGCCGCGACTCGACCCGCGGCCAGCGATCGGTCGCAAGGCTGTGGCGGATGGCAATGTCGGCCTCGCCGCTGCGAAACTCGGAAAGCCGCGGATCGGCATCGATCACCAGGTCGATCTCCGGGTGCGCCTCCTGAAACTCCTGCAGATGCGGCACCAGCCAGCACCCGGCAAAGGAAGGCTCGGCGCTGACCTTCAGCGTCTGCGAGAGCCGCCGCCCCGAAAGCATATCGAGGCTCTCTCCGACCATGTCGAATGCCGACGTCAGCACGCCAAGCAGCACGCGGCCATCGGCGGTCAGCCGGACGCTGCGATGATGCCGCTCGAACAGCGGCCGGCCGATCAGGTCCTCGAGCTCGCGCACCTGACGGCTGATCGCCGCCTGCGAGACGAAAAGCTCGGCGGCGGCCAGCGTGAAGCTCTCCAGTCGTCCCGCCGCCTCGAAACTCCGCAGCGCCGTCAGGGGCAATCGTCCGCGCTTCATGCATAACCTCAAGTTATCCGAAGCCGACAGTAAACTCGTTTGAGGGACAGGGGCAAGTGCGGTGAAATAAAGGTCAGAAAGGAGGTGCGGCCATGCTCGCGATCATCGACATCCTGTTCGAAGCCCTGCGGCTGATGACCTTCCAGCCGGCCCGCAGGAAGTCCTGCATGCACCCTCGAGCGGTAGAGAGTGGCGACTGTTAGTCTGCGGCGCTTCAACTCCGCACCCAGACCGAGGTTCCGGCAGCACGATCGTAAACGGGGTCCCGCTTTCGGATGACACTCACGGTAATCCAAGCAAACCATCCGACGAATATGAGCCCTGCGAGAATGTTGGCGCCGACGAAGAAAGGGTGGGTGAGCAGAACAAACGGGTCCCAGGCCCCACGTGCCACAGCGAGTTCAAATCCCAACGTCACCAGCATGCCGGGAACGACCGCAGCAAACATCACGGCGTAACGCAGCAAAGCCGAACGTACAGGTACGCCAACGGCGAAGGCATCCCGATGGCTCGCCGTTCTGATCGAAAGCAACTGCTTACCGAGCGTCGCGCCGCGGCGGCTTTCCAGCACCACGAGATACGCCAGGAATACGATAATGCCGAAGAAATCGACGGGCCAGACGTCGCGTTGTTTCCCGTCTGCTCCCAGATAATAGGTTTGCGAAATCCGGGTCGTGGTCCCAGCTTCAACGGTAATCTTGCTGACCGTCAAAGTTCTTTTCAGGTCGAACCCAGCCAACGTAACCCGGCATTCAACGACGCTATTGTAATCGGCTGGTGGCGGTGGCGTAGGCGCTATCGGAAGATCACCGATATCTTCGCAAACCGTACTATGGAAACCAAAACTGGCCTGCACGGCTCCGCCGGTTAGCATGAACAGAACGACGACCACAGCCTGCATCGGCAGGGCGACAAGCATAAAGTCTATGAGGAATGCTATGGCTCGTCGCCAGAAGCCTGCGCGCGATACGACATTCTCAACGCTGTCCGTCATCAGATTCCCCCGGCGAAATGGGATCTGTTCGACCCCAGTTCGCTAGGTGTAAAGACAACCTTGCGGGGAAATCAATACCTGCCCTACCCGCGCCAGCCGCTCGTCGCCACAATCGCATCCAACTCCGAAAGAAACGCGGACAACCGCACGCCCTTTTCTGGTCGCGGACGCAGGATGAGGGGCGGCCGCAAACCACTGAAGAGATCTGAATCAAAAACTGAACAGGTGGATTCTATCTTCAAGCCTGTCCGCCGATCGCACTGAAAAGACTCGACAATCGGCGGCATGACCGCAGCAAAACACGCGGCGGCGGCTGGCCATCGTGGCGGGCTCGCCTACTCCACCCGCACCGTGACGAAGCGCAGTTCGCCGGTCTTGCTGGAGAGCATCAGGAGCGCGTTGCGGCGGCCGTTCGACTTCAGCTCCTCGACGCGATCGGCAACGTCGCCGGGCGTATCCATCGCCTCCTGGCCGACCTCGACGATCACGTCGCCTGGCTCGACACGGCGTTCCGCCGCCGCCGAATTCGGCGAGACCTCGGTGATGACAACGCCGTCCACGTCTTCGGCAATGCCGTATTTCTTCCGCGTCTCCTCGTTCAGCGTCGCAAGCTTCATGCCGAGCACGACATCGGTCGCGGGCAGCGGGGCTGCTTCGGGCTTGTCCGGCTTTTGCGTCTCGTCGTTGGTTGTCGCCGCCGGCGCGGCAGCGACATCATCGCCATCTTCGAGGCGACCGAGCGTCACCTTGACCGTCTGCTCCTTGCCGTCACGGACGACCACCACGTCGACCGCCTTGCCGACAGGGCTTTCGGCAACGGCACGCGGCAGATCGCGCATCTCCGTGACGTCACGGCCGTCGAACTTGACGATGACGTCGCCGGCCTTGATCTCGCCATGGGCAATCGGCCCGCCCTCGATGATGCCGGAGACGAGCGCGCCATGCGGCGTCGCCATCTTCAGGCTCTCGGCGATATCGTCGGTCACCGGCTGGATACGGACGCCGAGCCAGCCGCGCCGGGTCTCGCCGAAATCCTTGAGCTGCAGCACGACGTTGGCGGCAAGCTCCGTCGGTACCGAGAAGCCGATGCCGATCGAGCCACCCGACGGCGAGATGATCGCGGTGTTGATGCCGATCACTTCGCCGGCCATGTTGAAGAGCGGCCCGCCGGAGTTGCCGCGGTTGATCGCCGCGTCCGTCTGGATGAAGTTGTCGTAGGGACCGGCATTGATGTTGCGGCCGCGCGCCGAGATGATGCCGACGGAAACCGAGCCGCCGAGGCCGAACGGATTGCCGATCGCCATCACCCAGTCACCGATGCGCATCTTGCGGGAATCGCCGAAAGGCACCGCCTTCAGCGGCGTCTTCGGCTCCACCTTCAAGACCGCGAGATCGGTCTTGGTGTCCTTGCCGACGAGCTTGGCCTTCAGCTTGCTGCCATTGGCGAAGTTGATCTCGATGTCGTCGGCACCTTCGATCACGTGGTTGTTGGTGACGATGAAGCCGGTGGGATCGATGACGAAGCCGGAGCCGAGCGAATCGACCGTGCGCTGACGGTTGCCGCCCTGGCCACCCTGCCCTTTGAAGAACTCGTCGAAATAGGGCTGGTAGGGCGAGCCCTCCGGCACCTGCGGTGCCGGCGCATCGTCATCGTTCTTGACCTTCTGGGAGGTCGCGATGTTGACGACCGCGTCCAACAGCCCGGCGGCGAGATCGGCAACGGAAGCGGGACCGTTGGTCGGCGGGCGAATGGCCGTGTTCTGGGCGAGCGCAGTACTGCTGAAGGCAAGCGCGCTTGCGAGCGCCAGAACGCCCAGGGTGGCGCCAAGCGAGTGAGCTCGGAATTTCGTTCGCGTGGACAAGTCGCTTAAGCTCCTCTGGCTGTTCGATGGTCGACCGCTTCTCTTGGCCGCCACCTCTCCTGCTTACGGCGCCGAGCGCCATAGCACTTTGATTCTTCGCACAATTTTGCGTCGACCGGAACCGGCAAGAGCGCCTATGCGGTAGGAACCGTCGACGCAATCCGCAAACCGCGCGACTTTCGATTTTCACCTGAAGATAAGGCGGAATTCGGAAGCGTCCACACACGATTTCCTGATCCCCGCGCAGAGGACTGCGAAAGGCTGGAAGGTACCGGCTGCGTCTTCTTGGAAGGAGGCGCGACGTGTCAGGTCGTCAGGTCGTGCCCGTGGTCTTTCAGGGCCTGCACCGCCTTGTCGAGATCGGAACCGGCGACGAAGACATAGTCGGTGCTGAAGGTCGAATTGGCGAAGACGCCGACGCCGGCGGCCGAAAGCGGCCTGAGCACGGACGAGAGCACGCCGGGAACGTCAAAGGCAAAGTGCTGTTCGACGCGGAAGCAGCGCCAGCCGAGCGAGCTCTGGACGCTGGAAGGCACGCGGGCGGCTCGGCAGACCAGCGTCATCTCCTCGCGGGAGCTCGACACCGTCCAGAAGCCCGGCCCCGGCAACCATTCCGGTATGCTGGAGCCGATAGTGAGGCGGGTGATCGCGTATTCGGCATCGACCAGCCGGATCAGCAGTTTATGTGGCATTTCGCATTATCCTCGAAGCAACCATACAAGTCCGACCCCGGCAGCCACGGAAAAGAGCCCCGCCAGTCGAAGCTGATGTTCGGGGACATACGGCAAACGCTTCGCCATTTCCACCAAAACCAAAGGGGCCAGTGCGTACACCAGCCCCTCGATGATCAGGAAGAAAGCGATTCCCGTCAGGAAATCTGACATCGCCCGCTTAGTTCCCGGTGGTTGCTGGCGGCGCCGCGGCAGCCGGTGCAGTGCCTTCGGAGTCGTTGAAGTAACGGAAGAATTCCGAATGCGGCGAAAGCACAAGCGTCGTGTCCGGGCTACCGATCGACTGGGTATAGGCCGCCATCGAGCGGTAGAATTCGAAGAACTTCGGATCGCGCGCAAAGGCGTCGGCAAAGGTCCTCGTCCGTTCGGCTTCGCCCTCACCGCGCAGAATTTCCGAATCGCGCTGCGCCTCGGCGACGATCTCGACGACCTGACGGTCGGCGATGGCGCGACGACGCTGGCCGGCTTCGTTACCGCGGGCGCGGATCAGTTCGGCTTCGGCCAGGCGCTCGGCCTTCATGCGGTCGAAGGTCTGCTGCGAGACTTCCTGCGTCAGGTCGGTGCGACGGATGCGAACGTCCTCGATGTTGAGGCCGAGCGATTCGGCATCGGTTTTGAGGTCGGCGCGAACTTCGCGCATCATCGATGCACGCTCGTCCGACAGTGCCGCTTCGAAGCCACGCAGACCGTAGACGCGGCGCAGCGATGCGTCGAGACGGGTGCGCAGGCGTGCCTCGGCCGAATCGCGGTCGCCCGAAACGGTTTCGCGGAAGCGGCGGGGATCGGCGATCTTGTAGACGACGAAGGCATCGACTTCATAGAACTTGCCGCCCGAGACCTGGACGCGGATGTTGTCGAGGTCGAAGCGCAGCGCCTGGTCTTCGACATATTGCACGCGGTCGGCATCCATGAAGGCGAAGGGCAGCTTGAAGTAGAGGCCCGGCTCGGCCTTGACGTCCTGGATCTGACCGAAGCGCACGACGATCGCCTGCTGGCGTTCGTTGACCACGAAGATCGACGAATAGAGACCGACGAAGACGACGGCGAGCAGGATCAGGATGACTGAGGTACGATTGTTGATCACTGTGCTGCTCCCGCTGCTGCTGCTGCACCCGACTGGGCAGGCCGGCCAATTTCATTCAGCGGCAGATAGGGCAGAACGCCCTGCCCGTTCTTCTCGTCGATGATGACCTTCTTCGACTTGCCGAGAACGCCCTGCATCGTTTCGAGATAGAGACGTTTGCGGGTGACTTCGGGCGCCTTGGAATATTCGTCATAGACGGAGATGAAGCGTTGCGCCTCACCCTGTGATTCCTTGACGACGCGGTCCTTGTAGGCGGCCGCCTCTTCACGGATCTGCGCGCCCTGACCGCGGGCCTTGCCGAGCACCTGGTTGGCGTACTGGTTGGCTTCTTCGACGAAGCGGTCTTCGTCCTGTTCGGCACGCTGCACTTCGTCGAAGGCGTCGGCCACTTCGCGCGGCGGCGCCGCATCCTCGATCGCGACGGTGTTGACGGAGACGCCGGCACCATAGGTGTCCATCGTCGCCTGGATCGTGCTCTTCACGTCGGCGGCGATTGCCTGACGGTTGTCGCGGAAGATGTCCTGGGCCGGACGGCGGCCGACGACTTCGCGCATGGCGCTTTCTGCGACCCGCTGCAGCGTGTCGGCCGGGTTCTCGACGTTGAACAGATAGGCCTTCGGGTCGGTGACTGAGTAGAGCACCGAGAACTGCACGTTGACGATGTTCTGGTCGCCGGAGAGCATCAGGCCCGAATTGGACTGACCACCAGTGCGCCCGCCAATGTTTTGCTGCTGCTCCGTCACCTTGACGATCTCGACGGTTTCGAGCGGCCAGAAGTGATAGTGCAGGCCCGGCATCGAAATTTCTTCCTTCGGCTTGCCGAAGCGCATTTCGACGCCGCGCTCGTCTGGCTGCACCGTGTAGATCGAATTGATCAGGATGAAGCCGACGATCAGCAGGCCGACGATGGCGAAGACACCGCCGTTGAAACCGCCGGGAACGACATTCTTAAGCTGGTCCTGACCACGGCGAATGATCTCTTCCAGATCCGGCGGGCCACCCTTGCCGCCACGCGGCCGATTGGGCCCCTGGCCCCATGGGCCCTGATTGCCGCCGCCGCCGCCGCCCCATGGGCCGCCGCCGCCATTCTGATTGCTCCAGGGCATCAAAACCTCTCTATTGAAACTTCCCACGCCAAACGGCCGCGCCACCGCGCGGTCGTTTACGATGTGAAACCGTTATAGGTATCACCCGCACCGCTTTCAACGCGATAGGCCCGAGTTCACCGTAAATGGTTCAAAATAGTTGACGATCCGGCGCGTCAGGCTGTCGCACGCCGCTTCCAGGTAACGAAATGCATGGCATGACTGTCCTTTTGCCCTGCGGCAGGTCCTCTTCGAACACCTTCTCGAAGACTTGCGCGTCGATATCAGGAAAGCGCGTGTCACCGTCGACCTCGGCCTGTACCTCGGTCACATGCAGGATATTGGCAAGCGCGATCGACTGGCGATAGATCTCGCCGCCGCCGATGACGCAAATCTCATCGACGCCCGCCGCCTGAGCCTCGCGGTTCGCGACCGCGATCGCGGCATCGAGCGATGGCACGACATCAGCGCCTTCGGCGACAAAATCCGCGTTGCGGGTGATGACGATATTGGCACGGCCAGGCAGCGGACGGTTCAGCGAAGCCCAAGTCTTGCGCCCCATGATCACCGGCTTGCCGATCGTCAGGGCCTTAACGCGCTTGAGGTCGGTGGAAAGCCGCCAGGGCAAATCCCCCTCGCGGCCGATGACGCCGTTGGCGGCAACAGCGACGACGATCGATATCTTCGGATCGAGGTTCTTCGTCTCAGTCATGAAGCCCTTGCGGTCAGCAAAATAGTTGACGATCCGGCGCGTCAGGCTGTCGCACGCCGCTTCCAGGTAACGAAATGCATGGCGTGACTGTCCTTTTCGCCCTGCGGCAGGTCCTCTTCGAACACCTTCTCGAACACTTGCGCGTCGATATCAGGGAAGCGCGTGTCACCGTCGACGTCGGCCTGGACCTCGGTCACATGCAGGATATCCGCCATGCCGATCGACTGGCGATAGATCTCGCCGCCGCCGATCACGCAGATCTCATCGACGCCCGCCGCCTGAGCCTCGCGGTTCGCGACCGCGATCGCGGCATCGAGCGATGGCACGACATCAGCGCCTTCGGCGACAAAATCCGTGTTGCGGGTGATGACGATATTGGCACGGCCAGGCAGCGGACGGTTCAGCGAAGCCCAGGTCTTGCGCCCCATGATCACCGGCTTGCCGATCGTCAGCGCCTTGAAGCGCTTGAGGTCGGTCGAAAGCCGCCAGGGCAGATCGCCGTCTCGCCCGATGACGCCGTTGGCGGCAACGGCGACGACGATCGATATCTTCGGATGGATGCTCTTCGTTTCAGTCATGGAACCCGTTCGGTTTGCTGTCGATTTCCCTTGCCCGGTCGTAGGCCGCCCGGTCCGTCACCACGCGGATGTAGCGGTCGACCACCGTGCTTTCCGGCAGGATCTTGCGCATCCATTGCAGCGCGCTTGCGAGCAGCAGGTCGGCCGCACTCATCGTTTCGCCGAGCAGATAGGTCCGGCGGGTGAGCACGTCGATCACATGAGCGCACATTTCGTTGTAGAGCCGCGCCTGCGCCGGATTGTTGATGGTCGCACCGGAGATATGGGCGAGCGCCGTCGGCTCGATCACCCCGGCATAATAGGCGAGCCAGGAGAGATAGGCGCCGCGCTCCTTGTGACCGGGCGGCCGACCGAGGCTGCAATCGGGATGGAGGTCGGTCAGATATTGCACGACCGCCGCCGATTCCCAGATCACTGCGCCGTTGTGAATGAGCGCCGGCACCTGCTTGTGCGGATGCGGATTGTTATCGTCCGGCGCGCCGGAGCCATCCCAGCGGCGGATCGAGACGTAGCGGATCTCGTATTCGGCACCCAGTTCCTCAAGCAGCCAGACGATGCGCGACGACCGCGACAGGGGCGCATGGATCAGTGTGAGCATCATACCTCCCTTGAGGGCCAGCCCTCCCCGGCCACTCTCCGCTGCAGCCCTCGCCAATCGGCTCCATGGCCACGCCCGTATTGTCATGCATGGCAGCGAGGCCCACCCGCACACGCCGGGTCGCCGCTGGCGCGCAGGCGGGTCCGCCCCGCCCAGGTGCCTTAGACCGCGATCGGCGCCTTGATCGTTGAATCAGCTTCGTAGCCGACGAGCGTAAAGTCTTCGAAGCAGAAAGAAAACAGGTCCTTCACGTCAGGATTGATTTCCATCCGCGGCAACGCCTTCGGCGTGCGGGTCAGCTGCAGCCGGGCCTGTTCGAAATGGTTGTGGTAGATATGCGCATCGCCGAGCGTGTGCACGAAATCGCCGAGCTTCAGGCCGGTCACCTGCGCCACCATCATCGTCAAAAGCGCGTAGGACGCGATGTTGAACGGCACGCCGAGGAAGATGTCGGCGGAGCGCTGATAGAGCTGGCAGGAGAGCTTGCCGTCCGCCACGTAGAACTGGAACAGGCAGTGGCAGGGCGGTAGCGCCATTTCGTCCACCAGCGCCGGGTTCCAGGCCGAAACGATGTGGCGGCGCGAATTCGGGTTGGTCTTGAGGCTTTCGACGAGGCCTTCGATCTGGTCGATGTGACGCCCATCCGGCGCCGGCCAGGAGCGCCACTGATAGCCGTAGACCGGGCCGAGATCGCCGTTTTCGTCGGCCCATTCGTCCCAGATGGTGACGCCGTTTTCCTTGAGGTAGGCAATGTTGGTATCGCCCTTCAGGAACCAGAGCAGTTCATGGATGATCGAGCGCAGGTGCAGCTTCTTGGTCGTCAGAACCGGGAAACCTTCGGCGAGGTCGAAGCGCATCTGGTGACCGAAGACCGAGCGCGTGCCCGTACCCGTCCGGTCGCCCCGATCGGTTCCGTTGGTCATCACATGGTCGAGAAGGTCGAGATATTGCTGCATGGTCTGGCGCCACCGATTCGTATTGCCCTAAATTTAGGACGAAGCCGGCGGCGAACCAATGACCAAGGGACGATTATCCCGGATAATTCGGCTGCCCTAGAGCGGGATGAGGAAAAGTGCACGCGCTTTTCCTCATCCCGCTCTAACTATGAGAGGCGATCACGTTTATGGTTTTGGGTCAATCGACCCAAAACCATCGTGATCTACAGCGCTTGCAGCTTCCCGAGGTTCTTCGCCACCAGGTAATAGAAGGTAACGCGCGACTTGGAGCGATCGGCAGACATCTCCTTGACCGTGGCGGCGATCGCCGTATCCGCATCGCCGCCGCTGATGCCGAGCTTCTTCTCGCACCATTTCTCCTTGACCCGCTCGAGCTCCTTCGGATCGGTCGCCGACACGAGCGAAGAATCCTTGTTGCGAAGCGCAATCCCAAGGTGACGCACGATCTTGTTCACGATCGCCTCGTCGGCGCCGCTGTCGTATTTCTGCACATCTGCGAGGTAGTCCGTCATGAGGCCTCCAGGTTGCTTTGCTTCTCGAAACTGCGGCCGGACAATGCCTGCCGCATGCAGCAGCGGGAGTTTTTCATGGATGCCGGTCAAGTCAAGGCGGTTCGGGGCCGGCACAGTCCGGGACAAAGTCATATATCCGACACATCCCCCTTTTCTTGGAGACAGGAAAGACCTATATGAACGGTGCCGTCTTCGGGCGGCTATGGCAATAAACGGGCGATGAAATAAACCCATTGGACCCGGGGGCGGTACCCGGCGCCTCCACCAAAAACCGATCTCCTGAGGGTCGGCTTTTGATGGGGGCGAAATAGGATCGACAAGGGCGTAAAGATCGACTTTTTGCTCGGCATTGTACCACCGTTATCGGGCTAAACTTATAGTTGCAAACGACAACTATGCTGAAGCACGTCTCGCTGCTTAATCGCGGTGCGACACTTCAAATCAAGTCCTTCCGGGTAGCACCGTAAGGCGGGGTCCGAAGGCACCTGGCAACAGAAGCCTTCACCTTCTCCCCCGCCTCGAAATGGTCTATAGATGCTCAAATAATTGACTCGTCCCTTGTGGATGGGCAATGAAGCGTGACGGCGGCTAGCCGGCAGCAAGCAGTAAGATTGAGTTCGAGGAAAGACGGGACACTCATGGGCCAGGACCACATCCGCTACGACATTCTGGCACAGGACGCGCTCCGCAGCGTCATCCGCAAGGTCCTGACCGAAGTCGCCACGACAGGCCATCTTCCCGGCGAACACCACTTTTTCATCACCTTCCTGACCGGCGCGCCGGGCGTGCGCATCTCGCAGCACCTCAAGGCGAAGTATCCCGAGCAGATGACCATCGTCGTCCAGCACCAGTTCTGGGAACTGAAGGTCACTGACGTCGGCTTCGAGATCGGGCTTTCCTTCTCCGACACGCCGGAACGCCTGGTAATCCCGTTCAACGCCATCCGCGGCTTCTACGACCCCTCGGTCAATTTCGAGCTGGAGTTCGATGTCGCCGCCGGCGAGGAGGAAGAAGTGGAATCGGCCGAAATCACCGCCTATCCGGTCCCGGAAGAAAACGGCGAAGCCACGGCCAAGGAAGACAAGCCGACCGAACCGAAGAACGGCGGCGGCTCCGTCGTTTCGCTCGATTCCTTCCGCAAAAAGAACTGATCACCACCGGCTGCAAGCTCCCCCTGGTCGCAGCCGATCGGGGGACCGGGATCATGCAGCCACGCGAAGTGCTACAGCGACCTTTGCGCATTGAAGACGCGCAGCGCTGAAGGAGCATCGGATCATGACCGGCGACGTCGTCAATCTGCGCCAGTTCCGCAAGCGCCAGCAGCGCACGGAAAAGGAAAAACAGGCCGAACAGAACCGCATCTCCTTCGGCCGCACCAAGGCTGAAAAATCCCTGACAAAGGCGCTGAACGACAAGGCGGAGACCCGCCTTGACCAGGGCCGCATCGAGCGGCCGGCCAAGGACGAAGGCGGCGACAGCAAGGACTGAGCCGCCCTTCCCGAAGAAAAGGCTTCCGGAGCAAGGACTTGCGACCGCTTTTCGAATCGAATTGCCAAGCAGTTGAATCGATCCCGCAGCCCGCGTGCGGCAACTTTCCGCCGCAGCACGCTCCAACTTATTACAATCGATCCCGTTTACGGGGCGATCCGCCCCAAAGTCATTTTGATCCAGAGACCGGACAATGATCCGTAAGCACTCCGCGACCCTGCACGGCCACCGCACCAGCTTCTCGCTCGAAGACGCGTTCTGGCAGGAACTGAAGGCGATCGCCGAGACAAGGGCGATGCCGCTCGCGCAACTCATCGCCGAAATCGACGACCAGCGCACGCCCGATAGCAACCTTTCCTCGGCGCTACGGGTCTACGTGCTGGAATGGCTGAAATCGAAACTTGCGCTGCCGTCGCCTGACGCGAACTGACGCGCAACCCATTGCGCCAACAACAAGAAATCACCTACAGCGCCGNCGGCGCTGTAGCACTTTGATTTGCTGCATGTCTTTGTCCTTAAATCGAGGTCGATTCAAGGAGACATGCAGTTCGCCACTGTGTGGCCCTTGCAACAGCAGCACCGGTTTTGCCCGCATTCGTTCCCGTTCGCCGCCGAATTCGGTTGTTTTCGCAGCAACTTATATAAAGATGTGCGTATCGAGGGTGGCAAGTCTGAGTCGCCACCACTGCGGGAGGCGTATCATGAGAATCTCTACGCGTATCGGCCTTACGGCCTGCTTGAGCTTGGTGTCCTGCCTTTCGGCCAATGCGGCCGATATCACGCCGCTGATGGCGCCGACGGCGCCGGTGGAAGAAACCGAGAGCGGCTGGCAGTTTACCGTCGCCCCCTATTTCTGGATCGCAGGCATTTCCGGCGACACGGCGCAATTCGGTCTTCCCACCGTCCATATCGACTCTGACTTCGGCGACATCTGGGACAATCTGGATTTTGCGGCCATGGGCATAATTGAAGCCCGCAAGGACCGCTTCAGCATCTTCTCCGACTTGATCTATTCCAAGCTTTCCGGCGACGGTAAGGCGCGTGGCATCTTCACCGACACGGTGGACGTGAAGTCCGAAACCTTCGCCGGCCTCTTCGCCGTCGGCTATACGGTGTTCGAGGATCAGCAATCGCACCTTGACGTTGTCGGCGGCGCCAAGGTCTGGTCGGTCGATACCACCATCTCCTTCCAGGGCGGGCCGCTCGACGGCGTCAGCCGTGAAGACGGCGAAACCTGGGTCGACGGCATGGTGGGCTTGCGGGGAGCCTACTACATGACGCCGGAAATCTACCTGACCGGCTGGGGGATCGTCGGTGCTGGCGGCGCCGATATCGATTGGGATGTAGGGCTCGGCCTCGGCTACCGCTTCAGCGACACCATCTCGGCTGTCGCCGGCTATCGTGCGGTCGGCGTCGATTACGACAACGACGGCTTCATCTTCGATACGGTGCAGCAGGGCCCGATCCTCGGCGTTTCCATACGCTTCTGAGCATTCGCATGGGAAAGAACCCGGTTGCCATGCAACCGGGTTTAAGAGGTGGTGACCCAACCGTCACGTTTGTCCGCGCGTCTCCCGACCGCCGTAGCAGACGTCGCACGCAGACTATCTGACCAGGCGAATTGCACCCGGATTGTTGATGGTGTTGTTTGCAAGCGCCGCCTTGCAATCCAGCTTGAAGCTGCTGTTGCCGATCATGGTGATCTCCTGCGCGACGATGCGCACGCATTCGCCGCCAGTGGAGCCATTGCCGGCGTACTGGATCTCACGCGAGGCCGGCATGTAGATGATGCCCGCAAGCGACGAGGCGCTGTTGCCGTTGATCGTCGCCGTCGCCGTATTGTTCCTGGCGGCAACGATCGAGAAGCCTGCCCAGTCACCCGTCAGGAATGGCGTGACGTTGAAGGTCGCGCCGCCGTGAATATCGAGCTGGGCACCGTTCAGCAGGAAGAAGGTGACGCCCTCACCCGTGAGCACCGACTGGCTGGCGAGTTTCAAGGTGCCTCCATCGATGATGTAGGAGCCCGGCCGCAAAAGAACCTTGCCCTTGATCTCCAAGCCGCCATAGGTGCCGGGCTTCAGTTCGACGGTATAGCCGGCAGGCGCGTTGTTCGGTGTCTTGCTCGTGCCGTTGCAGTCGCCATTGCCGCCACCGCCGGCCACGAAGTTCTGTCCACATCCGGATAGGTTCACCCAGCTTCCCGTCGTCGGCATTTTCTTGGACCAGAAGGGGTCCGGGATTGGCGGAACATCTTCCACTGCCTTGCCGCAGGCGAGTTCGAGATGGGCAAGCGTCGCCGAGACCTTGCCCGTTGCATAAAGACATTCGGCCTTCAGCGTGGCCGAACCGCTGAGATAGATCGACTGCGCATCGCTCGAATCCGACGTGATTGTACAGCCCGACGTATCGACAGTGGCACTGCCGCTCACTTCGAACGCCCGGGATGCGGTCGGGTGCAGTGCCAGAATGCACGCTTCCCTACCCGGCATGCGCGCGGCGACACTTTCGCGAGTGATCGTATAGGGTTGAAGGCCCCAGAACAGCGGAGCGTATTTGAGCGCATAGGTGGTCGTCGCCGTGCTTTCGACGCCAAGAGCGCCGAAAACAACCTTGATCGCCTGGGTCGCCACCGGCGTCGAACTCCCCGATCCGATTTCGTCGACGATCTCCGGCAGACCGAAATTGGCGAAGAAGGTGGTGTTCGCCAGATCTTTCGCTTTGGCTTCATCCTCCCCTTCGCCATAGGACTTGACCGCGGAAAAGGCGGCCGCATCGAGCGCGGCCTGCATCTTGGCGGATTCGAGATTGATGCGGGCGAGATTGATGGCGATGGAAGCACCCGTGAACAACGGTAGCATCACCAGAGCAGTCATGACGGCAAAGTTGCCGTTTTCGTCCTTAAGGAAGCGGACGAGCTTGTTCTTCAGATCGCTTGGCATCTGTTTGTTGCCCCCTCGGCAGATCACGACGACTTCGGAGCCAGGTGGCCCCAAAGCAAAGGACGTCATCGATTCAATGAGTTGGAGCTAGATGCGGCCAGCTGGCCGCGCCCCTCCCTGCGCTCCAAAACAGATTGCTAATTTAGTTATCAATCGTGGAGAAATGACTTCAGAAATTGTTAAACTTTGTCGAAATCGGTACTGCGCGGAGGTAATCCCCAGCGGAAAACGGAAGCATTGCCACTATCCGGCGGCGAGCGCATCTGCGGAAACGTGGCAAGTCTGACTAGGTATGTCGCCAGACCTTCACGGCAGAGATCACCAAAATCACGGCGAGCGCAGGCAGCAGGACCGCATTGGGCACGACGCCTAAGAGCAATCCGCCAATGAATGTACCCAGAACTGAGCCCGACGCCATGACCAGCAGAAAGCGCTTGTTCTTTCCAAGAACGGCGAAGCTTTGATCGCGACTGTAGCGGGTAAACCCGACAAGCATCGTCGGCAGGCTCACGACGAGTGAGAGACTTCCGGCAAGTTTAATGTCCGCACCAAATAGGAGCACCAGCGTAGGAATAAGCAACTCGCCACCCGCCACACCAAGGAGCGACGCGACAATTCCAATGGCGAAGCCGGCCACCACACCTGCGATGAGCTGTGCGGATCCAGCCAAGGCTGGCTGCCCCGTCGTCGTCGCGTCATGCCCCATGACCAGAACGACCGCGATCGCAACGAGCAAAGCGGCGATGACCTTGTAGAGGGTTTCGGATTTGAGACGTGTGGCCCATCCCGCCCCGTACCATGCGCCCATTAGGCTGCCAGCGAGCAGGTTGGCCACAATGCCCCAATTTTCCGTGATCGCGCCAAACGGGACAGTTGCCGTTCGAAACGGAAGCGCCGTCGCAACGACGACCAGGCTCATCGCCTTGTTGAGGATGACGGCTTCCAGAGCGGCATAGTTGAACATCCCAATGAGCAGCGGCAATCGGAACTCGGCGCCCCCAAGGCCGATCAAGCCACCGAGTGCGCCGATAGTTGCGCCTCCAAAAAATGCAGCCGGCGTATTGCGGGCAGCCGGGGACGTATGTGCAGAATTTTCCATGAACGATAGATATGTCGAAACGCAACGCTATGGATAGCAATCTGATGCCAGCAAGTGTGTCAAATTGCCGATGGTCTATCTCGTCAGCGAAGGAACCCTTCAGTGGATAACAATCTCCGTCGCGTCGTGTTCTTCGTCGCCTTGTTGAACCTGGGCTACTTTGCGGTTGAATTCGTCGTTGCGTTGGCCATCGGCTCGGTGTCCCTCCTGGCCGACAGCGTTGACTTTCTCGAAGATGCGTCCGTGAACCTTCTGATTTTCTTTGCGCTGGCATGGACGGCGCGGAGCCGCGCTCGGGTCGGCATGGCAATGGCATTCATTCTGCTTGTCCCTGCGCTGGCTTTTTTATGGACGGCGTGGGCGAAGTTCATGGATCCAATCCCGCCTGAGCCCTTTGCCCTGTCCCTGGCTGGCTTTGGCGCTCTCCTGACCAACCTGTTCTGCGCGTACCTTCTTGTCGCTTACCGTCATACGAGCGGCAGCCTCACACGGGCTGCGTTCCTGTCTGCCCGCAACGATGCTTTCGCCAATGTCGCGATCATCGGCGCGGGTCTGGCGACAGCTTACCTGTGGCAATCAGCTTGGCCGGATTTGATCGTTGGCCTGGGGATTGCACTGATGAACCTGGATGCCGCGCGGGAAGTCTGGGAAGCTGCGCGCGAGGAACACGACGTCGCGGTCTAAAGCCTGTCGCGCAAAAGTGCGCAGCGGTTTTGCGACAACGACATGCGAAATATCAAGAACTTAAAGCGCAAGGAGCGAATTTGAAAGATCGCGACGCGCTTTAGTTCATCTGGAGCCTCTTGTGGCTCTCGATAGGCCTGCAAGGCCCGCCGGACCTGCACGGGCGCAACGCACGGAAAACCACCTCAGGAGGCGGGCCTATCGTTTCAGATTCGAGCGCTGGTTATTGCACCGTGACGTCGGGCAGCACGTCGAAGTCCAGCTTCTGGCCGGGTGCCCGCCCGGTGCTGCCGCCCTGGACATCGTCGGAGCCGCTCTGCGGCGGGATCGGCTGCTGTTCCTGGCCGGCACCGCGCACGCGCGATGGCCCCTGTTGTGCCCGGCGCGCAGCTTCGGCCTGCCGTTCGGCTTCGGCCCTGCGCTCCGCTTCGGCCTTGCGCTCGGCCTCGGCGCGCGCTTCCACTTCAGCCTTGACGCGGGCCGCTTCCGCAGCCCCGGCAGCACGCCGGCGCTCGTCGGCAATGGCACGTCGCCGTTCGAGTTCGCGTCCTTCCACCTTCGCCTTGTAAAGCGCCACTTCGCGGCGCAGCCGCTGCTTCTCCAGCACGTTCGCCTGCAGGATCTCGACCCGGCGGCGCTCGCGTTCGAAGGCGCGCAGCGACAGGAAATTGGCCAGATCGGCCACGTCGAGGCTGACGCCCGGCGCCTCCAGCAGGCCGGCATAGCCGATCCGCACGCGTGGTTCGGTACCGGCAAGCGCTTCCTCGCCGGGCCGGAAGGTCAGGTCGATGCCGCCATCGATCCGGCCGGCCGCAAGGTCAAGCGCCGCTGCGCCCATGAAGGCGGCACTGCCATCGCCAGCCGTAACGTTCTGCACCCTCAGCACGCCGCCGGCGACGCTGAAGGGAGCCTTGACGACGCCGACCACCGATTGGCCGGAGAACACGGCCGCTTCCGCCGCGCTGCGGATGCTGTCCGCGGAAATCTGCCTCTTTTGGCCATCCGCGGCAGCAATCAACTGCGGCAAAGCCGCACTGTTGATGCCGTTCAGCGTCATGCCGTTGAAGGTCGCGGTGCCGGAACCGCTTGCCGCATGGGCCATCGCCTCCGGTGTTGCGCCGGATGCTTCCAGCGCGACGGAAAGATCGAATGTCCCGGTCGCCACCGGTGCGCCGGCATGGGTCCAGCCCGCCTGGGTCAGGTCACCGCCCTTGACGTCCAGGCGCGAGCGCAGGAACCCGGAGCCGTTGGCGTTCCCGACCTGCACCCGCCCGGCAAGCTTGCCACCCAGCCAGTCGCCGGTGGCATCGGTCAGGGAAAGCTCGTCGCCCTTCCACTCCATCTTGCCGGCAAAGCTCGTGATCGCGCCGTAGACGCCCGGCCAGAATTTTCCTGCCTGCACGTCGAGCGCGACGTTGAGGCCGGTCCAGGCCGGCTGCGCCAGGGCGCTCTTCGAGAACGCGCCGTTCGCATCCTCGACCGCGCCCAGGATGCCCTCGCCCAGCCAGGCAAGATCGAGCGTATCGACGGTGAGCTGGCCGGCGGCGGCGCCCGGCGATTTGCGGTCCACGGTCAAGGTGCCGGTAAAGGCGTTGTTGTCTGCCTTGCCCTCGACCGCCGTCAGCGCGATCGCCTCCGGGCTTGCGGCGACATCGGCCGAGATCGTCAGTGGCAGGCCGCTCCCCATCTGCGGCAGCGCGACCCCCTGCAGCAGCAGATAGGGCTCGACGTCCTGGGTCTGGAGCGTGACTTTTGCCTGGCCTTCGAGGAAGTGGTCGCGGGAAAGATCGACATTGCCCTTGGCTGCCAGCGACGACTTCTCGGTGGTGAAGGTCACCGTGCCGTTGGCCTTCGACCCTTCGGTGCTTTGCAGCTTGACCGAGAGGATGCCGTTGGCGTCCGCATCGAAGGGCAAGGGATCAAAACCGGTCTGCCCGAGAAGCAGGCGGGTTTCAGGGTTTTCAAGCGTCGCTTCGAGCAGCATCGCCTTGCCGGTCAGCGCCTGCACCATATCCGGCGCCTGGTAGCTGGCCGCAATCTTGGTGCCGTTCGCCGTGCCGAAGATGCCGAAGGTCGCCGGCGCATTGCCTTCCTTGTTGCCGGCCGTCAGCGTCACGTCGAAAGCCGCGTCGCTATAATAGGGCCCGGCCTTGATCAGCTGTCGCAGCGCCGGATGGTTGACCGCGTGCCGGCCGATCATTTCCAGGAATGGCGTCAGGTTCTTGGCGGCAAGTTTCATCTTGGCCGAGACGACGGGCTTTTCCAGATCGCCGCTAGCCCGACCGGAGAAAGCCAGCTGAGCGCCGGCGAGCGAGCCGATCGCCAAGCGTTCGGCCTGGAGCTGGCCGTTCTTCAGCGTCAACACCGCCTGCACGTCCTTGGCTTCTTCACCGAAGGCGGAGAACTCGTCGGCCGAGAGGTCGGCGGCGATCGCATGCTGAAGCAGCGTCTGCGTAGAAGC
The DNA here is from genome assembly GCF_052044935.1 of Ensifer sp. 22460. Lineage (NCBI taxonomy): Bacteria > Pseudomonadati > Pseudomonadota > Alphaproteobacteria > Hyphomicrobiales > Rhizobiaceae > Ensifer > Ensifer sp. 22460. Next base: position 110,756 of record NZ_JBQENZ010000003.1, read on the forward strand.
ATCGCCCGCCACCAGTCCAGTCAGCGCCTGAAGCGCCTCGAAATCGATGCGGTTGCCCTTGAGCTGTAGCGAGAGGTTCGGCTGCTGCTCGGCGAAGGACTGCCGTTCGAGCCGACCCTTGAGGCTTGCCTCACCTGCGGCCAATTCGAGGTTTTCGAACTGCTGCAGCGTATCGGTCAGGTTCACCTTGGCCGAAAAGCCGGCGGTCTTCAGCTTGCGGATCGCCGGGTCGACCGAGCCCGCCAGCCAGTTCGCAAGACCGGAGGGCTGGTTGGAGGCGAGCAGCAGGTCGCCGCGGAAGCTGCGCTGTCCCTTAAGGTTCAGCCGCCCCTTCGCTTCGAGTTGCGTGCGCCCCGGCAAGAGCGCCACGACATTGTCGATCACCCAGCCGGCGCCATCGGGCTGGACGTCGATGCGCACGTCGCGCACCGTCGTGTCGCCGACGACGATCGCCGGCAGCTTCAGGCTGGCCCGGCCCGGCACCTGCGGAATGGGAATCTCGGCAGCAATAGCGAGCATCGCCTCCAGTCGCTGGCGCATGGAGATCGCCGGGTCGCGGCCGGTCTTGGCATTGCGGCTGGGACCGATGCGGCTGACGTCGATCTGCTGGCCGTCGGCGATCAGCAGGAACTTCTGGTCCTTCCCGGTATCGAGCGTCGCCTCGCCGGTCACCACATAGGGGTCGTCCGACGAGCCTACCTCGAAGCGATAATCCGGAACGCGGATGCTTTCGTTGGTAAGCTGGAAATCACCGTTGATGCGCAACGGCGCCCGCGCGTCATCCTTCTCCTCGCCCTGCCGGTTTTCCGTCAGGGTGAAGCGGCCGCTGTAAACCGGCTTGAAATCGACGATCTTCAGCGCGCCGTCGGTCTCGACGCCGAAGGGGCGCTTGTCGGGCGTCACCCTTGCCTTGAGGCTGAGCGCCCCCGCTGCGTCCACCTCGTTGCTGGTAAAGGAGAAGCTGCCGGCTTCGCCGTCGAGCGCCGCACGCCCCTCTACTTTCCAGGGACCGGTAAGCGAGCGGGCGGAAACATCGGCGGCAAGCCCGCTCACGCGACGGGTTCGGCCGGTTTGCTCGTCGACAAATTCGATCTGGCCATTGGTGATCTCGACGTTTTCGAGCACGACGGTCTTGGCCGGGATCGAGGTGCGGCGACCGCGTGCCCAGTCGAGCGTACCATCCGGCAACAACCTTACCTTGGCCTTCGGCCGGTCGAGCCGCATGTCGAAGATCAGCGCCTCGCCGCTCAAGAACGGCGCCAGTTCCGCGCTCATGGAAAACTGCGCCACCCGGATCAGTGGATCACCGTCTTCGCTGGCGCCGACGCGCACGTCGTTGAGCGTCACGGTCGGGAACGGGATCAGCCGCGCATCGACGCTGCCATGCACGACGACCGGCTTGCCCATGATGCGGCTCGCCTCGCGCTCGAACTCCTTGCGAAAATCCGTCCAGTCAATGAACCACGGAGCGATCAGCGCCGCGAAGAGCGCAACGACCACAAGTCCACCGACGGCAAGCAGAATTCGCGAAAGCACCGTGCCTACATTCCCATTCAATTCATCGGCGCGTTGCGCGCCGCGCATCACTTGACCGCCAGAGGCTCGCGCCCTGACGCTCTGATTTGCCGCATAATTCGGTCAAGGTCGATTCCGACTTCGGAACTATGCAGTACCACACTTTGGCGCCGGCGCATTGCCCGAAAAATTGGGCCAAAACCAGACGCCCCCGCGCGGGGTTCCGCCTCAGGCGAAGATCTTGCCTGGGTTGAAGATGTTGTCCGGATCGAGCGAACGCTTGACCTGCCGCATCAGGTCCAGCGCATCACCAAGCTCAACTTCCAGAAACGGCATCTTTCCCTGGCCGATGCCGTGTTCGCCGGTACAGGTGCCATCCATTGCGAGCGCCCGGGCGTTCAGCCGCTCGACAAAAGCCTCGGCGCGCGCCACGTCGGCTGCGTCCTTGTCGTCGAACAGCAGGCCGACATGGAAATTCCCGTCACCGGCATGCCCGACGATCGGCGCCGTCAGCCCGTGGGCGGCGCTGTCCTCCTGGGTCGCCACGACGCAATCCGCCAGCCGCGAGATCGGCACGCAGACGTCGGTCGACAGGATCGCCGCACCCGGCATCAGGCTCTTCTGCGCCCAATAGGCATTGTGCCGCGCCTTCCAGAGCCGCGCTCGCTCTTCCGGATTGGTCGTCCACTGGAAGCCTGACGAACCGAACTCCGAAGCGATTTCGCCAAACTGGCGCGATTGCAGCTCGACACTCTCGGCGCTGCCGTGAAACTCGACGAAGAGCGTCGGCGTTTCGGCATAGGAAAGGCCGGAATAGCCATTGCAGGCCTTCATCTGCAGCGCATCGAGAAGCTCGATGCGCGCCACCGGAATGCCCGACTGGATGGTGAGGATCACCGCGTTGCAGGCGTCTTCGATCGTCGGGAACGGGCAGACGCCGCCGGAAATGACCTCCGGGATGCCCTGCAGCCTCAGCGTGATCGAAGTGATGATGCCGAGCGTGCCTTCCGCGCCGACGAAGAGCCGCGTCAGATCGTAGCCGGCCGAAGACTTGCGGGCCCGGTGAGCGGTGCGGATCTCGCGCCCGTCGGCCGTCACGACAGTCAGCGCCAGCACATTGTCCTTCATCGTGCCGTAGCGCACCGCATTGGTGCCCGAAGCCCGCGTCGAGGCCATGCCGCCGATCGAGGCATTGGCACCGGGGTCGATCGGGAAGAAGAGACCGGTGTCGCGCAGATAGGTGTTGAGCTCTTCGCGGGTAATGCCAGGCTCCACCCGGCAGTCGAGATCCTCTGCATTAACCTCCAGCACCTTGTTCATGCGCTGAAGATCGACCGAGATGCCGCCATTCGGCGCATTGATATGGCCCTCGAGCGAAGAGCCGGTGCCGAAGGGGATCAGCGGCACCTTGTGCCGGGCCGCAATCCGAACGATCTCACGAACGTCTTCGGCGCTTTCGGCAAACACCACCGCATCGGGAAGCTGTGCCGGAATGTAGGTGGTGGTGTGGGCGTGCTGGGCGCGGATCGCCTCGCCCGTCTGGAACCGGTCGCCGAAGCGGATGCCCAGTTCTTCCTTCGCCGCCGTGATGCCGGCCTCGTTTCTCACGCCAGCTCTGATCGCCTTCAATGCCACGGAAAACGTCCTTCCTCTTGCATCTGCGGCATCCCCTTTGCAGATGCCCGGGAAGCGCAGTCATTTCAAGGCGCTACTGTGCAAATCGGAATCACTTTGTCCAGACGCTCGCGCACTTCTTGGGGAACGTAGCGCAGGAAAACGCCTGACGTGAGACCGGACTGTCACAAGAGGCTGCGTCGCGCCATCTCGATGCGTCATCTGACGGCGGGCGAACCACTGAAGATCCTTTCGGCAATGCCACGTATGAGGGCAAAAGCCGCAGAAAACACCTACTCAATTGCGGGCATTGGATTATCATGTTGGCGTGAAGGGAGAGAGGCAATGCTGGGTCTCACCGCTTTGCTCACCGCGTCGATCTTTTTCGGCGCCGCCATCTACATCAATCTGGCCGAACAGCCGGCAAGGCTCCATCTCGACGATCGCGCCGCACTGGCGCAGTGGGTTCCTTCCTACCGCCGCGCTTTCGAAATGCAGGCGACGCTCGCCCTCATCTCGGGCCTGCTCGGCGCTGCCGCCTGGGGAAGGACTGGCCATGTGCTCTGGGGCATGGGTGCCGCCATCATCATCCTGAACTGGCCCTATACGCTGCTCTTCGTCATGCCGGTCAATCGCAAGCTGGAGGCAACGCGGCCGGAGGAGACCGGCGAGGAAAGCCGCAGCCTGCTCAAGCGCTGGGGCAGGCTCCATGCCGGGCGAACCGCACTCGGCGGGCTGGCGGCAACGATCTTTCTCATTGCCGCCTGGCTCGAAATGTAGCGTAGGAATGTCCGCCAGTTACCGGCTCAATGCGCCTCCAGCGCCGCCGCCGCATCCATCTCTTCGTGCAGCTTGCGCTCCTCGTCCGCATGCGGCTTGGTGAAGCGCGCGATCACCAGATAGGCGACCGGCGTCAGGTAGAGCGTGACGATCACCGCCAGCCCGAGACCGCCGACGAGCACCCAGCCGAGCGCAATGCGTGCTTCGGCACCCGCGCCGCTTGCCAGCACCAGCGGCACCGCGCCGACGATGGTGGCGATCATCGTCATCATCACCGGGCGCAGGCGGATATTGGCGGCATTCTCGATCGCCGAGCGCACGTCCTGGCCGCGGTCACGCAGCTGGTTAGCGAACTCGACGATGAGGATGCCGTTCTTCGCCATGATGCCGACGAGCATGACGAGACCAATCTGGCTGTAGATGTTGAGCGTATTGCCGGTCATGATCATCGCGAAGACCGCGCAGGCGAGCCCCAGCGGCACCGTCGACATGATGATGAGGCCGCTGACGAAGCTTTCGAACTGGGCGGCCAGCACCAGGAAGATGATGACGAGCGCAAAGCCGAAGGTGACGAAGAGGCCATTGGCGTTTTCGTTGAGCGTCGCGGCCTCGGCGAGCGGCATGATGCGCGAGCCCGGCGGCAGCAGCGGTTCGGCCATCTGCTCGACCATGGTCAGCGCTTCGCCGAGGGCAAGGTCCGACTTGAGGCCCGCGGAGAGCGAGACGGCGCGAAGCTGCGATTCCCGCGAGAGCTGCGGCGCCACCGCCATCTCCTCGACGCTGGCGATGGTCGACATCGGCACGATCTTGCCGTCGCCGGCCTTCAGGAAGATGTTTTGCAGATCGGTCGGGTCGTTGACCGGATTGGTGGAGGAGAGCAGCTTCACCGGGTAGGATTCGCCGTCGACATAGACATCGACGACGCTGTTGCCGTCGAGCATGGCCTGCAGCGCCCAGGCAAGGCCGCCGATATCGACGCCCATGTCGGAGGCGCGCTCGCGGTCGATGGTGATCGACAGCTGTGCCTGGTTGGCCTCGTAATTGAGCCGCACGTTTTCGAAGCGGCCGGTGTCTTCCATCTGGCGCACCAGTTTCGCCGCCGCATCGCCGAGCTTGTTGTAGTCGTTGCCGACGAGCGCCACCTGCAGGCCGCTGCCGGCGCCGCGAATGCCGAGACTGTTCGGCTGCATGGCGAAGACGCGGACCGATGGAATGCGCGCCGTCACCCTGTTGATCTCGGCGACGATCTCCTGCTGGCTGCGGTCGCGCTTCTCCCAGGAGGCGAGCGTCAGCACCATGAAACCGCTGTTGACCGAACCGCCCTGCCCCGAAATCGAGAAGATGTTGTCGATCTCGCCGGATTTGACGAGCGGCTGCAGGCCGTCCTCGATGCGGCGCATCTGCGCCTGGGCATAGTCGAGTGAGACGCCCTGCGGCGCGTTGATGCGCATCATCACCTGCGAGCGGTCTTCTGTCGGCGTCAGCTCCGATTTCAGCGTCAGGAAGCCGGCGGCCCCCATCACCGTGAAGAAGGCGGCAACGACAAAGACGATCAGCGGCGAGTTGAGGCAGGCGCGAAGCGTCACCCGATAGAAACCGGCCGCCCGCGCGCCGAACCGCGCCATCGGGCCCGGCACCGTATGCGTCTCTTTCGTCAGCATGCGCGAGGCAAGCATCGGGCAGAGTGTCAGCGACACGAAGGAGGAAAGCAGGATCGAGAAGGCGAGCACGAAGCCGAACTCGCGGAACAGACCGCCGGTCTGCCCCGGCAGGAACGACAGCGGCACGAAGACGGCAGCAAGCGTCGCCGTCGTCGCCAGCACCGCGAAGAACACTTCGAGCGTGCCATGCACGGCGGCCGCCCGTGGACCGAGCCCCTCGGCGCGCCGCCGCACGATGTTTTCGAGCACCACGATGGCATCGTCGACGACAAGCCCGGTCGCAAGAACGATCGCCAGCAGCGTCAGGATGTTGATGGAGAAGCCCGCGAGATAGATCGCCGCCACCGTGCCGATCAGCGCGATCGGCATGCTGATCGTCGGGATCAGCGTCGCCCGCCAGTCGAGCAGGAACAGGTAGATGACCAGCGTCACGATGAAGACCGCGACGATCAGGGCGATCTCCACCTCGTGAATGGCGCCGTTGATGAAGACCGCATCGTCGCTGGTGATCCTGAGTTGCGTGCCCTCCGGCAGGATCTGCGTCTGGATCGTATCGACGACCTTGCGCACGCCCTCGGAAATATCGACCGTATTGGACTGCGCCTGGCGGACGATGCCGAGGCCGATGCCCTGGCGGCCGTTGGAGCGCAGCGCCGTCGTGCCGGTATCGGGACCGAGCGTCACGGTGGCCACGTCACGCAGGCGCACATTGTTGACGAGGATCAGGTTTTCAAACTGCTCCGGCGTCTGCAGGTCGGCCGTGGCGCGCACCGAGATGTCCTGGCTGGCGCTGGTCAGCTTGCCGGCCGGCACGTCATAGGAGGCGTTGGCGAGCGCGGTCCTGAGGTTTGCGACCGTCACCCCGCGCCCGGCGAGCTTCGCCTGGTCGAGGTCGATGCGGAAGATCTTCTCCTGGTCGCCATAGACGGCAACGTCGGCGACGCCTTCGACGGCAGCCAGCCGGTCGCTGATCTCGTTTTCGACGAGCAGCGTCATGTCTTCCATCGACATCGTGTCGGAGGTGAGCGCCAGCCGCATGATCGGCTGGCTGTCGGCGTCGGCTTTGACGATGCTCGGCTCGTCGACATTGTCGGGCAACTGGTTGCGCACCCGGCCGAGCGCATCGCGAATGTCGTTCGAGGCCTGGCCGATATCGGTGGTGTCGGAGAATTGCAGCGTCACGCGGCTGCGGCCGAAGGATGAGGTCGACGAGATGTCGCGGATGCCCTGCACGCGCGAAACGGCGCCCTCAACCACCGAGGTCACCTCGCGGTCCATCGTCTCGGGGGCGGCGCCATCGAGCGTGGTGGTCACCGAGATGACGGGCTGGTCGACCTGCGGCAGTTCGCGGATCTCGATGCCGTTCCAGGCGGCAAGGCCGGCAACGACGATCAGCGTGTTGACCACCAGCGCGAAAATCGGCCGGCGGATGAAGAGTGCGGTAAAGCCGGTCTTGCCGCGCTCGCGGGCGGACGTTTTACTGTGCCCTTCGCCGCCGCTCACTTGGTTTCCTCCGCGACCTTCTGGGCAGGCTCCTGCTTGCGCTCGCGACCGGCGATGCGCACTTCGCCGCCGTCGCGCAGGCGCTGCACGCCTTCGGTCACGATCTCGTCGCCTTCGTTAAGGGCCGCGTCGACAAGCACCTTGTCCGGATTGCGCTGGATGATCTTCACCGGCACCTTTTCGCTCTTATCGCCGGCAACGCGCCAGATGTAGGAGCCTTCCGAGCTCCACTGGATCGCCAGCGGATCGACGGTCGGATAGGTGTCGCCGTCAAACGCGACGGTAACGGAAAAGGACATGCCCGCCCTCAGCATGTCGTCAGGGTTTTCGAGCCGTGCGCGCACACGCAGCGTGCGGCTTGCCTGATCGAGGCGGTTGTCGATCGCGTGGATTGCGCCATCGAGCTGGCTGCCCGGCTGGGCGATCGCAAAGGCGGTGACCGGCTGGCCGACGGTGATCTTGTTGGCGAAGCGCTCCGGTACCCAGAAATCGACGAGAATTTCCGAGCGGTCGTCGACAACGGCGATCGGCGTCGTGGTCGTGACATAGTCGCCGACATTGACGGTGATGATGCCGACCACACCCTTGGACGGTGCGACGATATCGCGGCGCTTGAGGTCGAGTTCGGCAGTCTTCAGCGCCAGCTCCGCTGTCTGCATGGCGATTTCGGCGTCGCGCACTTCGACGGCGGTCATAGCGCGTGCGTTGCTGAGATTGCGGTAGCGCTCGACCTTTTCGCGGGCGCTGTCGCGGTTCAGCCGCGCCTGGTCGGCGGCGATCTTCTGGTCGTCGCTGTCGAGCTTGGCGATCACCTGGCCCTGGGCCACCTTTTCGCCGGAGCGGACGAGAATTTCGGTGAGGTTGCCGGTTGCCGTCGGCGTCACGGTGACCGAGTGGATCGCTTCGCCGTTGCCGATCGCGTTCAGCCGGTCGTTGACGACAGCGGTCGCCGAAGGCCGGACCATGACGAGGATGGCATTGTTGCCACCCTGGCCGCGGCCATTGCCGCGCTCGCCACCCTCACCGCCACCGGCGCCGGGCTTGGACAGGGCATCGATCAGCGGGTGCGAAACGCCGATGGCGGCGAGCGTCTCACCTGCGCCGGGTACGAACCGCAGCCAGACGGTTGCGCCCACGAGAAGCACAGCGGCGCTCACCGCAAGCTGTTTCCAAACCCGCATTCAAGTCTCCAGATTAAGCATAAAACACGCCCCAGCGCGGCGCGGCCGGCGGTTCGTTCCGATTGGGCGGAGTATCCCCGTTCGCGCGCGTCGGGGCAATGACGGAATGCCATCATTACGCAATTGTAATAAAAGCGAATTTGGTGGCGGCATGATGACGTGCAGAGCAATTCCAGCGCAGCTTTCAGCGTGAACCGCACTTTGCTGCATAGGCCGGCATTTACAGCGGCGTCGGTCGCGCTATCCTGCAACCGCCGGCCGCTTTTTCGAGCGGTTTCGCCGTCTGGTTTTCAAGTTTCTTGAAGGAGAGCAAGAACGATGTGCGATGCCTGTGTGATGGAAACGGTGAAGGCGCGCATGCTGTCGCGCCGCAGCTTCTTCAAAGCCGCTGCAGTTGGAACCGCCAGCCTCGCCGCCGCGAGCGTCGGTGCAGCACCCCCGGCATTGGCTCAGGGACATAGTAGCGTCACGGACTTGACCCACGAACTGCACGAGGATTTCCCGACCTTCTTCGGCCAGCAGCAGTTCTTCCGCGAGCAAAAGTTCAGCTACGCCAAAGAAAAGTTCAATCTGTTCGAACTGCGCATAAACGAACACACCGGCACCCATGTCGATGCGCCCCTGCACTTCTCCGCCGATGGCCTGTCGGTCGCCGAGCTGCCGGTGGAAAAGCTCGTCGTGCCGCTCTGCATCGTCGATATCCGCGAGAAGGCAACGGCCGACGCCGATGCGCAGGTGACGCCCGACGACCTCAAGGCCTGGGTCGCCGCCAATGGCGAGATCCCGGAAAACGCCTGCGTCGCCATGCTTTCGGGCTGGGGCGCGCATATGGGCACGGAGAAATTCCGCAATGCCGATGGCGGCGGCAAGTTGCACTTCCCCGGCTTTCACGCCGAGGCGGCGAAGTATCTCATCGAGGAGAGCAAGGCCGCCGGCATTGCCGTCGACACACTTTCGCTCGACCATGGCCCCTCACCGGATTTCGCCACGCATTATGCCTGGCTGCCCGCGGGCCGCTGGGGGCTGGAGGCCGCCGCCAATCTCGACAAGCTGCCGGCCAAAGGCGCGACGCTCATTCTCGGCGCGCCGAAGCATCGCGGCGGCACCGGCGGCCCGGCGCGCGTCTTCGCCCTTGCTTGATCCATACTCTTCAATCCGGCGGCGCAGGGCCGCCGGCAACACCATGCAGGAGAGCCCATGAGCACCGTTACGCCGCCGAAGAACCCGGAAGCCGACCCGCGCGTCAAAGCCGTGTTCGACGATATCCGCGCCACGCGCAAATCCGATTTCATCAACAATATGTGGCTGTGGCTCGCCTTCGACCCGGGCCTGCTGGAGCAGACCTGGGGCGACGTCAAGGCGGTGATGGCAACGCCTTCTGCGCTCGATCCGCTGGTGAAAGAGATGCTCTATATCGCCGTGTCCGTCACCAATGGCTGCGGCTACTGCGCCCATTCCCATACGGCCGCGGCAAGGGCGAAGGGCCTGAGCGATGCCGAGCATGCGGACCTCTTGCGGGTGATCTCGCTCGCCGCCCGCACCAACCAGCTTGCCACAGCGCTGCAGGTCCCGGTCGATACCGTCTTTGATAAGACGGCGGGATAAAGCATACCGCGCAAAAGTGCGCAGCGGTTTTGCGATACGACATGCGACAAATCAAAACGTGCGACCAAGAATAAGCGGTCTCGAAATCGCCTGTCTTTCCACAGGCTTGGTGCGGCTGGCGCAGAAAACGGAATAAAAGAAGAACATCCTTTCTGGCCTTTCCCCACCGAATCACTACATTGAGCCGCATGATGAGTGGTTTCGACGACATTCCTTTCTTCGACGAGGAGCCGGCGCCGCGCAAGCAGCCGCCAGCCCCCGGAGGTATCCCCGCCGCCGGCGGTATTGCCGCGCGCGCCATGGCTGCGCGCGATCGCGCCCAGCCGCGCCCGGATTATCTCTCCGGCCTCAACCCGGAACAGGCCGAGGCGGTCGAAACGCTTGACGGTCCCGTGCTTGTGCTTGCCGGCGCCGGCACCGGCAAGACCCGCGTGCTGACGACCCGCATCGCCCACATCCTTTCGACCAACCGCGCCTTCCCTTCGCAAATCCTTGCGGTGACCTTCACCAACAAGGCGGCGCGCGAGATGAAGGAGCGCATCGGCGTGCTCGTCGGCCATGCGGTCGAAGGCATGCCCTGGCTCGGCACCTTCCACTCGATCGGCGTCAAGCTGCTCCGTCGCCATGCCGAGCTCGTCGGCCTGCGCTCCGATTTCACCATTCTCGACACCGATGACGTGGTGCGGCTGATCAAGCAGCTCATCCAGGCCGAAGGCATCGACGACAAGCGCTGGCCGGCCAAGCAGTTCGCCGGCATGATCGACGGCTGGAAGAACAAGGGCCTCGATCCCGCGCAGATCCCTGAGGGTGACGCCCGCGCCTTTGCCAACGGCAAGGGCCGCGAACTCTACGCCGCCTACCAGAACCGGCTGCTGACACTGAACGCCTGCGACTTCGGCGATCTGCTCCTGCACCCGATCCGCATTTTCCGTAACCATGCGGACGTGCTGAAGGATTATCACGACAAGTTCCGCTACATCCTCGTCGACGAGTACCAGGATACCAACACGGCGCAGTACATGTGGCTGCGGCTCTTGGCCCAGCGGCCGAAGGGCGTTCCGCAGAATGTCTGCTGCGTCGGCGACGACGACCAGTCGATCTATGGTTGGCGCGGCGCGGAAGTGGACAACATCCTGCGCTTCGAGAAGGATTTCCCGGGCGCCAAGGTCATCAAGCTCGAGCGCAACTATCGCTCGACCGAGCACATCCTCGGTGCCGCCGGCCACCTGATCGCCCACAATGAGGGCCGTCTCGGCAAGACGCTCTTTACCGACCGCACCGATCCGGATGATGAGAAGGTGCAGGTGCACGCCGCCTGGGATTCCGAAGAGGAGGCCCGCGCCGTCGGCGAGGAAATCGAACAGCTGCAGCGCAAGAGCCACAAGCTCAACGACATGGCGATCCTGGTGCGCGCATCGTTCCAGATGCGCGAGTTCGAAGACCGCTTCGTCACGCTTGGCCTCAACTACCGCGTCATCGGCGGCCCGCGCTTCTACGAGCGCCTCGAAATCCGCGATGCGATGGCCTATTTCCGCCTCGTCTGCCAGCCGGCCGACGACCTCGCCTTCGAGCGCATCGTCAACACGCCGAAGCGTGGCCTCGGTGACACCACCGTGCGCACCCTGCACGACTATGCCCGCGCTCGCGATATCCCGATGCTGGCTGCCGCCAGTGACATCATCGAGACCGACGAGTTGAAGCCGAGGGCGCGGAAAGCCCTCTTCGACGTCGTCACCGATTTCCGCCGCTGGCAGAGCCTGCTGGAAACCACCGTGCACACCGAGCTTGCCGAGCAGATCCTCGACGAGAGCGGCTATACCGCCATGTGGCAGAACGACAAGTCGGCCGAGGCCCCCGGACGGCTGGAAAACCTCAAGGAACTCATCCGCTCGATGGAAGCCTTCGAGAGCCTGCGCGGCTTCCTCGAACACGTCGCCCTCGTCATGGATGCCGAGCAGAACGAAAACCTCGACGCCGTGTCGATCATGACGCTGCACTCGGCCAAGGGGCTGGAGTTCGACACCGTTTTCCTGCCCGGCTGGGAGGAAGGTCTCTTCCCGCACCAGCGCGCGCTCGACGAAGGCGGCCGCTCCGGCCTGGAAGAAGAACGGCGCCTTGCCTATGTCGGCATCACCCGCGCCAAGCACCGCTGCCACATCTGGTTCGTCTCCAACCGTCGCATCCACGGCCTTTGGCAATCGACGCTGCCCTCGCGCTTCCTCGAAGAGCTGCCGCTCGCCCATGTCGACGTGGCCGAGAGCGAGCAATCCTATGGCGGCTATGGCCGCGGCGGTTACGGCCAGTCACGCTTCGACAAGGCCGATCCCTTCCAGAACACCTATTCGACACCGGGCTGGAAGCGCGCCCAGCAGCACCGTTCCGACGCCACCCGCGACAACTGGGGCACCCGCTCCGGCCACGCGGTCGAACGCATCGGCTACGGCGAAAGCGGCCCGCGCGGCCGCACGATCGACGGCGAGCTGGTGGCAAAATCGACAGCCACGGAACCCTCGCGCTTCTCGGTCGGCGACCGCGTCTTCCACATCAAGTTCGGCAACGGCAACATCGCCGCGATCGAAGGCAACAAGCTCACCATCGACTTCGACCGCGCCGGCCAGAAGCGCGTGCTGGATGGGTTTGTCGAGAAGGTGTGAGGAGGTCAGAGCCCTCCTCACGTGCATTCCCAAGTAACCGCGCAACCGGCGATCTCATGGCGTCGACCGGCGAAGTGCACTAATAATTGCAAGCACAATTCTCGCGTTTGAACGAAACCTTGTACCGATCTCCCTCGACGCGAAGTGGATGGAGACATGTCCTGGACGAGCGCTGTTCGCGGCCTGCTGGAGGTAGGCGCTTCAAATGCTGCCGAGGATGACCGCGAAGGCATTCTCGTTGCGAATGTCGCGGCGTGCGTGATCGTCGTCACCACCACGGGCTTTGCTCTCATCTACGCACTCCACGGCGAACCAAGTCTGGTCCCGCTCGTCTATGCCAATCTCGCTCTGGCGGCGGCCGCCGCGCTGACGCCCCTCTTTCATCGGTTCGGGCGCGTGGCGTCAGGACTTTGGGAGTTCGGGATCTGCGTCGTGATCCTCGTGTGGATCGCCTCCTATGTCGGCAGAGACTCCGGCGTGCTTTTGACGCTGCTCGGCGCAACGCCGGTCGCCTTCGCGATCCTTGGGTTCCAGAACGTCGCCCTGGTGGCGGTCTTGAGCGCCACAGCCACAATCACGGTCATCGCGGCATCCATCGCGTTCCCGGAGGCGCGATCAGGCGTCTATGACGCCAGCGGCTTCCTGCAGCTCATCTATTCCTCATCGATCGTCACCCTCACCCTCATGTGCTTCGCCACGATCTACTATGCCTTCCACTTGGCGAGAGAAGCACAAGGGCGGCTGGCCCGCCTCATGGCGTCGATCATGCCGGACGAGATCGTGGCGCGCCTGCTGAGGAATGAGCGGGAAACGATCATCAACGAATTCGAACACGCGACCGTAGTCCTGACCGACATCGTCCAGTTCGTGAGCCTGTCAAACAGCCTGGGACCGGAAAGGACCGTGAGCCTGCTCAACGAACTCTTCAGCGAATTCGATCGGCTGGCGGCGGCGGTCGGTGTTGAGAAGATCAAGACCATTGGCGATGCCTATCTTGCGGTGGCCGGCGTGCCCGCCCGACACCCCGCCCCCGAGAAGGCGGCCGCCGCGTTCGGCTTCGGCGCCATCGCCGCTGCCCGCGAGATCGGCGAACGCTACGATGTCGTGCTGAGGCTTCGCACCGGCATGGCGTCGGGATCGGTGACGGCCGGCGTGCTTGGGCGAACGAAATACGCCTACGACGTCTGGGGGGCGCCGGTGAACCTCGCCGCGCGCCTGGAAGCGATCGGCAAGCCCGGCTGCATCACGACGACCGCGGAGATCAGGCGGCGCCTGAACGAGCACTTCCAATTCGAATGCTCGGGCCATGAAGACATCAAGGGCTTCGGCTTGACCGAAATCTGGACCATGCAGTTGCCGAGCGCCGGTACAAACGAAGTCGGCAACCTCGCAAAGGCGGATATGTGAGGTGCCGCACACCGCTTTGCCGCGCCGTGCGCAGCAGTTTTGCGATAACGTCGTGCGAAAAGATCGCGACGCGCCGTAAGCGCCTCAAACCATCTTGCGATAGACGATAAATCCCGACTTCTCCGCCACCTTGTCGTAGAGCGCCATCGCCGTCTCGTTGGTCTCGTGCGTCTGCCAGTAGACCCGTGGCGAGCCGGCCGCCCGCGCCGCCTCGTAGACGCCCTCGATCAGTGCCCGCCCGACGCCCTTTCCGCGTGCCTGCGTGTTGGTGAAGAGGTCCTGCAGATAACAATTCGGCTGGATCGCCGTCGTGCTGCGGTGAAAGAGGTAATGGGTGAGCCCAATCAGCCGCCCCTCGCTCTCGGCCACCAGCGCATGAACAGGCTCATAGGCATCGAAGAAGCGCGACCAGGTCATGGCAGTGATCGCGGGGTCGAGCGCGGTTTCGCCGGATCGGCCGTAAAAGGCGTTGTAGCCATCCCAGAGCGGCAGCCATTGCTCATAGTCAGCTCTGGTTATCGGGCGGATGCGGAGGTTTTCGGTCATTGCAGGTTCCGTAGTGGGTTGAATAGAACAGGCGGCGGCAGCGGCACTGCCGCCCTACCCTCTGGTCATCGCCCCTTGGTCATCGCCGCCGTGATCGCCTGAACGTCGGTCATGATCGCATCGCCCATGAAGACGATGTTTTCCATCGAGCGTTCGCCGGCCTCATGATGCCCTGCACCGCAAGCGTCGCGCACCACCACCGGCACGAGACCAAGGTCGGTGGCGTGGCGCACGGTCGGGTCGATGCCGATTTCGGTGGCGATGCCGCAAATCGCAAAGGAGGTGAGCCCGAGATCACGCAGGATCATGGCAAGCGGCGTGCCCTCGAAGGCGGAGAACGTGATCTTGTCGAGGATCGCCTCGTCCTCGCGGGGCTGAAGCTCTGGCACGAGCTCGAAGCCCGGCGTGCCGCGCAGGAACCAGGGATGCACCGCATCCGGATCGTCCGTCCGCTGCCACGCCATCGCCTGGCGCGTCTGGAAGGCGCCCATCAGCGGCTTCGGCATTGAGAGGTGCCGAAGGAAGATCACCGGAAAGCCGCCTGCCCGCGCTGCATCCAGCACCTTCAGCACCTGGCCGGTAATCTCGGCGCCATTCTTCATCTGCCTGGTGATACCCACCTGCATGTCGTAGACGACCAGCGCCATGCGCTCCGGACGACAGAAATCCTCGAGCGTCTTTCCAATTTCCAGCTTCGCGGCCATAATCTCTCCTCGGGGTCGCCTCCTCCGGCGCCCACTCCGCCAACATCACGCGCCGGGAATGTGGCGCGTGAGGCCTTCCGTTGCAATACGGCTGAGCGCGCTTCATGCAACTATTCGGACGGGTTTCGGCGTTCACGGCAACCGAGGCGCCAGCGTCGACGCATTCAACTCTCGTCTTCCCGCCGTGCCTTCTTCATCAACGCGATCACTTCCTCATCGCTCGTCTGCTCGAAGTCGCGGTAGTGCAGGCCGACGGCGCGGAAGGCAAAGGGGGTGGCGAGGCAGATGACGAGGTCGACGGAGCTGCGCAGCTCGGCGATTTCGCTTTTCGGCGCCACCGGAACCGCAAGGATCAGGCGGCGTGGGCTTGCCCGGCGCAACGCCCTGATCGCCGCGCGCACGGTCCCGCCGGTGGCAATTCCGTCGTCGACGAGGATCACGTCACGATCCCTGGGTGAGATCGGCGTGCGATCGCCGAAGTAGAGGGTACGGCGCCGCAGGATTTCGGCATGCTGGCGTTGGGTTTCCGCCTCCAGATAGCCCTTTGCCGGACGCACAAGCCGGATCGCCTGGCGGTTGAGAACCAGTTCAGGCTCCTCGCCGTCGACCAGCGCGCCGAGCCCGAATTCCGCGTGCCCCGGCGCGCCGATCTTGCGCACGATCAGGATGTCGAGCGGCGCGCCGATGCGAACCGCGATCTCATAGGCAACCGGCACGCCGCCGCGCGGCAGCGCCACCAGCAGCGGATCGATCAGCGTCTCGCCCGCGATCGTCTCAGCGAGCTGCCGTCCGGCATCCGCCCTGTCTTCGAAGAGCCATGTAAACACCTCATCTCTCCCAGGTTTCCACCGCCGCCGCGGGTCGGATCCCCGTCCAGTGGACGAGGAGGAACTTGGCCCGCAGACGCGAAATGAGGAAAACCCGCTCGGGTTCCCCCGCGTCCGGCGTTTGCTGTCAGGCCCGGTTTCCATGTCGTCTCGCGCGGTCCTCGCATCGGCCAAAGGACATCCACGGGTCTCTTATCCTGGCGCGCCTGAAGGCCGGGACAATCCACCATCTATCGGTTGCCGGGGTGCGCATGTGAACAACCGTGCCAATCCCGACCAATCGGTAAAATTGCAACGGATTCCACCGGGTTTCGTTAAGGCGCCCTCGCTACCAATTGGCCTTGCATATCTGGCTGAGACGCAAGCCGCCTTTGTTGACTTTAGCACGACAGGCCGTTTCGAAATGAGCTTTCTCCCTGCCATATCGATCATTGCCCTCCTGGCGATGCTCCCGGTCCTGATTTCGCTGCGGGCCTCGATGATCGAGGGCGGCACGGACTTCGCCGCGGCCTGTGCGGTGGCCAGTGCCGCGACCCTGTTCATGATGCTCTCCGCGTTTCCGACGCTGCAGCCTCTGTCCCTGATCGGCTTCGTGTTCCTGGCCGGCGCCTGCCTGCTCGTGCTCTGCGGCTTTCACCACGCACTCGGCGTTCAGAGACGCACCTCGACGTCCCTCGTCGCGGCCGCGTCCCTGGCGTTCGTCGCGCTGTTGATTGCCGCATTCGGTGCCAAGAGCACCACCTTGCATGCACTCTCCGTCATCGGCATTGCCGCCGCCTTCGTGCTGATCATCGCCGTCTGTTCGCAGCACCGGCGCCAGGCGCCCGGGCCGATAGAGCGGCTCTGCGTCATCGCCTGCGTGGCAACCGGCTGCTCGACGCTGCTCGCGGTCACCGTGTTTTCGCCCGCCGTCCACGCGACCGCATCGGTTTCGCCTGCACCCGTCAGCTGGGATTTCGCCTGCGCCGTCATGCGTTACTTCTACCTGCCTGCGCTGTTCCTGGGCGTGATCCTGATGATCCAGAACCGGGTGATCACCGAGCTCAAGACCACGATCGCCCGCGACGAATTGACGGGGGTTCTGTCGCGACGTGCCCTGCTTGATCTCGGCCAGCGCGCCCTCACCACCAGTCTCGCGCGGCAACAGCCGGTATCCTTCCTGCTGCTCGATCTCGATTACTTCAAGCAGATCAACGATCGCTATGGCCATGCGGTCGGCGACACCGCCCTCGGCCATTTTGCCGGAACCGTCGCCACCTGTCTCACCGGCCGCGGCACTCTGGGGCGCATCGGCGGCGAAGAGTTCGGCATTGTCCTGCCCAATTGCACGGAAGATGCCGCTTTTACGCTTGCCGAGGAGATCGGCCGCGTGGTGCGCGATACGCCGATCGGCCGCTTCGATCGGCCGATCCGGCTGACGGTGAGCATCGGTCTGGCCGAGGCTGTGCCGGGCGACACGATCAGCGACATCATGATCCGCGCCGACATGGCGCTCTACGATGCCAAGGCCGACGGGCGCGACCGCTGCACGATTGCCGGCCGCTTCCAGCCGGACGCGAGCGCGCGGGCGCTGGCGGCCGCAGCCGCACAGATGCGTGCCGCCGATAGCCGAAGCTTCGAGCCGCGGCTGCTGCGCGATACCGGCTGACTGCCCCCCACGGCTTGTAATGCCGCTTCCCGAACCTATGTGAGCTTGGCCAATGCATGTCTCCTTGGACCGCAACCGGTTCGCGGACGAAACATGCAGCCATTCGAAACGCTACGGCGACCGCTCACGCGTCTCAGTGACGCGCGTCGCTGCAGGAGGACATCCATGTTGCGTGCTGTTCACGCTCTCTTCGTTGCCGGTCTCGCCGCCGTTACGGTGACCGCCCCGCCCGCCCGCGCCGAAACGGTCGGCGAGGTCGGCGTCGACTGGCTCGGAAACGATATCATGATCGATGCCGTCACCGACCCGAAGATCAAGGGCGTCACCTGCCACGTCACCTATTTCGACCGCAGCGTCATCGACAGGCTGAAGAACGGCAACTGGTTCGAGGACCCATCGAACAACTCGATCGCCTGCCGGCAGACCGGCCCGATCGAAATCGGCGACATCGAGCTATCGAAGGAAGGCGAGGAAGTGTTTCGCTCAGGGCTTTCGCTTGTCTGGAAGAACCTGCTGGTCACAAGGATTTACGACCGGAAGAACGATACGCTGATCTATCTCGCGCATTCGCGTGAATTGACCGACGGCTCGGCCAAGATGTCGATCTCCACCATTCCGCTCTACGGCCAGACGGTGACCTGGCAGAACGGAAAGCCGCAGTAAGCGCTCCCCTGCCGCCTGCGTCAGCCTGCAAGGATATCCGTCTCAAAGGGTGCGAAGCGCCCGCCCCTTCACGGGCGCTCGCGAAACCTCATCAGGGCGGAACAGGGCGAAGTGTCTGGGAGCACCCCATTCCACTTCCGCTGCTCTAGTAGGAGTTCGGCGGGACGATGCCCTGATAATATTCGCCGTCACCGCCCTGATAGCCGCCGAAAGGCTGACGATCGCGATAGACGGGGGTCGGTGTGGAGGTTCTGTTGATGCTGCCCGTCGACATCGTGTCAACCGTGGCAGAGGGCCGCCTCATCAGCGGCATGGCCTTTTGCGTGTTCCGCGTTCCGGGAGGATTGTTGGCGTCGATGCCCTGATAGTAGCTATCAGCCAGAGCCGGGCCAGCCATCAACATCGTTACGGAGAGCGCGGCTACAAGTTTCCTTACAGAGATTGTCATGAGTCCAACTCCTGTTGTCGGGACCGAGCACCCGGCCTCCGTTCGGGCACTCAGCAACAACGGTAAGTTAGTACAAGTATTCCAGCTCGCCACATGACGATTTGTCACAATGGTATCGCCCAAGCGTGAAGATCATTGCCGAAGTTTAATTTGACCGGCGCGATCCACTACCTGCCGAGACGCAAAACACCCCGGCGGAGATCCCGCCGGGGTGCCCGTCAATTCTGCCAGGTGTCGAACTCAGGCGGCCTGGGCCAGCTCGTCGGCAATGACCGTGTCGAGGTTGAGGAAGCAGACCATCGTCTTTTCCAGAGCGACGATGCCGCGGCAGAAGGCGCGCTGCGCTTCCGGAATGATCTCGGGCGCCGGCTGCAGGGCTTCGCTCTTGATCGTCATCATGTCGGAGACCTGCTCGACCAGCAGGCCGACGAGCTTGCCCGCGATGTCGGTGACGATGATCGCCGAGCGTTCCGACGGCTCCGTCATTTTCATGCCGAGGCGGGCGGCCATGTCGATGACCGGGATCACCGCGCCGCGCAGGTTGATGAGGCCGAGCACGTAAGGCGGCGTATGCGGCATCGGCGTCACCGGCGCCCAGCCGCGGATTTCGCGGATCGCCATGATATCGATGCAGAATTCCTGGTCGCCGAGATGGAACGACACGATTTCGAGATAGGCACCGGACTGCTTGAGTGCGTTGGTCATGATCAGAATTCTTCCCAGTTCTCACCGGAAGCCGTCGTCGACGGCACAGAGCCCGGTTTGTTGCCGAATGCGCCCGCCAGCTTGCCCATCAGGGCCTTTGCGGGAGATGGAGTTGGAAACGAGGCCATTTTGGCGGTGCCGATCTTGCGCAGCGGCACCGGTTCGCCGGTGCCCTTGGCGGCCGGCCGTTGAACGGCAGAAGCCGAAGGGGCTTTCGTCTGCACCGAAGCAATTGCCGCCCTTGCCGGCGGCGCCACCGGGGCCGGCGCCAAGGTGGGCATGGCGCGCTGCATCGTGTGGCCTTCGCGGAACTGGCCGACGAGGCCGGTCAGGCGCTCGGCGTCCTGCGCCAGCGTGTGGCTCGACGCGTTGGTCTGCTCGACCATGGCGGCATTCTGCTGCGTCATCTGGTCGAGCTGGCCGACGGCGGTGCTGATCTCGTTGAGGCCGGTCGACTGTTCGCGCGCAGCCATGACGATCGAGGTCATGTGTTCGTTGATGCGTGCGACATCGGCGCCGATCCGGCCGAGCGCCTCGCCCGTCGCCTGGACGAGCTTGACGCCGCTGCCGACCTCGTTGCCGGAGCGGCTGACCAGCGCCTTGATATCCTTGGCGGCACCGGCGGCGCGCTGCGCCAGTTCGCGCACTTCCTGCGCCACGACCGCAAAGCCCTTGCCGGCCTCACCGGCGCGGGCCGCCTCGACGCCGGCATTCAGCGCCAGAAGGTTGGTCTGGAAGGCAATCTCGTCGATGACGTTGATGATCTTGCCGATCTCGTTCGAGGCGCTTTCGATCCGCGCCATGGCGGCGATCGCCTCACCGACAATCCGGCCGGATTCCTCCGCATTGGTGCGCGTCTCGCCGACCATGCGGCTTGCCTCTTCGGCGCGCTGGGTCGCGGTGCGGACCGTGACGGTGATTTCGTCGAGGGCTGCCGACGTCTGCTCCAGCGAGGCGGCCTGCCGCTCGGTGCGACGCGCGAGATCGTCGGCGGCCGTGCGCATCTGGCGACCGTTCGATTCGATCGAGAGCGCATTCTCCTTGACGCTCGAAAGCACCACGCGCAGCCGCTCGACCGTCTGGTTGAAGTTCTGGCGGAGCTGATCGAGATTGCCGTCGAAGGGCCGCTCGATCGCCACGGCAAGATCGCCATCGGCAAGCTGGGTCAGGGCACGGCCGAGATTGTCGATCGCCGCCTGGATACGGCGCACCGCTTCCTCGCGCTCGCTCTGCTGATCTTCGCGTTCCTTCTCGATTTCCCGCCGGCTGAGTGCGGCGCTCTGTTCGAGCGATTGCTTCTCGATGGCCGAAAGACGGAAGAGATCGACCGAGCGCGCCATCGCGCCGATTTCGTCGCCGCGGTCGAGCGCCTCGACCTTGGTTGAAAGATCGCCGTTCTGGATCCGCTGCATGCCGTTGCGCAGGCCGAGGATGCCGGCGCGGAGCGTGCTGCCGTGGAACCAGAGCAGATAAAGCAGTGTGGCCATCGCCAGCAGCCCAGCCGCCACCTGAAGCTGGAACGCCTGGTCGGACACAGTGCGCGCCTCGGCAACGCGCGTCTGCACCAACTCGGTCGCCGCTTCGGAAAGTCCGGTCAAAGCCGTGGCGACCCGTTCGCCGGCGCCATCGATCGCATCATCGATCTTGCCGAAGTCGTCGGCCGAAGCCTTGCCTTCGATCAACGTCTTCAGGTCGGTGCCGATCGCCTTGCGCAGTTCCGCGACATCGGCGTCGAAGGTCGAAAGCACCTCGCTGCGGTCCAAGAGCTTGGCAAGCGCCTGGATCTCGACGGACTTCGTTTCGAGCAGCTTCAGGATCTCGGCAATGCTGGCGGCGCGCGCCGGCTGGATCGCGCCCTCTTCTCTGTCGATGATGCTATCCATCGCGTTGAGCACGAGATTGGTCGTCGCCAGATGGACCTCATCGACGGTCGTCAGGCCGTTCTGCGCCGCGACAGCGCCCTGCAAGGCGTTATTGGCTTGGCTGCCCTGGTACCAGCCCACCCCGAGCACGGAGCCAAAACCGACAAAAGCGGCGCCGGCAAGCGTCGCCAGCCGCTGGCTCACGGAAAGATTGCGTTTCAGGGAAGGAGATGTGGCAGTCATAGGGAGTCCATGGTCACGGATCCGCGTGAAGCGGAGTCCTCCTACGATCGATACGGAAAACCGGGGCCGATAAAGCTGGCTGACCTCATGTCATATCGGAGCACGAACACTCCGACCGCGTGGAAAAACAGTGTCAAACAGACCTTAAGCATTCGCTAAGGCGGTCGCCCAATCCCCAGCGAAATCGGCTATTTCAATGTTTGCGCATATGCGCTGCAAGCTCTGGTTTCCCGGCATTTGCGGGCACAATCGAATGGAACCTCAGGCGCGGTTTTCCACCGTTTCCTGCACCGACCGGAACGCGCCTTCCGGCCGCACCCGGCAAATCGCCCGGCTTCCCCTTGCCGCGCGAGCTGTTATGATGACGCCATGAACACGAAGACCCAGCGCTCGATCCGCCTTCCCCTCGCCGCAAGCCTTGCGGCTGCGATCGCGGTTGTGCTCCTGCTCGCCTTCCGCGGCTGGATCGAAAATGGCGCCGATATCTTCCTGGCGCTCGCCCAATCCGGCCTTTCCTGGTGCTTCTAGGACGGCCCGACAGCTTCGAAGCCCGCCTCCGCCCCTCACCCTAACCCTCTCCCCGCTTGCGGGGAGGGGGGACGGGAGCATCAGCGGCGCAACCGCACGGTTCTTCGCCTCGAATGTTAGTGCAGCGATTGGAACGAGACGGTCCGGCGAGGTTCCTTCGCCCCGCCTGCGGGGAGAAGGTGGCCGGCAGGCCGGATGAGGGGCTGAAAGCACCTCCGCGGCCCCAACCCGGCCACAACCTGCGGCAATTGTCCCATTTGCGCGGCCCCGGTGAAGGCGGTATCAAGGGCCTATCAACCGGACATGGCCGTCTTCGGCCCCAACAAAATCGGTAGCACGCATGAAAACCATCCGCATCGTCCTCTGGGCCGCCGTCGTCGTCATGGCGGGCATCTTGGGGTGGCTGACCTATGAAATGACCCAGTCGAAGCAGCAGGCCGCCACCGGCCCCTTCGGCGTTCCCTTCACGCTGGTCTCGCAGGACGGCAAGGAGATTACCGAGAAGGCGTTTACCGGCAAGCCGACCGCGCTTTTCTTCGGCTTCACCCATTGCCCGGAAGTCTGCCCGACGACGCTGTTCGAACTGAACGGCTGGCTGGAAAAGGTCGACCCGGAAGGCAACAAGCTGCAGGCCTATTTCATCACCGTCGATCCCGAGCGCGACACGCCCGAAATCCTCGGCCAGTACGTCTCCAACGTTTCCAAGCGCATCACCGGCATTTCCGGCCCGGCCGACAAGGTGATGGAGATGGTCAAGGGTTTCCGCGTCTACGCCAAGAAGGTGCCGGTCGACGCTGCCCAGCCCAACGGCGACTACACGATGGACCACACGGCCTCCGTGTTCCTGCTCGACGCCAACGGCCATTTCTCCGGCACCATCGCCTATGAGGAAAACCCGGAAACGGCGGTCAAGAAGCTGGAAAATCTGACCAAGGGCTAACCGTCGCCCTTGACCGATCGATTGCAAGCGCCGGCCCTGCCCGGCGCTTTGCGTTTGCGGGGCAATCGTGATAGCGCACAGCGCACGATTGCCGACGCTTAGCGCACCCCTCCACGGTTTGATGCGGGCGGCGGATTTCCCAGCCGAAGGACAGGGCCTTGAGCGAGATCAGACTTTTCGTCACCACCACCGAGAAGCAGGCGGAAGCCGTGCTCGACCGCCTGAGCGAAGTCTTCGGCGAAGAGGACTTTGCCATCGGCACGACGGAAGTCGACGAGAAGCGCGACGTCTGGGAAGCCTCGATCTACATGATGGCAGTCGACGAGGAGAGCGTGAACGAACGCCTCACTGACGCACTGGCCGAAGACTTCGCCCATCTCCCGATCGAGCGCGAAGTGCTGCCGGACATCGACTGGATCGCCAAGTCGCTCGAGGGCCTGGCGCCCGTGCGCGCCGGCCGCTTCGTCGTGCACGGCTCGCATGACCGCGACAAGGTGAAGACCGGCGAGATCGCCATCGAGATCGACGCAGGCCAGGCCTTCGGCACCGGCCATCACGGCACCACCGCCGGCTGCCTCGAAGTGCTCGCCACGGTTGCCCGCACCCGCACCGTGCGCAACGTGCTCGATCTCGGCACCGGCAGCGGCGTGCTTGCGATCGCCGCCTGGAAGCTCATGCACGTGCCGGTGCTTGCCACCGACATCGACCCGATCGCCACCCGCGTCGCGGAAGAAAACGCCCGGGTCAACGGCGTCGTCACCGGCACGACCTTTGCCACCGCCCCCGGCTTCCACTCGACCGCCTTCAGCACCAACGGCCCGTTCGATCTGATCATCGCCAACATCCTCGCGCGCCCGCTGATGAAGATGGCGCCGCAGCTCGTCGCCAATCTCGCCCCCGGCGGCTCGGTGATCCTGTCCGGCATTCTCGCCGAACAGCGCTGGAAGGTGCTTGCCCATTACAACGGCCAGCACCTGCGCCACGTGCGCACCATCTGGCGGAACGGCTGGGTGACGATTCATTTGGAGAAGTGAGGCGTAGGCGCGGACGCTTGAAGCTGCCCCTCATCCGCCTGCCGGAACCTTCTCCCCGCATGCGGGGCGAAGGGACCTGCCGCACCGCTTCATCCACCGGTTAACTTCCGACTCGTTGCGGCTACTCTCAGCCACGTCCCAACCGACGGCTTAAGCTTCGGCGCGAAACCGGCGCTATCGGGCACGTCCCCTCGCCCCGCCTGCGGGGAGAGGGTTAGGGTGAGGGGCATTTTCAGAAACGCAGCGATTGGAACGGGCCAGAGCACGCGCCGTCTTCTCACCGAACCCAAAACAAACTGGAAAAAACGAAAAGGCCGCCACGTCTATCATGACGGGCGGCCTTTCGAAACAAAGGCGATGCCAGGGGCATCGCCTGCTGGTTGGCTTGTGGCCAACCATGCCCGCGAGCCTGAGGAGGAGGAGTGCTCGAGCGGGCGTCTACCGTTCCGAAGCTGGCCACCCTTGAGGGAGGAGGAGAACAGAATGACCAACTATTCTCGGAACCGCAGTCTTTTGAACCACCGGATGTTCGTCCGTGTTCGTTGAGGCGGCTTATAAACTATCATTCCGATAGAGAAAGAGGCTTCTTAGCATGGGTGCCATGCGCTGAGCGCATATGTATGGTAAATGGGCAATTGCTCTCCTGCCAAGCTGCAACCAGAAGCGTCACTGTGTACTGGATCGCAGGATATCGCCTCTTTCCCGGCACGGGCGATTTCCGCTAACATGGCTGCACATCTTTCCCGCGGTTTACCGCTCAATCTACCGGAATTCCCCCATGTTTCAGTCTTTTGAAGTCACCTCCACGCCGCAATTCGGCAAGGAGCGCACCGAGGCCCTGCGCGCGTCCTTCGCGGCCCTCGGCATCGACGGCTTTCTCGTGCCCCGCGCCGACGAATTCCAGGGTGAATACGTGCCCGCCTCGTCGGAGCGTCTGTCCTGGCTGACCGGCTTCACCGGCTCGGCAGGCGTTGCCCTCGTAACGCAGCGTGAAGCCGTCGTCTTCGTCGATGGGCGTTACGTCACCCAACTCAAGGAACAGGTCGACGGCAGCGTTTTCACCGGCGGTGACCTCATCGGCGAACCGCCGCATCTCTGGCTGGAAAACCATGGCTCCATGGGCTTCAAGCTCGGCATCGATCCCTGGGTGCACACCGGTGCGGAAGTCCGCCGGCTGGAAAAGGCGCTCGCCGTCATCAGTGGCTCGCTCGTTTTCCTCGATCACAACCCGCTCGACAGGATCTGGACAAACCGTCCCGCGGCGCCGCTCGGCAAGGTCAGCATCCAGCCGATCGAGCATGCCGGCGAACTCGCCAAGGACAAGATCGCAAGAATCGCGGCGGGTCTTTCCAAGGCCGATACCAGCGCCGTGGTCTTGACGGACCCCTCCTCCGTCGCCTGGGCCTTCAACATCCGCGGCAGCGACGTGCCGCATACGCCGCATCCGCTGGCCCGCGCCATTATCCACGCCGACGGCCGCGCCGAGCTCTTCCTCGACAAGCGCAAGACCGGCATCGAGCAGGAAGCCTACCTCACCCAGATCGCCGACATCGTCGCCCCCGCCACCTTCGACGATAGCCTGAGGGCGCTGGGTGCCGCTGGCGCGTCGGTCATGCTCGATCCGGATCTCGCTTCCTTCGCCATCTCCGAGCTGATCCGCTCCAAGGGCGGCAAGGTGGTCGAAGCGGTCGATCCCGCCCGCCTGCCACGTGCCCAGAAGAACCAGGCCGAGATCGACGGCTCGACCCGCGCCCACCTGCAGGACGGCGCCGCCATGGTCGAGTTTCTCGCCTGGCTCGACAGCCAGCAGCCGGGAACCGTCACCGAGATCGCCGCCACCAACCAGCTGGAAGCGGCCCGCGCCACCGTCGGCGAACGCATGCAGAACCCGCTCAAGGACATCTCCTTCGACACGATCTCCGGCGCCGGCGCGCATGCGGCGATCATGCACTACCGCGTCACCACCGCCACCGACCAGCCGATCGAAGCGGGCACCATGTTCCTGATCGATTCCGGCGCGCAATACATCAACGGCACCACCGACATCACCCGCACGGTGGCGATCGGTGCGGTTCCCGAAGAGCAGAAGCGCTTCTTCACCCTGGTGCTGAAGGGCATGATCGCGATCAGCATAGCCCGTTTCCCCAAGGGGTCGCGCGGCGTCGATCTCGACCCCTTGGCCCGCATCGCGCTCTGGAAGGCGGGCGCCGACTATGCCCACGGCACCGGCCACGGCGTCGGCTCCTATCTCTCGGTGCATGAAGGCCCGCAGCGCATCGCCCGGCTTTCCACCCAGGAGCTGCTTCCTGGCATGATCCTCTCCAACGAGCCCGGCTACTACCGCCCTGGCGCCTTCGGCATCCGCATCGAAAACCTCGTGGTGGTGCAGCCGGCAACGATGGTGGACGGCGGCGACCTGCCGATGCTCGGCTTCGACACCATCACCTACTGCCCGATCGACCGCCGTCTGGTATTGCCGGCGCTGTTGACGGACGAGGAACTCGATTGGCTGAACGCCTATCACGCCGAGACGCGCGAAAAGCTGATGCCGCTGCTGACCAGCGACGAGACCCGCGACTGGCTGAAAGCCGCAACGGAAGCGCTTTCACGCTGAGTCAGGCGTTCCGCCTGGGCTCCTGAATGGGAGCCCAGGCAACAGGCATTGCGCGCCCGCAGCCGCCTCTTTGCTACGAGGCTCAAGGGGCGGCAATGGGCCGGAGAACCAGGCCTCTGCGCTTAGATTCCCAACAGCTTCTTCGCTTCGCCGAGCGTCGCCTCGGAGGCGGCGTGATCGCCGGCCTTGTGCTGTTCCTCACCCTTCGCGCGCAGCTCCTTCACCTTGGCCATGTCGGCCTCGGAAAGAGAGGCCGTCGGCATCGCCGCATCGATCGCAGCCATCATGGTCGGGCATTGATTGGCAAAGGCGGTTGCCGGCGCGAGCGCCAGCAAAAGGGCAATCGAGATCCTGGTTAACATGGTCGCTCCTCCACCGCCGGGAGGCCGCGCCTTGCAGAGGCAGCCCAGATGGCGCGTGCGGCTCTGTCGTGCCTCTCCGGCAACGGAAGGATGATAATCCAGCTGCCCTTCGCCGCCAATTAAAACGGGTGTCGCGGACGGCTGACCTACATCACCACATGCCGGATCAGCATCACCACCACCCAGCCGATTACCAGCATGCGCAGGGTCGACAGGTTGAGGCCGAGCGCGATGGCGAAGGCGACGAACATGGCGATCGTCACATCGAGCCCGCCATAGACGAAGGCCGGCGCCACCAGCGTCGTCAGGACCGCCGCCGGCACCGCATTCAGCGCCGCTTCAAGCCGTGGCGGGATCTGCTTCATCTGGGTGATGAGGATGTAGCCGCCGACACGTGTCAGGAAGGTCGCGACCGCAGCCGCAATGATCAGGTAGATGAGGTTGAGGTGTTGCGGGTCCATGCTCAGGCCTCCTTCTCGACGCCGGTCGGTGCGGCAGCCGTCCCGCTCGGCGGCAGGCAGGCGGCAAGCACGATGCCGGCGAGTGCGCCGATGCTCACATGCCAGGGCGAACCGACGAAATGCATGCCGGCGACCGATGCCAACCCCGAGACTGTGACGATCGGAAGGAACCGGTCGCGCTTGCGGAACCCCATGACCAGCCCCATGAAATAGACCGGCAGCAGCACATCGAGGCCGATCGCCTTGGGATCACCGATCATCTGCCCGAAGATCGCCCCGACCAGCGTGTTGATGATCCACGGAATGTAGATCACCAGGCCGAAGCCGAGATACCAGGAAAAGCTGATCGGCAGGCCGCGCTCGCCGCGCTTCTCCGTCTCGGCATATTGCGGATCGACCAGCAGGAAGAAGGCAAGAAACTTCTGCCCTAAGGTGAAATGCCGGACATATTTGGCGATCGAGGCGGAATAGAGCACGTGGCGGAAATTGACCGCGAACACCGAGAGCACCACCAGCCAGGGCTGGACGTGGTTGCCGAAGAGCTCGATGCCGACCATCTGGCTGGCGCCGGCATAGACGCTCGCGCTCATGAACACCGCGTCGGCAATGGTAAAGCCATTGTCGACCGCAAGCGCCCCGAACAGCGCGCCGAAGGGTGACGCCGCCAGCATGATGGGAAAGCCGCCACGCACGCCTTCCCAGAATTCGTCTTTTGTCATGGAAACCTCCGCCGGCCGAAGCGATGACATCGCACGCTGTGGCCGGTGCCGGACTGATAGGCGCTTGCGCCCCCGGCAACAATTCAAATGCACTGATACATTGATTGAATTTTATGATGCCTTGGCGAACGAGGCTTGAACAAAAGGCGCACCGATCGGGAAAACCGGTGCGTCTTGTCTGTCAGTTTCAAGGGCCCGTGCGGGGCCGCCGTCCTACTTCTTGACCTGGAACGTGTGCTCGATGCCCGGGAAGGTGCGCGCCTTCACTTCGGCCGCGTAATCCTCGGCAGCCCTAGAGATCGCCGGCGCGAGCTCGGCGAAGTGTTTGACGAAGCGCGGCTTGAAATCATTGAAGAGGCCGAGCATGTCGTCGGAAACGAGGATCTGCCCGTCGCAGGCGGGCGATGCGCCGATGCCGATGGTCGGCGAGCGCAGTTCCGCGGTGATGTCGCGCGCAACCGGCTCGACCGTGCCCTCGATCACGATGCCAAAGGCTCCGGCATCGTCGATCGCCTTGGCATCGCGGTGGATCTTCGCCACTTCCTTGTCGTTGCGGCCGACCGAGCGATAGCCGCCCGTCGTGTTGACGAGCTGCGGCATCAACCCGACATGGCCGAGCACCGGAATACCGCGGCTGACGAGGAACTCGACCGTCTCGGCCATCTCGGCGCCGCCTTCGAGCTTCACCGCGCTGCAGCCGGTTTCCTTCAGGATGCGCGCCGCACTGCGGAACGCCTGCTCCTTCGATTCCTGATAGGAGCCGAAGGGCATGTCGATAACGACGCAGGCGCGCTCCGAGCCGCGCATGACCGCCTGGCCATGGGCGATCATCATCTCGAGCGTCACGCCGACCGTCGTGTCCAGACCATAAAGCACCATGCCGACGGAATCGCCAACAAGCAGGAAATCGACATGCGGATCGAGCAGCCTTGCGATCGGCGTCGTATAGGCCGTGAGGCTGACGATCGGACGCTCGCCTTTCAGCGCTTCGATGTTGGCGGGGCTGAGCCGGCGCTTGGCGGTCTGGACGCTCATGTCAGGCAACCTTTGCAAATGACGCGGATTTCGGGGCGATCACGCGGTTGTCGAGCAGCTTCGTCGTGCCGAAGCGAACGAAGAGCAGGAGCAGCACCGGCCGGTCGCCGATCGTCTCGATGGTTTCGAGCGTCTCGGGATCGCGCACGGCCACGACCTCTGGCCTGGCCAGCGATTCGCTCGACAGAAATTCGGTGACGGCATTTTCGAGCGCCGCCACGTCGCTGACGCCCGACGCCACCAGGCGCTGCGCCTCGTCCAGCGCCTTCGGTACGATCGCCGCAGCGCGGCGCTCCTCTGCCGTCAGATAGACATTGCGCGACGAACAGGCGAGCCCATCGGCCTCGCGCACGGTCGGCACGCCGATGACGGTCACCGGCTGGGCGAGATCAGCGACCATGCGGCGGATGATCTGCAGCTGCTGGAAATCCTTCTCGCCGAAATAGGCGCGGTCCGGCTGGACGATGTTGAAGAGCTTGGTGACGACGGTGGCAACGCCGGCGAAATGGCCGGGACGAACCGAGCCCTCAAGCTCGCTGCCAAGCGTCGGCACATCGACGACGGTTTCCATCGGCCGCGGATACATGTCGGCAACACCGGGCGCAAAGAGATAGTCGACCTTGCCTTCGTCCAGCATCGCTTGGTCGCGTGCGAGATCGCGCGGATATTTCGAGAGATCTTCGTTGGCGCCAAACTGCAGCGGATTGACGAAGATGCTGGCGACGACGATGTCGTTTTCTTCGCGGGCACGCCGCATCAGCTCCATATGGCCGACATGCAGGTAGCCCATGGTCGGCACGAAACCGACCGATTTGCCTGCCCGGCGATGTTCGGCAAGTGCTGCACGCAGCTCGGCAATCGTGGTGAAAGTCTTCATGTCCGGACCCTCCAATCCGCGCCGGCGCCCTGCCCTTAAGGGTGCTGGCGCGCTGCCTTCGGGACTGGCGACGACCCTGCTCCGCGAAAAGGCATTTGCACAAAATTCGGCTGCAATCCTCTATCTTGTGCAGCGCAAAAAAACAATCGGATTGATGACAGGTTGATGACGCTCAGCCGCGCTTGACTTCCATCGGCAGCCTGTCACGGCTGGCCATCGACGCCACTGCAACCCACGCTGGAGAGCGAGATGAAACCCTGCCTGCGCCTTCTCGGCATTCTTGTCCCGACACTTGCCTGCGCCGGTGCGACCGAAGCGAAGATCCCGCTCGTCAACGCCACCTGCCCCGGCAAGATCGAGGTCCACGCCGATGAAGGCGGCCGGGTCTATATCAACGGCAAGGAAGCCAAGCTCAAGGTGTTCAACGAGAACTATTACGAGGCGCACGGTGCCGGCGTCACCATCTCCTTGGGCATCAATCCCGACAGCTCACCCAGCGTCTCCTACACCGGCAAAGGCGGCGCCAATGGTGTGTGCACGCTGAGCTGAGCGGCAACGCTCGCAGCGCTGTTCTTGAGGGCGCCGTCACCTGACCGCTGCGTCTTGCGGCAGCCGCCAGGGCGGATCGATCCGGTTCGCGCCTGCGAAATAGAGCACGATGCGGTTGCCGCCGGGATCGAATAGCTCGGCTTCTCGCCACCGCCAGCTCTTGTCCTCAGGCGCACGCGCAAAGACGATGCCGGCCTCGGTCAGCCGGTTGACGGTCACATCCAGATCGTCGCATTCGAAATAGACGGTCGTGCCACCGCCGGTCGCGTTTCCCTCGTGCAGGGAAAAGGTTGCCTCCCCAACCGGGCAGAGAAACCGAACATAATGCGGCCGGGCGTCGACGATAGGCGTGAGCCCGAGGCGGCGATAGAAATCCCAGCCGGCATCGAGGTCCGGCATGGTGACAGTCACCTGGTTCAAGCGCATGCGTTCCTCCCGCCATTCGATTCCCCGATCGTGCCGGAAGCTGCAGTCAACGGAAAGCCTATCAGGCGCGCAGGCTACTGCATGTTTCCCTTAGCCGCGGTCGACGAAAGGACAAAAACATACAGAAAATCAAAGTGCTACAGCGGCCTTTGCGTGTCTGAGAAGACGCGCGGCGCTCTAGAGTACGCGCCTGATGGAAGGATATCTGTCGAGTTCGCCTACTTCCCAACGCGCTGCTGCAGATGCTGCGGATAGCGGGCGCCCTGCACCTCGACGGCGGAGAGCGCCGCCTGGATGTCGCCAAGCTCTTCGGCCGTCAGAATGACATCGGCAGCGCCGAGGTTTTCCTCGAGCCGATGCAGCTTTGTCGTGCCGGGAATGGGCGCGATCCATGGCTTTTGCGCTAGCAGCCAGGAAAGCGCGATCTGCGCTTTCGTCACACCCTTGGCCTCGGCAAACGCCCAAGAGATCAACCAGCGCCTGATTGGCTCTGCGCGCCTCCGGCGAAAATCGCTTTGGTCGAAGGTCGTGTTCTGGTTGATCGCGCCTGTCAAAAATCCCTTGCCAAGCGGACTGAAGGGCACAAAGCCGATGCCGAGCTCTTCGAGGAGCGGCAGGATTTCGGTTTCCGGCTCCCGCCACCAGAGCGAATATTCGCTCTGCAGCGCCGTCACCGGCTGAACCGCATGCGCCCGGCGGATCGAATCGGCGCCCGCCTCCGACAGGCCGAAATGGCCGACCTTGCCTTCCGCGATCAGCTTTTTCACCGTGCCTGCGACGTCCTCGATCGGCACATTGGGATCGACGCGGTGCTTGTAGAAGAGGTCGATGCGGTCGGTCCGTAAACGCTTCAATGCCGTCTCGGCGACCTCGCGGATGCGCTGCGGCCGGCTGTCCATGCCCTGGCTGACATCGCCGTTGACGAAGCCGAACTTGGTGGCGATCACCACCTCACCGCGGAACGGGGCCAGCGCCTCGCCGACCAGATCCTCGTTACCGGTATAGGCTTCGGCGCTGTCGAAGAAGGTCACGCCGCGTTCATGCGCCGCGCGGATCAGCCTGATCGCCTCACTGCGCTCCGTTGCCGGGCCATAACCGTAGCTGAGGCCCATGCAGCCAAAGCCGATGGCCGAGACTTCGAGATCGCTTTTTCCTAGCCTACGTTTCTGCATTGTCTTGCTCCTTGATCAGGCCGCGAGGTCTGGGGAAACCGAGCGGCAATTCTGGCAGGCGACGGACCGTCCGATCGCCGGACGCTCCACCCGCTTTGCATTGTGCGGCCGCACGATCAGCGCGACGACGGCAAGCGCCAGCGCCAGCAGGACCGTGCAACCGATGAGAACATTATCGACCCGATGGGCAAGCAGAGCGCTGCCATCAAGCCCATCGGCACCGAGTGCTGCGACAGCGACCAGCACGCTGAGACCGAGCGAGTTGCCGAGCTGGTGGGCGACATTGACCACACCGCCCGCCGCCCCCGCGTCACCGGGAGCGATACCGGCAATGCCGGCGACCGTCAGCGGGCTCAGAGTGAAGCCCTGGCCAAGCCCGATCAGCATCAAGGGCGGCGCCATGCCGAAGAGAAAGGACGTGTCGGCCGAGATCTGGCTGATAGAGACCATGCCGATCAGCGCGGAGATCAGGCCAAAGGCAAGCAGGCGGCGGTTGCCGAAACGTGGGCTAAGCCTTGGAACCAAGATCGCCGCAACGAAATTGACTGATGTTGCCGGAATGAAGGCAAGGCCGGAGGCAAGCGGGTCGAAGTGCCGAACACCTTGCAGATACTGGGTGAAGAAGAAAAAGAACCCGATCATCGCGGCGAGGAACAGGACACGCGCCAGATAGGCGCCGACCCTCTCGCGGTTGGCAAAGAGCCGGAGCGGCATGATCGGCTGCCGGGCGCGATGCTCGTTGACCACGAAGAGCGCAAGAAGCAGAAGACCCATGGCAAGCGCTGCGAGCGTCAGCGGATCGTACGCCCCCTCCTCCGCCGAACGGACGATGCCATAGACCAGCGCCGTCATGCCGAGCGTCGAGCTTACGGCGCCCGCAAGGTCGAATTCACCCGTGCGCCGTTCCGTTTCGCCGACGTACTTGTGCGCCGCGAGCATCAGGGCGATGCCGATCGGCAGGTTGATGAAGAAACCGACCCGCCAGCTGAGCCAGCCGGCAAGCAGACCGCCGAGCACCATGCCGAAGCTCGCGCCGATGCCGGCGACCGAACTGTAATAGGCGACCGCCCGCGTGCGTTCAGGTCCCTCGGAAAAATACGTCTGGATCAGCGCCAGCGTGGCGGGGGCGAGGATCGCCGAGCCGAAGCCTTGCACGGCGCGCGCGCCAAGCAGCCATTCCGGCGACGGTGCCAGCCCGATCACGACGGAGGCCGCTGTGAAGATGGCAAGCCCGGCAATGAACAGCCGACGCCGGCCGAGAATGTCGCCCGCCCGCGCGCCCAGCAGCAGGAAGCCGCCAAAGGCGAGCGTATAGGCGCTGTGCACCCAGGAAAGCCCGGCGTCGCTGAACTGCAGCTCGTCGCGAATCTTCGGCAGGCCGGTGATCACGATCGAGATATCGAGCACGATCATCAGGTAGCTGACGATGACGATCGCCAGCACCGCCGTCTTGCGGGCTGAAAGGTGTTTCATCGACGTGACGTCCATCGTCGTGCCTACTCCGCCTGCGCAGCGCCGTATTGCGCGTCCGTCACCTTTTCCATCCAGTCGACCGCCTTGCCGTCGAGCGTCTCCTGGATGGCGATATGGGTCAGGGCGGTCGTCGGTGCCGCCCCGTGCCAGTGCTTCTCGCCGGGCTCGAACCAGACGACATCGCCCGGCCGGATCTCCTCGATTGGCCCGCCCTCCCGCTGCACCCGGCCGCAGCCGGAAACGACGATCAGGACCTGGCCGAGCGGATGCGTATGCCAGGCCGTGCGGGCGCCGGGCTCGAAGGTGACGGCATTGCCGGCAGTGCGCGCCGGCTCGCGCACGGGAAACAACGGGTCGATGCGCACGGTGCCGCTGAACCAGTCCTCTGTCCCCCGGGCCGAAGGCTGCGAACCGCTTCTCTTGATCTCCATGAGGTCTTCTCCTTGGCGAACCGGACGACCCGTTCTGTTGCTGTGCACAATCTAGCGATGGCCGCCGCCAACAATTAGATGGTATAAACGGCATGGACCTATGAGAGAGATTCATGAATGCTGCGCGAGAACATCAATGACCTGATCGCCTTCGCGGCGGTGGCGCGCGAGCGCAGCTTCACAAGGGCTGCCGCCCAGCTCGGCGTTTCGCAATCGGCGCTCAGCCACACCATGCGGGCGCTCGAAGCACGGCTTGGCGTGCGCCTGCTCACCCGCACCACGCGCAGCGTCTCCCCGACCGAGGCCGGCGAGCGGCTGCTTGCCACCCTCGTCCCGCACTTCGAGCAGTTGGAAACCGAGCTCACCGCCTTGAGCGACGTGAGGGACAAACCCGCAGGCACGGTGCGCATCACCACTGCCGAGCACGCGGCAGAGACCGTGCTCTGGCCGAAGCTCGAAAAGCTTCTGCCCGATTATCCCGATATCAAGGTCGAGATCGTCATCGACTACGGCCTCACCGATATCGTCGCCGAACGCTACGACGCCGGTGTCCGGCTTGGCGAGCAGGTCGCCAAGGACATGATCGCCGTGCGCATCGGGCCGGACATGCGCATGGCGGTCGTCGGCGCGCCCAGCTATTTCGAAAAGCATCCGAAGCCCGTCGTCCCTCAGGACCTGACCCAGCACCGCTGCATCAACCTGAGGCTTCCGACCTACGGCGGCATCTATGCCTGGGAGTTCGAAAAGGACGGCCGCGAGCTAAAAGTCCGCGTCGACGGACAGCTCGTCTTCAGCCGGCTGGCGCACCGGCTTACCGCCTGCCTCGCCAGCTTCGGCCTTGCCTTCGTCCCGGAGGAATCGGCCCTCACCCACATCGCCGAAGGTCGCCTCATCCGCGTGCTCGAAGACTGGTGCGACCCGTTCCCCGGCTACCACCTCTATTACCCCAGCCGCCGCCAGTCCTCACCGGCCTTTGCTGTGCTGGTGGAGGCGCTGCGGTATCGGGGGTAATGGCGGCAAGACCGGCTCCTCCGCACGACCCGCAATTGCTGTTGAAAACCCGGGGTTGCGCCCCACATCTCTCCAGCTAAAAAAATGTTTGAGCCGGTGTCGGAATCGTCGATCGGCATTCGTCCTTAGTCCGTAGACACAAAATCCATTCCCAAGGAGCATTTCATGCGCATGATTTTCGTAAACCTGCCGGTCAAGGATCTGAAGGCCTCGCGCGCGTTCTTCGCTGCCCTCGGCTTCACCTTCAACGAGCAGTTCTCCGATGACACCGCCGCCTGCACGGTGATCTCGGACAATATCTTCGTCATGCTTTTGACCGAGCCGAAGTTCCGTGACTTCATCACCGGCGAGATCAGCGACGCCCGGAAGGGAACCGAAGTCATCACCGCCCTTTCGGCCGGGAGCCGCGCCGAAGTCGACGACATGCTCGCCAAGGCGCTCGCCGCTGGCGCCAAGCCCTGGAAGCCGGCGATCGACTACGGCTTCATGTACGGCATCTCCTTCCAGGACCTCGACGGCCACGTCTGGGAGTTCATGTGGATGGACCAGGAAGCGGCGCAGCAGCAGGGCTGATGGCCGAACTGGCATAAAGACGAGGGCCGCTCAATATAACCGGGCGGTTTCTTGTTTGTGACGAGGCACCGAGGCCTTGGGATTTCCCCGGAATATTGAGTCTTCTCGCGCGGCCGACGCCGCGCGGCTGGATTCCTGTGACGAGCACAGGAATGAGGGTGAACCGTAGACCCGTCCATTGGGAAATCTCCACGCCCGAGATCAGTGAGAGCGAGATTGTCGACTTTCCGATCACAAGGTCAGCCGCGAGGGAGTCGCCTTGTCTGGCGCTGATCTTGGGAGCCGTCCTCCTCCCCTCATTCCTGTGCTCGTCACAGGAATCCAGCCGCGGCGCGTCCGCGCCGCGAAAGACTCACTTGGCAACCGACCGATGCGCGGCCCTACCCGCCGATCAGCGCCAGCCACTCGTCCTCGTCCATGGTCTCGACGCCGAGTTCGCGGGCCTTGTCGAGCTTGGAGCCGGCACCCGGTCCGGCAACGACGATATCGGTCTTCTTCGAGACCGACCCGGCCACCTTGGCGCCCAGGCTCTCGGCCTTGGCCTTGGCCTCATCACGGGTCATCTTTTCGAGCGAACCGGTGAAGACAACCGTCTTGCCGGCGACCGGGCTGTCGCTTGCAACCGGTGCTTCCGCCGCCTCCGGCGTCACTTCGGACAGCAGGCGCGTGACGACTTCGAGATTGCGCGGCTCCTTGTAGAACTCGACGATGGCGCGGGCGACGACCTCGCCGATGCCGTCGATGCTGTTGAGTTCGTTCCAGGCGTCGCCCGAAAACGTCGCCGCTTCGCCCATTGCCGCACCGAAGTGCTCGTAGCTGCCGTAAGAGCGCGCAAGCAGCTTCGCCGTCGTCTCGCCCACATGGCGGATGCCGAGCGCATAGATGAAGCGATGAAGTGCGATCGCGCGGCGCGTGTTGATCGCCTCATAGAGCTTGCGCACGCTGACCCGGCCGAATCCGTCGATGTTTTCGAGCTTGGTCAGCGACGTCTCCTGGCGCTTTTCCAGCGTGAAGATATCGGGCGCCGTGCGGATCATGAGCGTCGGGTCTTCGCTTTCGAAGAAGAACTCGATCTGCTTCGAACCGAGGCCCTCGATGTCGTAGGCGTTGCGCGAGACGAAATGCTTCAAGTGCTCGACGGCCTGGGCCCGGCAGACGAAACCGCCGGTGCAGCGGCGCACCGCATCCACCTTGCCGGTCTTCTCGTTGATGTCGCGCACCGCATGGCTGCCGCAGACCGGGCATGTGGTCGGGAAGCGGTAGGGTTCGGCCCCTTCCTTGCGCTCGTCCATAACCACATCGACGATCTGGGGAATGACGTCGCCGGCGCGCTGGACGATCACCATGTCGCCGATGCGGATATCGCGGCCCTCGCGAATCGGCTCGCCGGAATTGCCGAGGCCCTTGATGTAGTCCTCGTTGTGCAGCGTCGCGTTGGTGACGACGACGCCGCCGACGGTGATCGGCTCCAGCCGCGCCACCGGCGTCAGCGCACCGGTGCGGCCCACCTGGATGTCGATCGCCGTCAGCCGCGTAAACGCCTGCTCGGCCGGGAACTTGTGCGCAGTTGCCCAGCGCGGCGAACGCGAGCGGAAGCCGAGGCGGGCCTGCAGGTCGAGCCGGTCAACCTTGTAGACGACGCCGTCGATATCGTAGTCGAGATCCGGCCGCTCGCGCTCGATGTGATGGTAGTGTTCGAGCAGCGCGTCGGCCGAGGTCAGCCGCTGCATCAGCGGGTTGACCGGGAAGCCCCAGGACTTGAACACCTCGACCATGCCCATTTGCGTGTCGGCCGGCATCGCCGAGATCTCGCCCCAGGCATAGGCGAAGAAGCGCAGCTTGCGGCTGGCCGTCACCTTGGCGTCGAGCTGGCGCAGAGAGCCGGAAGCGGTGTTGCGCGGGTTGACGTAGAGCGGCTTGCCCTGCGCCGCCATTTCGGCGTTGAGCGCGGCAAAGTCGGATTTCGCCATGTAGATTTCGCCGCGCACCTCGACCACATCGGGCGCGCCCGCCGGCAGCGTCTGCGGGATCATGCCGATGGTGCGGATATTGGCGGTGACGTTTTCGCCGGTCGTGCCGTCGCCGCGCGTGGCGGCCGTCATCAGCCGCCGGTTCTCGTAGCGCAGCGACATCGACAGACCGTCGATCTTCGGCTCCGCCGTGAACGCAATCGAATTGTCCGGAAGCTGCCCGAGGAAGCGATAGACCGATGCGACGAAATCGCGGGCGTCTTCGTCTGAGAACGTGTTGTCGAGCGAAAGCATCGGCCGGGCGTGGACGACCGGCTGGAAGGTGACGGACGGCGCCGCACCCACCTTCCTCGACGGGCTGTCCTCGCGGATGAGCGCCGGAAACTGCGCCTCGATCGCATCGTTGCGCCGCTTCAGCGCGTCATAGTCCGCATCAGAAATCTCCGGCGCGTCTTGGCCGTGATAGAGCGCATCGTGACGGGCAAGCTCGGCGGCGAGAAAGGCCAGCTCCGCGGCCGCTTCCGATTCGTTGAGATTCTCGACGGGTTTCAGTTCATTGGACATGCGCGACGACTCCGGATTCGGAGTCGTTTTGTAGAGCAACCATCGCGAAAGAAAAGAGCCTGTGGCTAGCCGTTGCCCGCCAGCAGGCGCGCCGCTGCGGCCCTCGCCTCTTCGGTAATCGAGGCGCCGGCGAGCATGCGGGCGATTTCCTCGGTGCGCGCCTTGTCGTCCATGCGGGCGACGCGGGTTGCGATCGTCTCGGCCTTCTCGGCCGAGGGACCCTTGGAGATCAGGAGATGCGTTGCGGCCCGCGCCGCCACCTGCGGCGCGTGCGTGACGGAAAGCACCTGGACGGTGCCGGAAAGCCGCTTCAGCCGCTGGCCGATGGCATCCGCCACGGCACCACCGACACCGGTGTCGATTTCGTCGAAGACGAGAGTCGGCGCCGAGCCGCGATCAGCAAGCGCCACCTTCAGCGCCAAGAGAAAGCGCGAGAGCTCGCCGCCCGAGGCGACCTTCATGATCGGCCCCGGCCGCGTGCCGGGATTGGTCTGGACATGAAATTCGACGAGATCGATGCCGTCGGCCGTCGCCTGCGTCGCATCGCTTTGAACTTCCACCATGAAGCGTGCACGTTCGAGCTTCAGCGCTGGCAATTCGTCCATGACGGCGGCGGAGAGTGCCGACGCCGTGCGCTGCCGCTTTTCCGAGAGCGAGCGCGCCGACGCGTCGAAGGCTGCCTTGGCAACACCGACCTGGCCTTCGAGCTGCTTCAGTCTTTCCTCGCCGGCATCGAGATCGGCAAGATCGGAGATCATGCGCACGGCGAGCGCCGGAAGCTCGGCGACCGGGACGGAATATTTGCGGCTGGCACCACGAAGCGCAAACAGCCGTTCTTCCACCCGCTCCAGCTCCTTCGGGTCGAACTCGGTGTTGCGCAGCGCCCGCTCGACCGCCATCTGCGCGTCCGAGAGCTGGTTCAGCGCCCCGTCGAGAAGCTCGACGGTTTCCTCCAGCAGACCCGGCGCCTCATGGCTCTTGCGCTCGAGCCGGCGCACAAGCGAGGCGATCAGCGGAACCGGCGAACCATTGCCATTCAAGAATTCGGAGGCTTCGTTGATGTCGCCGGCGATGCGCTCGGACTTCATCATTCGCGCCCGCTTCTCGGCTAGCTCGTCCTCTTCGCCGTCGCGCGGGCTGAGCTTTTCCAGTTCCTCGACCGAAGAACGCAGGAAATCCGCCTCGCGCGCGGCAGCTTCGACGCGTTCGCGATGCTTCTTCAGACCGCGCTCGGCGTCCTTCCAGGCGCGATAGAGATTGCCGACATGTTGCGCCTCGTCGGAGGTGCCGCCGAAGGCATCGAGCAAGGTGCGGTGCGCGTCGATGTCGACAAGCGCGCGATCGTCGTGCTGTCCGTGGATCTCGACGAGCGTCTGTCCGAGCTGGCGCATGAGCTGGACGCTGATCGGCTGGTCGTTGACATAGGCCTTGGTGCGGCCGTCAGCGGATTGCACGCGGCGGAAGATCAGGTCGCCATCATCGTCGATGCCGTTTTCGTGCAGCATCAGCCGCGCCGAATGACCGACGGGCACGTCGAAGACCGCTGTCACCTGCCCCTTGTCGGAGCCATGGCGCACCAGCGAGCCGTCGCCACGGCCGCCAAGGGCCAGCGACAGGCTGTCGAGCAGGATGGACTTACCGGCGCCGGTTTCACCGGTCAGCACCGAGAGCCCGGCGTCGAAAGCCAGATCAAGCCGTTCAATCAGGACGATATCGCGGATCGAAAGCTGGGCGAGCATCCGGGTTCGTATCTTCCTTGACGGGCGCTGATAAGGATCAGGCGCCGATGAGGTTCTTGGCAGCGCGCGATATCCAGGAGTTGCCGCTTTCACGCGGCTCCAGGCCGCCAGACTGCAGCAGCTTGAAGGAATCGGAGTACCACTGGCTGTCCGGATAGTTGTGGCCGAGAACGGCAGCAGCGGTCTGCGCCTCCTGGGTCACGCCCATCGCGTAATAGGCCTCGGTGAGGCGCGCCAGCGCTTCCTCCACCTGGTTGGTGTTCGGATACTGCTCGATGACGACGCGGAAGCGCGATACGGCCGCGAGATATTCCTTGCGCTCGAGATAGTAGCGACCGACCTGCATTTCCTTGCCGGCGAGTTGGTCGCGGGCAAAGCGGATCTTCGACTTGGCGTCGTCGACATATTCGGAGTCCGGATAGCGATCGACGACGGCCTGCATGGCCTCGATCGCTCTCATCGCCGGCTTCTGGTCCTGCGTCACCGCGGGGATCTGCTTGGTATAGGCCAGCCCCTGGATGTACTGCGCATAGGCCGCGTCTTCCGACTGCGGATAGAGATTGAGGTAACGACCGGTGGCGTTGATCGCCTCCTGGTACTGCCCGTTTCGGTAGGAAACGAAGGCGTTCATCACCAGCGCCTTGCGGGCATATTCCGAGAACGGATGCTGGCGGTCGAGCGCTTCGAACTTGCGCGACGCTTCCGTCGTCTTGCCGGCGTTGAGGTTGGCAAGGCCCTGATTGTAGAGCACTTCCGGCGGATCCGTCTCCGCCGTCAACTTGGTGATGTCGATATCGGGATCGTTCTGGCAGGCGGTAATCAGGGCGCTGCCGGCAATGGCCGCGACGATCACGGCGGCGACGCGCGCTGACTTTCTCAGATCAACAGAAACTGCAAGAACCATCGGATATTCCCGTTCCACGCTGCGGGCTTGGACCCCGCCAGACATGCGCTTTTAGAGCAAGTTACCTTGAGACCGCAACGTCATGATCGGTGATTCATGCAAATTTGTGGCGGCCCTATCATGAAAATGCCGGCCTTTCGGCCGGCGACTGGAGGAGATGATGACTTTTTTTGTTTATGCGGACCAGGGCGCAAAGCCCGGAACTGCAACTGCAACCATGTCGCGGGCGCGGGTGCGCTGACGCGGGGTCGCCGTTTCGACGACTTCGTAGGCCGTCGGATCGCTGAGAAGCGCCTTCAGTGCGTTGGCGTTCATCTTGTGACCGCCGCGGTAGGAACGGTAGCAGCCGATGAACGGCGCGCCGGCGAGCGAGAGATCGCCGACCGCATCGAGCGTCTTGTGACGAACGAACTCGTCCGTGTAGCGCAGGCCCTCGACGTTGATGACGGTGTTGTCGTCGGAGATGACGACCGAGTTTTCGAGCGAGGAGCCGAGCGCAAAGCCGGCAGCCCAGAGCCGCTCGACATCACGCATGAAGCCGAAGGTGCGGGCGCGCGACAGTTCGCGCTTGAAGACGGACGGCGTCATGTCGCCCTTCCAGGACTGGCGACCGATCAGCGGGCAATCGAAGTCGATCTCGACCTCGAAGCGCATGCCGTCATAGGGCGTGAACTCCGACCAGGACGCGCCCGATTCGATGCGCACCGGCTTGACGATGCGGATGTAGCGACGCTTGACTGCAAGGGCGCGAACGCCCACCTGCTCGATCGCGTCGATGAAGGGTTCGGAGCTGCCGTCCATGATCGGCATTTCGGCGCCGTGAACTTCGACCGTCAGGTTGTCGAGGCCGAGCGCATAGATCGCGGCCATCACATGTTCGATCGTGGCAATCGACGTCGCCGGCGACATGCCGAGAACGGTGCAGAGATCGGTGTTGCCGACCTGCGAGGAAACCGCCTTGTATTCGCTGATCCGGCCATTGGCGAGAACGCGCTGGAACACGATGCCCGCATCGGCTTCCGCCGGATGGAAGGTGATCGACACTTCTGCACCCGAGTGAACGCCATTTCCCTTCAGCGTTACCGGGCTTGCAATCGTCGTCTGAAACCCGAGCAATTCGATTCCCATTCTCGTCACTTTCAATACCTGTGGCCGATGGCCAAAACCTGCTGGCAGACGCAGCGAACTTCAGGGCACAAACAAGGCGCCCGAGAGTCTCGGAGCAAAATCCGATCCTCTGCGTTTCGAACAGACAGCGCTTGATCGAATCGCATGCGTCCCCAATTCCGAGTCTGAAAATAGGAGTTTGGAGGCACCATTCCAAATCACTGTTCGTTTCGCTTTGTTACGTATTTGCGACGGTCCGCAACATTGAATCAAACATCTGAAATGATGAAGAAAATGCAAAAATGCCCGGGCAGTTGCCCGGGCATTCGGCAAGGTGAAGGAACGGGCCTTCCAATCAGTTCGACTGACGGCGCAGGAACGCCGGGATTTCGAGCTGATCATCTTCTTGCGGGCGCGCCTGCTGCGAAACGCGACCGTGATCGTCAAGCTGGCCGCGACGCGGCGCATAGAGGCTCGCTTCCGGCGAGAGCGGCCGGCGCTGCTGGGAAGCAGCGGTCGGTGCGGAAGCCGTCATGTCGGCGGCCGCCGGGGTCTGTTCGCGCTCACGCAGGCCAAGCGAGCTGGTGATGCGGTTGAGGAGACCCATCGGGCCACGCTCTTCCGCGATCGGGGCTGCCGGCTGGGCGCGACGGTCCATCTCGGCCTTCACGACTGGCGGAAAGTCTTCGACCTTCGGCATGCGAACCTGTTCCGGCTGCTGGCGCATGACCGGAGCAACGGGCTCCTGGCGCATCACCGGCTGCGGCTGAGGCTGGGCCTGAACCGGCTGCATCTGCGGCTGCGGCTGGCGCATGACCGGAGCGGCCTCTACCGGTGCTGCACCGGCGAAAAGCTTGCTCTGGGGACGGAAGTTCTCGTCATGCGCCGGCTGAGCCGGAGCCTGGACCTGTGCCTGGGCGGCGCGGGTCGCGATATCGAGCTCGCGCTCCATTTCGGCTTCGCGGATCGCAGCCGCGATGTGATCGACAGACGGCTGCTGCTGAACCGGCTGCACCGGCTGGGCGACGGGCTGCTGCATTACCGGCTGATGAACCGGGGCCGGCTGGTGCTGGGCAACGGGCTGCTGGGCAGGAATGGCGGCCGACGGACGGACGACCGGCTTGGCTGCTACCGGACGAAAGTCAGCGGAACGACCCGCCACCTCCGCGGCCGTACGGTCGATGCCGGTGGCGACGACCGAGACGCGGATCAGGCCTTCGAGTTCTTCGTCGAACGTCGCGCCGAGGATGATGTTGGCATCCGGGTCGACTTCTTCGCGAATACGGGTTGCGGCTTCGTCGAGTTCGAACAGCGTCAGGTCGCGGCCACCGGTGATCGAGATCAGGAGGCCCTGGGCGCCCTTCATCGAGGTCTCGTCGAGCAGCGGGTTGGCAATCGCGGCTTCGGCAGCGGCCAGTGCGCGGCCTTCGCCCGAAGCTTCGCCGGTACCCATCATGGCGCGGCCCATTTCACGCATCACCGAGCGGACGTCGGCGAAGTCGAGGTTGATGAGGCCTTCCTTGACCATGAGGTCTGTGATGCAGGCAACGCCCGAATAGAGAACCTGGTCGGCCATCGCGAAGGCGTCCGCAAAGGTGGTGCGGTCGTTGGCGATGCGGAAGAGGTTCTGGTTCGGGATGACGATCAGGGTGTCGACCGACTTCTGCAGTTCGGCAATGCCCTGGTCAGCGAGGCGCATGCGGCGCGCGCCTTCGAAATGGAACGGCTTGGTGACGACGCCGACCGTCAGGATGCCCTTGTTGCGGGCGGCCTGGGCAACGATCGGGGCTGCACCCGTGCCGGTGCCGCCGCCCATGCCGGCGGTGACGAAGCACATGTGGGTGCCGTTCAGGTGGTCGATGATCTCATCGATGCACTCTTCGGCGGCCGCGCGGCCGACTTCCGGCTGCGAACCGGCGCCGAGACCTTCGGTGACGGCGACGCCCATCTGGATGATGCGCTCGGCCTTGGTCATGGTCAGTGCCTGGGCGTCGGTGTTGGCGACGACGAAATCGACGCCCTGGAGGCCTGCAGTGATCATGTTATTGACGGCGTTGCCACCGCCACCACCCACGCCAAAGACGGTGATGCGCGGCTTCAGCTCCGTGATATCCGGCTTCTGCAAGTTGATAGTCATTGTACCCGTTCCTTCTGTTTTCTGGCCGCCTTGCCGAGCCGGCCAAATCTCTCAAAGTCCAACATTTCCTTCATCCGACGCCGTCCCTGTCGGCGCCGAACGTCACTCAAAAGCTCTCTTTCAGCCATTGCCCCA
The DNA here is from genome assembly GCF_052044935.1 of Ensifer sp. 22460. Taxonomy (NCBI): domain Bacteria; kingdom Pseudomonadati; phylum Pseudomonadota; class Alphaproteobacteria; order Hyphomicrobiales; family Rhizobiaceae; genus Ensifer; species Ensifer sp. 22460. Next base: position 155,083 of record NZ_JBQENZ010000003.1, read on the forward strand.
TGCGGGCGATGCGGCCGTTGCCGGCGCCGAGCGCCGAGAACATGCCGCCGTGGGAGGCATGGGTCTCGAGGTCGGCGACCTGCGGATAGATCATCAGGCCGACCGCCGTGGAGAAGGCCGGGCCCTTGGCAGCCGCCGGCAGCCCGGAAACCCCGAGCGGACGGCCGATGCGAACATTGCGGGCGAGGATGCGGCGCGCCGCTTCCGGCAGGCCCGTGAGCTGGCTGGCGCCGCCCGTCAGAACGATGCGCTTGCCGACGATCGGGCTGAAGCCCGAGCGCTGGATGCGGTCGCGGATGAGTTCGAGCGTCTCTTCGATGCGGGCGCGCACGATGCGCGAGACGAGCGCGCGCGGCACATGCGTCGGCTGGTCGCGGTCGTCCTCGCCGATCGGCGGAACCGAGACGATATCGCGCTCGTCGGCGCTATTGGGCAGCGCCGAGCCGTGCACGACCTTCAGCCGCTCGGCGTCCTCGATGCGGGTCGAAAGACCGCGCGCGAGGTCCGTCGTCACGTGGTGGCCGCCGAGGCTGACGGCGTCAGCGTGAACCAGTTTGCCTTCGGCAAAGACCGAGATCGTCGTCGTGCCGCCGCCCATGTCGATCGCGGCACAGCCGAGCTCGACTTCGTCGTCGACGAGCGCTGCAAGCCCGCTGGCATAGGGGGTCGCCACCATGCCCTCGACCGAGAGGTGAGCGCGGTTGACGCAGAGTTCCAGGTTCTTGAGCGCTGCACGCTCGGCCGTCAGCACATGCATGTCGACGCCGAGAACGTCGCCGAACATGGCGAGCGGATCACGGATGCCGCGTTCGCCATCGAGCGAGAAGCCCGTAGGCAGTGAGTGCAGGATGGCGCGGTCGGACCGCAGCGACTGCTGGCCGGCGGCCGACAGAACCTTGCGCAGATCGTTGGCGTCGACTTCCTGGCCGCCGAGATCGATCGTCGCGGTGTAGACGTCGCTCTGCAGCCGGCCGGCCGAAACGTTGACGATCATGCTGTCGATGGTAAGCCCGGCCATACGCTCGGCCGCGTCGACCGCGAGCCGCACGACGCTTTCGACCGCATCGAGATCGGCGACGACACCGTTCTTGACGCCCCGCGACTTCTGATGGCCGATGCCGATGATTTCGACGTTGTGGGTGCGGTTCGGCAGGATCTGGCTCTCGGCGCGCGGCGTCAGCCGGCCGATCATGCAGACCACCTTGGTCGAACCGATATCTAGCACCGAGACGACGTGAGACCGCTTCGAAGAAAGCGGCTTCAGGCGCGGCAGGCCAAAGCTGGAGGAACCGAACAAACTCATATCCGCCCCTCTTTCTTCTTTTCGGTCTCCTGCGCCTTCAGCATTTTATCCCTCGCCTTCAAGGCAACTTCGCGCCGGGTAACTGCGCCCGGCGTCAACTGAACTGTGGTTCGATCCTGCAGCCTCAGATCCACGGCAGCGATGTCGCGCTCCAGGAGCTGGTGCTGGCTTTCCATGTCGGAGAGCACTTGCATCGCCTGGGCGACGTCGTGCTCCGGCAACTTGACGATGATGCCGTTATCGAGGCGCAGGTCCCAACGGCGACCGGCGACGCGAACGAAGGCCCTCACCCGCGAGCGGATCTCCGGCCAGCGGGAAAACTCGTCGTAGAAATCGGCGGCCGCCGTTTCGGCATCGCGGCCAACGAACAGCGGCAGCGCCGCAAACTTGTTGTCGCGCAGCGGCGCAATCACGCTGCCGCTTCTTTCGATCAGCGAAAGATCGGAGCCGTGCTGCCAGATGCCAAAGGCCTTGCGCTCGGTAAGGTTGACCTCGATCGTGCCGGGATAGACCTTGCGCACCGTCACGCCCTGAACCCAGGGCATTTCCGCGATCAGCTTGCGGGCCTCGGCGATATCGAGCGCCACCAGCGACGTCGTGCCGTCCAGGCCGAGCTGCTGGAGGATATCGATCTCCGAGGTCTGGTCGTTGCCGGAAACCTTGACGTCTTCGATCGCAAATCCCGCGGCGGTGGTCGAAGCTTGCGCGAAGTTCTGTGTATGACCGCCGAGCGACATGCCGTAGAAGCCCGTCGCAGCAAAAAAGGCGAGCGCCGAGATCGTGCCGGTATGGGCCGGAAAGCGAACGCGGCCGGCACCAAGACTGACGAAGAAGCGCACGACACGACGGAGCGGACGCGGCAGCACACGGCCGCCGTCCACATCGACGGCTGCAGCGCCATCGAGGTGACGAACCCTCTTGCCCCTTCTGCCCCTCAACGCAAACACGACGCTTCCTCCACCATCCAACTCAAAAACTCACCGAAACTATAGCCGGCATGCGCGGCCATCTCGGGCACCAGGGAGGTTGGCGTCATGCCGGGCTGGGTGTTGATTTCCAGCCAGATCAGCTCGCCCTCACCGGAGGAACTGTCATCGAAACGAAAGTCGGATCGGCTGACGCCCCGGCAACCGATTGCCTGATGCGCCTTCAGAGCGAGTGTTTGTATTTTTTGGTAAATATTTGGTGAAATCTGTGCCGGAATGACGTGGCGAGAACCACCTTTTACGTACTTGGAGTCATAATCGTAGAAGGCATGACCCTGCGGGATGATTTCGGTCACGCCAAGGGCCTTGTCGCCCATGACGCCACAGGTCAGTTCGCGGCCGGCGACATAACGCTCGACCATGATTCGGTCGCCATAGCGCCACTCGCTCGAGGTTACCACCTGCGGCGGATGCGACTGATCTTCCTTGACGATGACGACGCCGAAGCTCGAGCCCTCGCGGACCGGCTTGACGACATAGGGCGGCTTCATCGGGTGCTTCGGACCGAAGGCATGACGATCCATCACCTGCGCGTCCGCAACCGGAATGCCGGAGGCGGCAGCAACGTGCTTGGCCTGCGCCTTGTCCATGGCGAGCGCCGAGGCGAGCACACCGGAATGGGTGTAGGGAATTTCCAGATATTCGAGAATGCCCTGGATCGTGCCGTCCTCGCCGAACGGACCATGAAGAGCATTGAAGGCGACGTCCGGCCGGAGTGCCGCGAGCACCTCGGCAACGTTGCGATCGACGTCGATTCGGGTGACGCGATAGCCGGCGGCCTCAAGGGCATCCGCGCAGGCAGCCCCGGACGACAGGCTAACCGGTCGCTCCGAAGAAAATCCGCCCATCAGGACAGCCACATGCTTGCCGCTCATTCAAACCCCCAAACAATACGCCACTATCGCAAGGTTTCCTTGCGTCTGGCTGATTCCGGTCCCCGCGAGTCACCGGTGCCATTGGGTCACTTGAACGGCATTATGGTTAACGAACCGTTTACTTTCGTTAACCTTAGTCGGGAAACGAAACACCCGCCGTGCGTGCACGCGCATAGGCGACAAGGCATTTTAGCGGGAGATCAAAGGGTTGCAGAGCAATCCTGAATCTATTGCGTAACAAGCAAAAAAAACGAAAAACCCGCCGCAAACGAGGCGGCGGGCTCCATTCGGACAATGAGACGAACGCTCAGTCGTCGTCGCCGACGATCTTCCAGACGATGCCGGCGATTGCCGCACCGACGATCGGCGCCACCCAGAAAAGCCACAGCTGTGCCAGCGCCCAATCGCCGACGAAGAGCGCCTGCCCCGTTGAGCGGGCCGGGTTGACCGAAGTGTTCGTCACCGGGATCGAGACCAGGTGAATAAGGGTGAGCGCCAGGCCGATGGCGATCGGCGCGAAGCCGGCCGGCACGCGGCCATGGGTGGAGCCGAGAATGATGAACAGGAAGAAGAAGGTCAGCATGACCTCGGCAGCGAGCGCTGATGTCAGCGAATAGCCGCCCGGTGAGTGTTCGCCATAGCCGTTGGCTGCAAAGCCACCGAGCTGGAAACCGGCCTTGCCGCTGGCGATCAGATAGAGCACGCCGGCAGCGGCGATCGCGCCCAGCACCTGGGAGACAACGTAGCCGACGAGCTTGTGGGACGGAAACTTGCCGGCGACCATCAGCCCAACCGAAACGGCCGGATTGAAGTGTCCACCGGAGATGCCGCCGACCGCATAGGCCATGGTGAGTACGGTGAGACCAAAAGCAAAAGAAACGCCGAGCAGGCCGATGCCGACCTCAGGAAAGGCAGCCGCCAGCACCGCGCTGCCGCAACCGCCGAAAACGAGCCAGAATGTACCCAGAAATTCCGCAGAAAGCCTTTTGAACATGCATTCGCTCCTGAAAAACGAAGCCGATCGCTTCAAGTGCCCAGAGTTTGCCACAATTTGATTCCGGTCAAGATGGGTTGTAAGGCGATGTCAAACGCGCGCAAAAGGTGAAATCGACCAAGCGCTGCTCAATATATTGCCCAAGGAACAGGCAGACCCAACCTCTGCCGCAGAGAGCCATGCACCAGCGGAATAATGCTGCGCATGACGCCAATATCGTTCGCATTTCTTACGGCTTCCGGGTTTCGCCATACCAAAACTTGCGTTAATAGGCCTCATCCGCCTCCCAAGACGGTATGAAATCCATATCAGGAACCATGATAATGACAGACGCGACAACCTCCCTGTCGCCGAAGGACAATGCATCGAAGCACGCGGCAGTGAACTCCCCTGCCCGGGTGCTGTTCGCAAGCCTCGTCGGCACGACCATCGAATTCTTCGACTTCTACGTTTACGCCACCGCCGCGGTGCTGGTTTTCCCGCATCTCTTCTTCCCCTCGGCCGATCCGACCTCGGCGATGCTGCAATCCTTCGCGACCTTCTCGATCGCCTTCTTCGCCCGCCCCTTCGGCGCCGTGATCTTCGGCCATTTCGGCGACAAGGTTGGCCGCAAGGCGACGCTCGTGGCGGCACTGATGACCATGGGCATATCCACCGTCGTGATCGGCCTTTTGCCGACCTATGCGACGATCGGCGTCGCAGCGCCCCTGCTCCTGGCCCTTTGCCGTTTCGGCCAGGGCCTCGGCCTCGGCGGCGAATGGGGCGGCGCGGTGCTGCTCGCCACTGAAAACGCGCCCGAGGGCAAGCGCAGCTGGTACGCCATGTTCCCGCAGCTCGGCGCCCCGATCGGCTTCATCCTGTCGGCCGGCACCTTCCTCATCCTCGGCGAAGTCATGAGCGACGAAGCCTTCCTCGCCTGGGGCTGGCGCGTACCCTTCATCGCCAGCATCCTCTTGGTCGCCGTCGGCCTCTATGTCCGCCTGAAGATCACCGAGACGCCGGAGTTCCAGAAGGCTGTCGACAAGCACGAGCGCGTGCAGGTTCCGATCGCCGAGATCTTCCGCTTCCACAAGCGCAGCCTCGTTCTCGGCACCTTCGTGGCGCTCGCGACCTTCGTGCTGTTCTATCTGATGACGGTGTTCTCGCTCTCCTGGGGCACGGCAAAGCTCGGCTACTCGCGCGAGCAGTTCCTCGTCGTACAGATGACCGGCGTCGTCTTCTTCGGCCTGATGATCCCGGTCGCCGGCATCCTTTCGGACCGGTTCGGCCGCCGCCTGATCCTGATCGTCACCACCATCGGCATCGGCGTCTTCGGCCTGTTCATGGCCCCGCTGCTTGCCGGCGGCCTTGGCGGCGCCTTCCTGTTCTCGATCATCGGCCTCGGCCTCATGGGCCTGACCTATGGCCCGATCGGCGCAGCCCTTGCCGCCCCCTTCCCGACCTCGGTGCGCTACACCGGCGCGTCGATGACCTTTAATCTCGCCGGCATCTTCGGCGCGTCTCTGGCGCCCTACATCGCCACCTGGCTCGCCACCAACTACAGCCTGGATTACGTCGGCTACTACCTGCTGGCAGCCGCCGCCATCACGCTGCTTTGCCTCGTGCTGTCGACGGAAGACGAGGTTTCGGCCTGATATCGGACTGGCCGCGCAACGCGCGGCTGACCACAAACAAGAAGAGCCGCAGTGGCAACGCTGCGGCTCTCCTTTTTGGCAGGCTTTGTCGGCAAAACCTCCGCCTAGTCTGAACTCGCGCCAATGAAGATGGCTGCACCTTCCTCATGCCGGAAGATAAGCGCGAAGTCACAAAACACGGGATAGGCCGGATGTCCGCTCCTAAGCCAGAAGGACTCGATCATGGTCGAGCCCTTGACCATCGCATGGATCTGCTCCCCCAAAAGATCGATCAGCGATCTGAATTTTCCGGATTTGAGTACCAGGTCGGACGGACCAGCGCCGGCATCCCCTGCATAGAGCAGAGCGTCCTTCACTGTTGGCCACACGAGCTCAGGCTGAATTTGTTCGATTCCGCCCAGTTCGGCCCCTGTCCCTAGCGCCATCTGCACAAGTGCGTCTGAATCTACCGGATGGACAGGCTGCACCTCGTACAGCCTCAGGAAGACGGAGTAATTCGTCGAGCCCGCATTCAGTGCGGCCGAAATTTGGGCCAGAGTTTCTTGTTCCATAGTCCTTCCAAAAAGCGCGGCGATGCCGCCTGCCAGATAAACGAAAGGCCGCAGCGTCGCCGCCACGGCCTCTCCAAAACATCCTCGCAACAGCCTCAGGCGATGCCGCGGCCGAGGAATTCCTTGATCTCGTAGCCCGGCATGAAGGTGCCGATGCGCTTGATTTCCCATTCGAGCCGGACGCCCGAATGTTCGAGCACCTGCCGGCGCACGGTTTCGCCGAGATATTCGAGCTCGTAGCCGGTCGCCTGGCCGGTATTGATCATGAAATTGCAGTGCAGCGGCGACATCTGCGCGCTGCCGACCATGAGCCCCCGGCACCCGGCTTCGTCGATCAACTTCCAGGCCGAGTGGCCCTCCGGGTTCTTGAAGGTCGAACCGCCGGTCTTTTCGCGGATCGGTTGGACCGTTTCGCGATGTTGACGCACCGCATCCATGTCGGTGCGGATCTTGTTCTTGTCCTCGGCGTAACCTTCGAAGACCGCATGGGTGAAGATCAGATCCTTTGGTGCCGACGAATGGCGATAGGCGTAGCCCATATCGGCATTCGACAGCACATGCTGGTTGCCCTTGCGGTCGACCGCATGGACCTCGACGACACGCTCACGGGTCTCCGTGCCGTTGGCGCCGGCGTTCATGCGCAGTGCGCCGCCGAGCGAGCCGGGGATGCCGTAGAAGAAGTAGAAGCCGCCGATGCCGTGATCGAGCGCCATGGCCGCAATGTTCTTGTCCGGGCAGATGGCACCGGCCTTGATGCGGCTTTCACCGACGAGCTCGAGATCGCCGAAACCCTTGGCCGAGAGACGGATGACGACGCCGGGAATGCCACCGTCGCGCACGAGCAGGTTCGAGCCGACGCCGACGACCATGACCGGCACTTCGGCCGGAACCAGCTTCAGGAAGGTGACGAGATCATCCGTATCGTGCGGCTGGAACATCAGCTCGGCAAGACCGCCAGCGCGGAACCAGGTGACGCGATCCATCGGCGCGTCGGGCGTGATGCGGCCGCGCACAGCGCTGACACCGCTTCCGAGCGATTCCAGTAGTTTCTGACCGTTGACCTGTTTCATGCTCAAATTCCTGAAATATCCGCGAGTTCCTTAGGCAGGGCAGCCGCCCAGTAGGTGATGCTGCCAGCCCCCAAGAGAACCACAAAATCGCCGGGCTGTGCAATCTTGCTGACAACCGGCGCAATCGCTTCCGGACCGGAGACGTAACGGGCGTCGCGATGGCCGCCGGCCTTGATGCGATCCACCAGCTCCTCGGCCGTCGCGCCCGGTATCGCTTCTTCGCCGGCCGCATAGACCGGCGCGATCAGGATCGTGTCGGCATCGTTGAAGCAGGCGGAGAATTCCTGGAACAGGCTCGAAAGGCGCGAGTAGCGATGCGGCTGGTGCACGGCGATGATTCGCCCCTGGCAGGCCTCGCGCGCGGCCCTTAAGACCGCCTTGATCTCGACCGGATGGTGGCCGTAGTCGTCATAGACGCGCACGCCGTTCCATTCGCCGGTCAGCGTGAAGCGGCGCTTGACGCCGCTGAAAGAGGCAAGCCCCCTGGCGATCGCTTCCGGGCTGATGCCGAGGCGCTGCGCAACCGCAATCGCCGCAGTCGCGTTCGATACGTTGTGGCGCCCGGGCATCGGCAGGCGCAGATCCTTCATCGGGATCACCTGACCGGTGCGGCGACGGCGGATCTCGATGTCGAAGATCGAGGTGCCGTTCTCCATGCGGATGTTGTGGAAACGCACGTCGGCCTGCGGGTTCTCGCCGTAGGTCACGACCTTGCGGTCCTCGATATTGCCGACCATGGTCTGCACTTCCGGATGATCGAGGCAGAGCACGCCGAAACCGTAGAACGGCACGTTCTCGACGAACTGTCGGAAGGCGGCGCGCACCGCGTCGAAATTGCCGTAGTGGTCGAGATGTTCGGGGTCGATATTGGTGACGACGGCCACATCGGCCGGCAGCTTCAGGAAAGTGCCATCGGATTCGTCGGCCTCCACCACCATCCACTCGCCCTCGCCCATGCGGGCATTGGTGCCATAGGCATTGATGATGCCGCCGTTGATGACCGTCGGGTCGAGATTGCCGGCTTCGAGCAGCGCCGCAACCATGGAAGTCGTCGTCGTCTTGCCATGCGTACCGCCGATCGCGATCGCGTTGCGGAAGCGCATGAGCTCGGCGAGCATTTCGGCGCGACGCACGACGGGAAGGAATTTCTCGCGGGCGACGATCAGTTCCGGATTGTCCTTCTTGATCGCGGTCGAAACGACGATCACTTCGGCGTCGCCGAGATTTTCGGCCTTGTGGCCGACGAAGACCTCGATGCCCTTGGCGCGCAAGCGCTGCACATTGGCGCTGTCGGCCTGGTCGGAACCCTGCACGCGGTGGCCGAGATTGTGAAGGACCTCGGCGATGCCGCTCATGCCGATGCCGCCGATACCGATGAAATGGACCAGCCCGATGGTTTTCGGCATTTTCATGAGCGTGTTTCCCTGAATTTCTCGACTGTCAAACCGCTGGCAATAGCCTCTACGAGGGATGCAAGCAAGCTTGCTGCGTCCGGCTTGCCGGTTTCCCGGGCGTTTGCCGCCATCTGGGCGAGCGATTGCGGGTTGCCGATCGCATCCTTGAGGATGCCTGCAAGGCGGTCGGCCGTGAGTTCACCTTGAGCGATCACCCGCGCGCCACCCTTGGCGGCGAGTGCTGCGGCATTGGCCGCCTGATCGTGGTCGAGCGCATAGGGATAGGGCACCAGGATCGCCGGGCGACCGATGACCGCAAGCTCGGAAACCGTCGAGGCGCCGGAGCGGCAGATGACGAGTTGCGCACCGGCGATGCGCTCGGCCATGTCGGTGAAGAACGGCGAAACCTCGGCCGGTACGCCAAGCTTCTCGTAAGTGGCGATCACGCCGTCCCTGTCTTCCGGGCGCGCCTGCTGGGTGACCTGGAACCGCTGACGAACGTCGTCCTCGAGCCGGCAGATCGCCTGCGGGACTGCCTTGGAGAAATATTGCGCGCCCTGGCTGCCGCCGAAGACGACAAGATGGAACGGCGCGTCGCCGCTGGCGGCGGCATAGGGCGAATTGGCAGCGGCCAGCACGGCCGGGCGCACCGGATTGCCGGTTGTCACGGTCTTCGCAGCAAAGGCGCCCGTACCCTCCGGCAGGAAGCCGCCGGCGATCGCCTTGACGCGCGAAGCCAGTGCCTTGTTGGCCCGGCCCATGACGGCATTCTGCTCGTGGATGATCGACGGCACGCCCATGCCGGTGGCGGCAAGCAGCGGCGGAACGGTCGGATAGCCGCCGAAGCCGACGACAGCCTTGGGCTTCAGCCGCGCGATCAGCTTGCGCGCCGCACGCATGCCGGTCCACAGCGTCCACAGCGACTTCGCAACACTGATCGGGTTCTTCGAGCCGATCGTCGCCGAGGGCACGACATGCACCTCGTCGGCCGGGAACTTGCCGGCATAACGCTCTGCGCGGCTGTCGGTGACGAGATGGACCGAATAGCCATTGGCCTTCAGTTCGTGGGCCAGCGCCTCCGCCGGAAACAGGTGGCCGCCGGTACCGCCGGCGGCGAGCAGGATGATGCCTTTAGTCATGTTTTACTCCGCCGGCACACCAATGCCGGACCGAAACAGGCTGCGCTCCACGGCGCGCTTCTCCGGACGGTGACGAGTCAAAGCCAGGATGAAGCCGGCAGTGACGCAGATCGCCACCATGGACGAGCCACCATAGGAGATCAGCGGCAGGGTCATGCCCTTGGCCGGGAGCAGTTCGAGGTTCACGCCGATGTTGATCATCGACTGGATGCCGATCTGGAGAACCAGGCCGGCAACGGCGAACCGGTTGAAGTCGTTGCGTTCGCGGAAGGCATGGTTGAGGCCGCGCATCACCAGGAAGGCGAAGATCAGCACGATGACCATGCAAAAGACGATGCCGAATTCCTCGGCCGCAACGGAAAAGACGAAGTCGGTATGGCTGTCCGGGATGATGCGCTTGACGATGCCTTCGCCAGGACCCCGGCCGAACCAGTCGCCGCGAATGATCGCCTCGCGTGCGGTATCCATCTGGAAGGTGTCGCCCTCGCCGGTCAGGAACTTGTCGATACGGGCCGCCACGTGCGGCAGCATCGTATAGGCGACGAAGAAACCGCCGAGCGCAGCACCGCCGAGCAGGATGATCCACAGCCAGGGCATGCCGGCCATGAAGAACATGCCGCCCCAGACCGCGGTCGTCAGGATCGTCTGGCCAAGGTCGGGCTGGGCGACGAGAAGCGCTGCGACGATGCCGAAGAGCAGGATGGCAAAGAGATTGCCGGGGATTTCCGGTTGGCGCGCATGTTCGGAGAAGAGCCAGGCGCAGACGACGACAAAGGCCGGCTTCATGAATTCCGAGGGCTGGATCGAGATGCCGGCGATGGAAAGCCAGCGCATCGAGCCCTTCACCTCCTCGCCGATGAAGAGCACCAGCACCATCATCGCGAGCGAGCCGCCGAGAAGCAGGATCGCAGCGCGCCTGACCTGGCGCGGCGAGAGGAACGAGATACCGACCATCACCACCAGTGACGGCAAGAGGAAGAGCGCGTGACGCTTGACGAAGTGGAAGCTGTCGAGGCCGATGCGCTCGGCGACGGCGGGGCTTGCGGCGAAGGACAGCATGAAGCCGACGCCCATCAACAGGATGAAGGTCGCCAGAAAGAACCTGTCGATCGTCCAGAACCAGTCGGCCACGGGGCCACGTTCGGCTCGGCTTACCATCTTGTCAGTCCCCTTCTCCGGCGCCTCTTGCGCCCCACGTCCGAATACCTGCACCCGCTTCCGTTTCGACCGGTGCCTTCAGCACCAGCCTGACGGTGACGGACTAAATCAGCATCGTCACGCCATCGATCGCGCGCACATGGCCGACAAACGCATCGCCGCGCACCTCGAAGTTCTTATACTGGTCGAAGCTTGCGCAAGCCGGGGATAACATCACCGCCGAAGGGCCGGCTTCGTCCTTGCCTGCCTCTGCGGCCGCATGCGCCACCGCCTGCTCCAGCGTGCCCGAAATTTCGTAAGGAACCGCCTCGCCGAGCGTCGCCGCAAAGGCAGGCGCCGCCTCGCCGATCAGATAGGCCTTGACGATCTTCGGGAAGAAGGGCGCAAGCGTCGTGATGCCCCCTTCCTTCGGTAGACCGCCGGCAATCCAGTAGATGCGCTCATAGCTCGAAAGCGCCGGCGCTGCCGCGTCGGCATTGGTCGCCTTGCTATCGTTGACGAACACGACCGCGCCCTTACGCCCAACCGGCTGCATGCGGTGCTTGAGACCGGGGAAGCTCTTCAGCCCGTCGCGGATCTCCACCGCGCTGACGCCAACTGCGAGGCAGGCGGCAATGGCAGCGGCCGCGTTCTGGGCGTTGTGGCCGCCGCGCAAAGTCTGAATACCGTCGAGATCGACGAACAGGCTGGACGTGCCGCCTTCTGCCTTCAGGATGCGCGAGCCTTCGGCATAAAGACCATTGGCAAGCACATGGCGGCGCGAGATTCGGACCGTCTTCGTGCCCGCGCGCTCCACCCGGTCGGCGATCAGGGCCGAGAAGCTGTCGTCGACGCCGACGATGGCCGTGCCGCTGCCGGCGACCAGCCGCTCCTTGATGTCGGCGTAGTGCTGCATCGTGCCGTGGCGATCGAGGTGGTCGGGCGTGAGGTTCAGGAGAATGCCGGCGCTCGGGTTGAGAGTCGGCGCCAGATCGATCTGGTAGGACGAGCACTCGACCACGTAGAAGCGGCCGGCCTTGGGCGGATCGAGCGTCAGAACCGCCGTGCCGATATTGCCGCCGAGCTGGGTGTCGCGACCGCTTTCCTTCAGGATATGCGCGATCAGCGCCGTTGTCGTCGACTTGCCGTTGGTGCCGGTAATCGCGATGAACGGGCAATCGGGCGCATGGGCGCGGCGTTCGCGCACGAAGAGCTCGACGTCGCCGATGATCTCGACGCCCGAAGCATGGGCGAGATCCACCGTCCAGTGCGGCTTCGGATGGGTGAGCGGCACGCCCGGCGAAAGCACGAAGGCGGCAAAGCCGGACCACTCGACCGTGCGCAGGTCCGCCGTCGGCACCCCCGCGGCGGAAGCCTTGGCGACGCTGTCCGGGTTGTCGTCCCACGCGGTGACGTCCGCGCCACCCGCGACCAACGCCTGCGCTGTCGCAAGCCCCGAGCCGCCGAGCCCGAAAAGAGCGACCTTCCCACCGCTGAATGTGGTGACCGGGATCATCGTCCGCTCACCGCAGCTTGAGGGTGGAGAGGCCGACCATCGCCAGGATGACGGCGATGATCCAGAAACGGATCACGACCTGGCTTTCCGTCCAGCCCTTCTTTTCGAAGTGGTGGTGGATCGGCGCCATCAGGAAGACGCGGCGGCCGGTGCGCTTGAACCAGAACACCTGGATGATCACCGACAGGGTTTCCATCACGAAGAGGCCGCCGATGATGACCATGACGATCTCATGCTTGACGGCAACGGCAACGGTGCCGATCAGGCCGCCGAGCGCGAGCGACCCGGTGTCGCCCATGAATATCGCGGCTGGCGGCGCGTTGAACCAGAGGAAGCCGAGGCCGGCGCCGATGACGGCGCCGAGGATGACGGCAAGCTCGCCGGTGCCGGGCACGAAATGGATCTGCAGGTAGTTGGCAAAGACCGCGTTACCGGCGAGATAGGCGATCAGGCCGAAGGCAGCGGCGGCGATCATGACCGGCACGATCGCAAGGCCGTCGAGACCGTCCGTCAGGTTCACGGCATTGCCGGCGCCGACGATAACGAAGCCACCGAACAGCACGAAGAAATAGCCGAGATTGATCACCAGGTCCTTGAAGAAGGGGAACGTGACCGAGGAGCCGAAGGTCGAGCCGGCGGTACCGCTCGAAAGCGACGCCTGCATCATGAAGAACACCGCAATCGCTGCGATGATGAATTCGAAGCCGAGGCGCGCCTTGCCGGAAAAGCCCTTGTCCGACTGCTTGGTGACCTTGAGGTAGTCGTCATAGAAGCCGATGGCGCCGAAACCGAGGGTGACGAGCAGGGTCGAGACCACGTAGACGCTGGAAAGATCGGCCCAGAGCAGCGACGAGACGACGATGCCGGCCAGAATCATCAGGCCGCCCATGGTCGGCGTGCCGGCCTTCTTGAAATGCGTCTGCGGCCCGTCGGCGCGGATCGGCTGGCCCTTGCCCTGGCGGATGCGCAGCGAAGCGATCATTGCAGGGCCGAACAGGAAGACGATCATGGCCGAGGTGAAGAGCGCCGCGCCGGTGCGGAAGGTGATGTAGCGAAAAAGATTGAAAAACTGAAAGTGGTCCGCCAGTTCCACGAGCCAAATGAGCATAAGGGACCTTTCCCCAAAGGTTTAGTAATAGACGTCGTCCAACAGAATCATCTGAAAAACGATACGCATTACAGCGCCGCGCGTCTAACTAGACGCGCAAAGGTCGCTGCAACATTGTGATCCGCTGCATAATTTTTCCCCCAAATCGATTCCGATTTAAGGAGTTATGCAGCAGCATGCGAAAGTGTTCGGGCGCGCCCACCTAACCCCAGGCTATATCCACCGCGCCCATCATGGGTGGTGTCGCCGGCTTATTCCTCGGCTTCAGGTCCCTCGGCATCCGCTGCCGGATAGGTCTCGATCAGCGCCTGCACGATCTTGGCGCAGCCGGTCCCCTTCGACGACTTGATCATGATGACATCGCCGGGCGCGACGGCGGCCAACGCATACGTCTTCAGGTCCTCGACGCTCTCGCGGTAGATCACCGAAACTTCTGCAGGTAGCGCATCACGGAGATGCGCCATCAAAGGTCCGGCAAGCCAGACATCGGTGATACCGGCTTCGACGAGCGGACGGGCGAGTGCGGCATGCACCTCGACGGCGTGTTCGCCCATTTCCAGCATGTCGCCGAGCACGGCGATGCGGCGGCCGCCGACCGGCGGTTCGCTGTCGCGCAGGAGCGCGATCGCCGCCCGCATCGAGCTCGGATTGGCATTGTAGCTCTCGTCGATCACCTTCAGCGTGCCGGTGCCGATCACTAGCGTATGGCGTCGCCCCCTGCCCGTTTCCGCCTGCATGGTCGCAAGGGCCGAAGCCGCATAGTCGAGATCGCCGCCGGCAAGCTTCACCGCTGCCAGAACGGCCACCGAGTTCTCGGCAATGTGCCGTCCGGGCGCGCCGATCGCCACTTCCAGCGTCCGACCACCGATGCCGGCCCAGAGAATGGAGCCTTCCGGACCGCCACTGTATTCGACCAGGCGGAATTCGGCCTTGGGATTGGCGCCGAAGGAATGGATGTGGCTGACGCCGGCCGTAGCCGCGGCATTTTCCAGAAGCTTGTATTGAGGGCTGTCGTGAATGATCAGCGCATGGCCGCCATTGACGACACCTTCGAAGATCTCGGCCTTGGCCTCGGCGATCTCATCGAGGCTCTTGAAGTTGCCGAGGTGGGCGGCGGCGATGCTCGTCACCATGGCCACGTGCGGCCGTACCATGGCAGTCAACGGCCGGATCTCGCCCGGATGGTTCATGCCGATCTCGAAGATGCCGAAGTCGGTTGCCTCGGGCATGCGTGCGAGCGTCAGCGGCACGCCCCAGTGATTATTGAAGGATGCGACCGAAGCATGCACGCGGCCCTGGGGCTTGAGCACATGGCGCAGCATCTCCTTGGTCGTCGTCTTGCCGACCGAACCGGTGACGGCGATGATCTTGGCGGCGCTGCGGTCGCGCGCCGCGCAACCCAGCCGGATCATCGCTTCGAGAACGTCGTCGACGACGATCATCGGCGCATTGAGGCGTCCGAGCGCCGGCAGCTTGCCTTCGCTGACGACCAGCACTGCCGCGCCATTGGCGAGCGCAATGCCGGCATAGTCGTGGCCGTCGACGCGATCGCCCTTGATCGCAAAGAAAGCTTCGCCCTTGCCGATCGAGCGGCTGTCAATCGAGATCCCGCTGATGCCTTCCGGCAGGTTGCCGACAGGCCGGCCGTTCATCGCGGCCAGGAGATCGCTGCTTGTCCAGAGCCAGTTCAAATCACAAGCCTCCCAATGCCTTGCGGACCTCCGCATGATCCGAGAAGGGCAGCGTCACGGAGCCGACCGTCTGGCCCTCCTCATGTCCCTTCCCGGCAACGATCAGCGTGTCGCCGGTCTTCAGCATGCCGACCGCCGTGCGGATCGCCTGGGCGCGGTCGCCGATCTCGATTGCGCCCTTGGCAGCAGTCATGATTTCGGCGCGGATCACCTCGGGGATCTCCGAACGCGGATTGTCGTCGGTCACGATCGTCACATCGGCAAGCCTTGTCGCGATCTCGCCCATGATCGGGCGCTTGCCCTTGTCGCGGTCGCCGCCGCAGCCGAAGACCACGACGACGCGGCCGGTCGTGAACGGACGCACCGAGGCCAGCACGTTTTCCAGCGCATCCGGCTTGTGGGCATAGTCGACATAGGCGAGCGCGCCATCCTTGGTCTGGCCGACCAGCTCGAGGCGGCCGGAGGCGCCTTGCAGCTTCTCAAGCGCCGAGAAGGCAGCCTTGGCGCTGATGCCGGTCGACATCGCAAGGCCTGCCGCGACCAGCGCGTTCGCCACCTGGAAATCGCCGGCGAGCGGAATGTGGATTTCGAAGATGTCGTCGCCGACATGCACTTCGGCCGATTGCTTGTGGCGGAAGTGCTCGACCCGCTTCAGCGAGATGAAATCGCCCTTGCGGCCGACCGTGCGCACGTCGAGCTTCGCCTTGCGGGCGGCGGCGATCGCCTGCTCCGACCATTGGTCGTCGGCAAAGATCACCGCCGGCGCACCCTTCGGCAGCAGGGAATTGAACAGCCGCATCTTGGAGGCCATGTAGTGCTCGACCGTCGGATGATAGTCCATGTGGTCGCGGCCGAGATTGGTGAAAGCGGCGGCCGAAAGGCGCACGCCGTCGAGACGGCTCTGGTCGAGGCCGTGGCTGGAGGCTTCCATTGCCGCATGGGTGACGCCGGTATCGGCAAGCTCGGCCAGGAGCTTGTGCAGCGACACCGGATCGGGCGTCGTCAGCGAGCCGTAATCGTTGCGGCCGGGAGCCACGACACCGGTCGTGCCGATCATCGCGGCCGCAAAGCCCGAATGCGCCCAGATCTGGCGGGTGAAGGAGGCGACCGAGGTCTTGCCGGCGGTGCCGGTCACGGCGACCATGGTTTCCGGCTGGCGGCCATAGAAGGCGGCAGCGGCGCGCGCCAGGAAAGCGCGGGGTTCAGAGAGCTTCAGGACCGGCGCCGACGAGGCATCGACATCCGAGCCCGCTTCGGTGACGACGGCGACCGCGCCGCGCTTCAGCGCGTCGGCGATATAGGTGCTGCCATTGGCCTTGCTGCCGGTAACTGCGACGAAGAGATCCCCTGGCTGAACCTGCCGACTGTCGGCCGTCAGTCCGGCAACGTCGATATCGGCGGCAGCGCCGCCCAGTTGCGCCGAAAGTTCCGGGAAGTTCGATCCCGCCAGGTCTTTGATCTTCATGAACGCACGTCTCGCATCGATTTCGATCCGCAAGAATCGCGAATCGTCCGCTTTCTCATTTCATGTCTAATAAGACACAAGCAAGGCAGAACCGTCTTCTCCAAACTTTGGTTCGACACCGAGCAGCGGCGCGGAGCGGCTGATGATGTCGCGAACCATGGGAGCAGCGTTCGAGCCTGCCGTGCGCCCGCCACCCTCGCCGGTCTTCGGCGCGTCGATGAAGGTCAGCACGATGTATTTCGGGTTGTCGATCGGGAAGGCCGCGAGGAAGGCGTTGAAGTTCTGGTCGCTGGCATAGCGGCCATTGACCACCTTGTCGGCCGTACCGGTCTTGCCACCGACGTTGAAGCCCGGCACCAGCGCACGCTTGCCCGAGCCGGCAATGCCGTTCCAGCGCAAGAGGAAGCGCATGTCGTCGCTAGTGCTCTTCTTGACCACCGGCGTGGCGACTGCGTTGGCCTGCTCCTCGGTGCGCGGCAGGAAGGTCGGCTCGATCAGCTTGCCGCCGTTGACGAGTGCAGCACCCGCAACCGCCGTCTGCAGCGGCGTCGTCGAGACGCCGTGGCCGAAGGAGATCGTGACCGAGTTGATCTTCTTCCATTCGCGCGGCTGCGTCGGGGTTTTCACCTCCGGCAGCTCGGTCGGCAGCTTCGAAAGCAGACCGATGCGCGTCAGGAATTCCTTGTGGCCGGGAATGCCGATGAGGTCAGCGATCTTGGCCGTGCCGATGTTCGACGAATACTGGAAGATTTCAGGCACGGTCAGCACGCGGCGCTTGCCGTGGAAGTCCTTGATGGTGAAGCCGCCGATGCGGATCGGCGCCGAAGCGTCGAAGCTGTCGTTGAGCGTCACCTTGCCGGAATCCAGCCCCATGGCGATGGTGAAGGTCTTGAAGGTGGAGCCCATTTCGAACGTGCCGTTCGACATGCGGTTCATCCAGCCCTCTTCCGCACCTTCGGCCGGCTTGTTCGGGTCGTAATCGGGAACGGACGCCATCGCCAGAACTTCGCCGGTGTTGACGTCGAGCACGACGGCGCCGGCGGCCAGCGCCTGATAGTTCTTCATACCGGCGTCGATAACGTCGCGCACGATGTTCTGCACGCGCACGTCGATCGAGAGCTTCACCGGCTCGAGCTTGGCGTCGCTGGTCATGCCGATCGCGGCAAGGTCGGCGAGCCCCTGGCTGTCGATGTAGCGCTCCATGCCGGCAACGCCGCGGTTGTCGATGTTGACGTGGCCGAGAATATGCGCGGCGGTGTGGCCGCCGGGATAGAAGCGGCGTTTTTCCGGACGGAAGCCGACGCCGGGAATGCCGAGCGCCAGGATCTCGCTCTGCTGCTTCGGGGTCAACTGGCGGCGCAGCCACTGGAAGCGCGATTTCGACTTCAGCTTGTTGTAGATTTCGCGCGCATTGATATCAGGCAGAACCGTCGACAGGCGCTCGACTGCCTCGTCGGCATCGACGATCTTGTGCGGCTCGGCATAGAGCGAAACGGTGCGGATGTCGGTCGCGAGGATCTCGCCGTTGCGGTCGAGAATGTCTGGACGCGAGGCCATCAGGTTGTCGGCCCGGCCGATGCTGGAAACCGTTTCCGGCTGCGCCATGCCGTATTGCACCAGGCGCCCGCCGATGACGGCATAGACGATGCCGAAGCTCGCGATCACGATGGCGACGCGGTTCTTCGCCTGATTGGTGGTCTTCTTGCGCGTCCCTTGAAAGGTGACGTTGAGGCCGCTTTCGGCCGGCCGGTTGTTGCCGCCTGCCGAGAAATGCGCCTTGCTCTTCAATACCATGATGCGGGAGAGAAACGACATCAGCGCGCCACCGAGCCAGTTGCCATGTTATCGGTCTTGTTGATGATCGAGGCGATACCGTCCTTCGCCGACTTGTCTTCCGGCACCGGCAGATCCGCCTTCAGCATCGGCAGTTCCTGCGGCTGGGCGAGCTGTGTGGAAGGCGTCGGCGCAAGCTGCAGGTCGGCACCGAAGGTACCGACCAGACGCTCCAGCCGGTTCGGCTGCGTCAAGAGCGCCCAGTCGGCGCGAAGCAGATCGATCGTGTCCTCTTCAAGCTTGATCGCCACGTCGAGCTTGCGGACTTCCTCAAGCTTGTTTTCGGCGCGATGCTTGATCGTATAGGTCACCGTCGCGGCGGCCGTCATGACGACGATCAGAACGATATCGAGCGTTCGAAGCATGTCTTGTCAGCCCCCCAACCGTGCAAGGCTTGCCAGTTCCGGCAGATTGAAAATGGATAGATCGTTTCCCGGCGACGCGGCTTGCGTGCGGATGCCGGCGCGCAGCTTCGCAGAGCGGGCACGCGGATTGAGGGACGCTTCTTCCTCGCTGGCTGCCACCATGGGCTTGCCAACCGGCGTGAAGGTTGCCGCGCGCGCCGAAACCATCGGCAGATGGCGCGAACCGCTCGCCTTGCCGGAGCGATCCTGGAAGAAGGCCTTGACGATGCGGTCTTCGAGCGAATGGAAGGTGACAACGACAAGACGGCCGCCTGGCTTCAGCGCCTTTTCGGCGGCAAACAGCGCTTGAGCGAGCTCGCCGAGTTCGTCGTTGACGAAAACGCGCAGCGCCTGGAAGACGCGGGTCGCCGGATGGATCTTGTCTTTTGCCTTGCGCGGCGTCACCACCTCGATCAGGCCCGCAAGGTCGCGGGTCGTCTCGAAGGGCTGCTCGGCCCGGCGCTTCTCGATTGCGCGGGCAATGCGGCCCGCCTGCTTCTCTTCGCCGAGAAAACCGAAGATGCGGATGAGATCGGAGACCTTGGCACGGTTGACGACATCGGCGGCCGAAACGCCCGAAGCCGACATGCGCATGTCGAGCGGCCCCTTCTTCTGGAAGGAGAAGCCGCGCTCTGCCTCATCGATCTGCATCGAGGAAACGCCGATATCGAGCACGACGCCGTCCAGCCCCTCGGCCGGCGCATAGGCGGCAAGTTCGGAGAACTGCGAATGAATAAGCTTCAGCCGTCCGCCCCACTCGGCGACCTGCTTCTCGCCGGCGGCAATCGCCGTCGGGTCGCGGTCGAGCGCGATGACGTCGGCGCCGGCCTTGAGGATTGCGGAGCTGTAGCCGCCCGCACCGAAGGTGCCATCGAGGATGACCTTGCCGGGCGCAGGCTCGAGCGCCGCGAGAACCTCCGACAGGAGGACGGGAATGTGACGAACCGGTCCGCCTTCGGCTTCAGGAATACCTCCGCCTTGTTCCGTCACCATTCCGCCTCTCCATTCTAGTCTGGACGCAACCCCCGTGATTTGCGCCCTTCCCGGGCCACCGCCTGCGCCTTGACAAAGGCCTGCGGCTCCCAGAGCTGAAAATAATCGCCCCGCCCGACGAACATCACGTCGGTCGAGATTCCGGTGAAGTCGCGGATGAAATCCGTCACCATCAACCGGCCTTCCGGATCGAGCTTCACGAAGACGCCACCCCCATGAACGAGCAGCGACATCTCGTTGGCCTCCGAGGAAAACGGATCCTCGGCCGCCATCTGCTTCTCGAACCGATCCAGGAGCTCCGGCCCGCCGACGCTGATCGCCGGGAAGACGAAATCCTGAAAACAGTATAGCTCCCGGACGCCCCCATCCGACAGCACGGAACGAAACGCCGAGGGAACGGAAACCCGCCCCTTCGCATCGATCCGATTGGCAGCATGTGACAAGAAGCGGTTCATAACGCGAAACGGCCGCCCAAGACTGACGGGCCACAATCATCGACCCGCGAGAACACGTAACCGCACACACAAGACACCCCTGCCGGACACCGGAATGTCCGCCTACCCTCCGAAGCCGGAAGGCACTGGATTCTTGCGATGTTGGGCCGCGAAGCAGCCCCTGCGCAGTGCCATTATGGGATATCATGGGACCATATGGGCGTCAATGGGAATGAGCTCGTAAACAGCCGTCGGGCTGATCAAATATTGATAGGTTGTTAAGTTTAACGAAGGGTTACGAAGAGACCCCCACCGTCCGGGAATGCGACAGCGGAACGGCTTCAAATCGTTGGAAAATCAGAATGTGAGAAAGAGCGCAGCAATGTGGCTGTGCAGAGGTGTTTGCGCGTCATAGCAGAACGGGAAAGCGCAGTGGCAACGAAAAACCCGCCTGCACCGAAGCGGTCGCTGGCGCGAAAAACGACGCGCGGTTCGGGCCGATTTGCAAGGGCCGGTCGGTGAGATCAAGGAGAGCACCCGCAGCGAAATCGTCAGGAAGAAACGCGCCATCAACGTGTGCCGCACGCAGTTGCGGCCGGAGAGAAATCGCCAGTTGGCCTGTAAGCCGGGTTCTGTATGGCCCCGCAGCCCGAAGGCAACGGAACGTGGCAGCCATTCATCTGGGACTGCGCTTGCACGCAGCCTCTTGCAACCCACCCGGATGACTGGCCCGGAAACAGGCTGGACGCTTGCGCGCCCGCGTCATCCCTATTCGGTCTTGCTCCCGGTGGGGTTTGCCGTGCCGTCCATGTCGCCATGTCCGCGGTGGGCTCTTACCCCACCCTTTCACCCTTACTCCGCCAAGCGGAGCGGTTTGCTTTCTGTGGCACTTTCCCTGAGGTCGCCCTCGCCGGACGTTATCCGGCACCGTACTTCCGTGGAGCCCGGACTTTCCTCCCCCCGCGGCCTTTCGGCACTTGCGGAGAGCGGCTGCCCGGCCAACTGGCACGCGCTCCTTAAACCAGCCCGCCGCAGCGCGCCAGAAAAAACGGCAGAGTTTTTGAACCGCCAACAGGGCAGATTGGATCGGTGCGGTCTTGGCGCACCCGATCTAGCGAAACGCGACCGAGAAATCCGCATCGTATTCGGGCTCGTCGATCCGGCCGTTGAGCACGAGGACCGCGCCGAGCCGGCCGATCTCGTCGGAGCTCTTCGCCGCCTGGCCATTGCCGCCGGTGACGACGGCGAGACGGCTCCCCTCGGCAAAGCCGATATAGGGCAGTCCGTGCCGGGTGAACGAGGTGACGCAGGGCGAAAAGTGGGTGGAGACCGGCTGGAAGCCGGGTATCACCTCGGCCAGCAGCCCGCGCAAATGCTCCGCCGTTGTCGCGCTGCCCGGCCCGCGGAACCATTGCCGCAACGCCGCTTCGCCTTCGAGGATCCTGTCGGTCGGATCGCCGCCGATCTTGATGTAATGCTTGCCGTCCGCATAGCCGACCGGCGGCAGCAGGTAGTAGCTTTTCTCCTGCTCCGGCGCCGCGCCGATCAGCGACGGCATGCTCTCGAAACCAGACAGATCGCCGTTTGCCACTTCGGCAAAGAATACGGTTCGCGCCTTGACGGTGAGATCGATCGGCCGCGGCAGGAGCGTTGCGGAAATCGAGAACCCGCCGGCAGCAACGATCACCCGGCCCGCCGCGAAGTGCTTTCCGTCGACGGTCTCGACGACCACACGATCGCGCTCCTCCGATACGGTCGCGACCTCGCTGCGCACGATCCGGGCTCCCGTCTTCTCGGCGCATACCGTTTGCGCCGCGACCAGCGCCCGCGGGTTGATGTAGCCGGCTCCGCGCCTCTCGTGAACGCCGGCGGTGCCATCGGCGAAACGGAACCAGGGAAAACGCTGCGACAGCGCCTCGCCATCGTAGAGCGGCGCCCCGACGCCAAGCGCGTCGCGCGCCTTCTCGACTTGCTCGATATAGTCGTAGGAAGATCCGGGCGCCGGGCCGGCGATCAGGCAGCCAACTTCGTGGTAGAAGCCGATGCCGCTTTCGCCTTCGATTTCGCCGTAACGCTCGATCGAGCGTCTGGCGAGCCACGCCCACACTGGATCGTCATCGATCGTGCGAGTGATGCGGGCATTGTCGTAGTGGCTCGAAAAGACGCCGGTATGATTGGCCCAGTCCGTCGGCTCATCAGGTCCGATCAGCGCGACCTTGGCTCCCGAAAGCGCCAGGTGGCGGGCGGCCGCAGCACCCATCATGCCCTTGCCGACGACAATGAAATCAAAGCTTTCCGACATGCCGGTCCTCGTCCCTTTTGCTCAAGGGGAGATAGCATGCCGGCGCCTGTATGGCACGATGGTTGTAGGGTTTTTCCCTGTGCGCCGGAACGCGAGACCTGTCCGGCTAGAGCATCCGCCATCGCCGGATATGGCTGGCGGATGAAGCTCTTCGTTGACTGCATGTTTCCATTGATCGTAGCCGGTTAACGGACAAAGGCATGCAGAAAATCAAAGTGCTACAGCGACCTTTGCGCGTCTGATAAGACGCGCGGCGCTTTCGCCAAGCGAAAGAACGCGCCGGCGCTCGTCATGCAATCGATCAGTCGATGATGTTCTGCACCTTGCCGCAGTAGCGCTTGGAAACCGGGTTCATGCGCTTGGCGCCGTGGCCGGCATTGTACTTGAGAACCGTGCCGCACGTCGTACCGCCGGACAGCTCATGCGCCATGGCGAGGTACTTCATGCCGAATTTGATGTTGGTTTCCGGATCGTAGAGACCCTTGGAGGAACCGGAATAGCCCATCATGCGAGCGGTAGCAGGCTTGATCTGCATCAGGCCGATTTCGCCGGCGCTGCCGCGTGCCTTGGGATTGAAATTGCTTTCGACCTTGACGATCGCATGCGCCAGATCGACCGGAACGCCGTATTGCTTGGCGTAGGACTTGATCAGACCCGTGTACTGGACGTTCGAGACGAGATCCGGCTTGGGATAGCCTGTGGTCCGGGTGACGGACTGGATGGATGAGGTCTTGATGGTCTTATCGACATTCCCCGCATACGACGTACCCATCCCGGCGAAGAACATGCCAAGGCATGCCGCCACCGCAGCAACAGACGATATTCTCATTTAGTTTGAATTCTCCGGCCTGGGGAATGGACCGAAGCGCACCCCGCTTCGAACCTCACTTCCCGATCGTTTCATTCACAGGAAGTGAGCGTTGCGCCCTGATACCCCTGCAGTTCCAATGGGGCCGGAAATGAATGCCGCATCATGGTAAACATGTGGCAAAGCTAAAAAAACATGCCAGGAATATCTGCAGAAGTGCCGTTTTGACGAAAAAATCTTCCGCGTCAGGCGATGAATTGCGGCAGGCCGGAAAGCAGCCGGTGGAGCGTATCGAGGGTTGAGATGTCGGCGATGCCATCGACCCTTTGTTGTCGGAAGTGCCGCTGGAACGCCGCGACCGAGCCCTCGGTCTTTTCACAGAATTCGCCAGTTACATCAATGCCATAACCGTAGAGCGACAGCATCGACTGGATGGCCTCCACCGGCTGGCCCTGGTCACCGCGCTGGAAAAAGCGTCCGCCGCCGATCGGGGCCGGTTCCACCCAGTGCCCGACCCCTTCGCGATGAAGAATGTGCCAGGGAAATTTTTCTCCCGGATCGACCTTGCGAATGGGGGCGATATCGCTGTGTGCGAGCACTCTCTCGGGCGCGATCGACCAGCGGTCGCCGCAGTCCCGACACAATTCCACAACTGCCGCGATCTGTTTTTCCGGAAAGTCCGGCAGACCGCCCGGGTGACCCGGGTTGGCGATCTCTATTCCGATCGAACAGGAATTGATATCGGTCTCGCCCTTCCAATAGCTCTTGCCGGCATGCCAGGCGCGGCGCGCCTCCGGCACGAGTTGATCGACGCGCCCATCCTCGTGGACGAAGTAATGGCTGGAGACCTGGCTTTCCTCGCGGCAAAGCCATTCGAGCGCCGAAGCGCCCGTCGGCATGCCGGTATAATGCAGAACGATCATATCCGGGGCGCGCTGGTCGACGCGGTCGCCGAAATTGGGCGACGGCATGAAGCGTGCACCCGGATAGTCGCAGTATTTGGAGGTCATGCGGCTCGGCGTTCTTTCTCGATCGCCTCATAGGCGGCATTCAGTGCCGCCATGCGATCATTGGCGATCGCGTGGAATTCGTGCGGTACGCCGCGCGCAACCAGCATGTCCGGATGGTTCTCCGAAACGAGTACCCGGTAGCGCCTGCGGATATCGGCGAAGTCATCCTTACGCGAAACACCGAGCACCTGATAGGGGTCGCGGCCGTCACCATGGACATGACGGGCCATGATGCGCTCGAAATGTCCCTCGTCCATGCCGAAGATGTCTGCCACGCGCAACAGGAAGGCGAGCTCGCGCTCATGCACGGCGCCATCCGACTTGGCGATGTGGAACAGGCCGTCGACGATATCCTCGAGGATCGGGCAATTCTTTTCGCAGGACGAACACAGCGACGCCATCTTCTCCGCATAGGCCTCGTAACCGGCGACGTCCTGGCGCGCCAGGTTATAGAGACGCGCGACGTTCTGCGCCTGATCCGGCGGAAACTGGAAGATGTCGCGGAAGGCGTCGACCTCGGCCTCGGTCACGATGCCGTCGGCCTTGGCCATCTTGGCCGAAAGCGCGATCATGGCGACGGAGAAGGCCACCTTGCGCCGTGTTTCCGGATCGCCCTCGAACAGGGTGCGCACGGCCTCGACCACGCCGGCAAGCGCATTGCCGGTGGCGATAACGATCTTGAGGAGGCTGTCCCAAAATGACATGCGAGGTTCCCTGTCTCTCCACTCTATAGCATGGACCGATGTGGTGGCAAATTGCAAGCGGTGGACGGCCCGGACCACGAGGATGACGAATTTGTGATGGCCCCTCACTATTGTCAATCCATCGATTGGAACTTGCGACAGTCAGCCGATGGAAAGCTGTTCCCGCGGGAACAGCCATTAAATAAAAAAGAGATGTCATCGCGGCCCGAAAAGGCAGCAATTCCACCGTTCGCAACAGCCAGCCTGCGCGCCCGCGGGCAGCGCCCCCTGCGACAATCCGCGCGCACCTGCCCTGCCCGTCATTCCGGCGCTCAATGGCTCCTTGCGGCAGCAGCTCGATACAACATCCACAGACCCGTCATTTAATTTCCATCCGATTTGCGTTATGGAGGCCCCACCCATCGCATGCCAAAGTCCCGAGGAGGAAACATGGCCAAGAAAAAAGTCGCAATGCTGACGGCCGGCGGGCTCGCGCCCTGTCTGTCATCTGCCGTTGGGGGGCTGATCGAGCGCTACACCGACGTCGCGCCCGAATATGAGCTGGTCGCCTATCGCTCCGGCTACCAGGGCGTGCTCTTAGGCGACCGCATCGAGATCACCCGCGACATGCGCGAGAAGGCGCATCTCCTGCACCGCCATGGCGGCTCGCCGATCGGCAACAGCCGCGTCAAGCTCACCAACGCGGCCGACTGCGTCAAGCGCGGCCTCGTCAAGGATGGCGAGAACCCGCTGCGCATCGCCGCAGAGCGGCTTGCCAATGACGGCATCTCGATTCTCCACACGATCGGTGGCGACGACACCAACACGACCGCGGCCGACCTTGCCGCCTATCTCGGCGCCAACGGCTACAACCTGACCGTGGTTGGCCTGCCGAAGACCGTCGACAACGACGTCGTGCCGATCCGCCAGACGCTCGGCGCCTGGACGGCCGCCGAATACGGTGCCCGCTTCTTCGACAATGTCAGCAACGAGCAGAGCGCCGCACCGCGCACGCTGGTCGTCCATGAGGTCATGGGCCGCCACTGCGGCTGGCTGACCGCGGCCACCGCCCGCTCCTATATCCAGACGATCGACGACAAGGAGTTCGTCGACGGCTTCATGATGAACCGGCAGATGAAAAACATCGACGGTCTCTACCTGCCGGAGATGAAGTTCGATCTGCAGGGCGAGGCCGATCGTCTGCGTAAGATCATGGACCGCACCGGCTTCGTGACGCTGTTCGTCAGCGAAGGCGCCTGCCTCGATGCGATCGTCACTGAGCGGGAAGCGGCCGGCGAAACGATCAAGCGCGATGCCTTCGGCCACGTGAAGATCGACACGATCAATGTCGGCAACTGGTTCTCGAAGCAGTTCGCAGCACTGCTCGGCGCCGAGCGCGCAATGGTGCAGAAGTCCGGCTACTACGCCCGCTCGGCCCCTGCCAACGGCGACGACCTGCGCCTGATCCAGAGCATGGTCGACCTCGCCGTCGAAAGCGCGCTCAACAAGGTCTCCGGCGTCACCGGTCACGACGAGGACCAGGGCGGCAAGCTGCGCACGATCGAGTTCCCGCGCATCAAGGGCGGCAAGCAGTTCGACACCTCGGTCAAGTGGTTCGGCGACGTGATGGACGTCATCGGCCAGAAGTGGCAGGCGCAGAAGCACTGACCATGCGAACCCCGGCGGGTGCGTATGCCGCCCGCCGACAACGCCTGATTTAAAAGATTGACGGCTCCGCGTTTCCATGGCTGGCTCGGCCAATTCATTGCCGAGATCTAGTTAAACGCGGAGCTTTTTCATGTCCTTTGAACATTGGTTTGCCTTTGCCGCAGCCTCTGCCGTGCTGCTCGCCATTCCCGGCCCCACCATTCTTCTCGTCATTTCCTATGCGCTCGGCCACGGCCGCAAGACGGCAGGCGCCACCGTCGCCGGCGTCGCGCTCGGCGACTTCACCGCGATGACCGCCTCCATGCTCGGCCTCGGTGCGCTGCTGGCGACCTCGGCGGCGATCTTCACCGTGCTGAAATGGGTGGGAGCGGCCTATCTCATCTGGCTCGGCATCAAACTCTGGCGCACGCCGGTCGCAACCGGCGGCGATGCCGACGTCGAAACCACCCCCACCGAGCGCCCGCTGCGCATCTTCTTTCACACCTATGCGGTCACCGCGCTCAATCCGAAGAGCATCGTCTTCTTCGTCGCCTTCCTGCCGCAGTTCCTCGATCTCAGCCAGCCGCTCTTCACGCAGATGGCGATTTTCGAGCTCACTTTCCTGACGCTCGCGATCGTCAATGCCAGCCTCTACGCGGCCCTTGCGACCGCGGCGCGCAGCACGATCTCGCGGCCTAATATTCGCCGCATCGTCAACCGCGCCGGCGGCTCCATGCTCATCGGCGCAGGGCTTCTGACGGCGACGATGAAGCGCGCCTCGGCGTGAAAATGTCGCCCGCGCTTGCCGCCGCCAGCCTCATAGGTTAATGGAGATTCACTCTTGGCGGCTGGCAACCGCTGATTTGCAGGGGCTACGGGGCCCAGAAGCACGAAAGTGACAGAATGGCGAAGTACCGTATTTCCCTTACCAAACAGACGTTTGGCGTGGCAGCTATACTGTCGGCGACCATCGTCTCGGGATGCTCAACGGTAGAGCACACGTCGCTCGAAGAACTGACGGCCGTGCAGACGGTCACCCCGCTCGCAAAGCCCGGAACTGAAATGACGGCCTACGCGCTGCCCACGCCTGATGGTGTGGCCACCGCAACGAGCGCTGTGCTTATGGCACAGACGGCAGCCCAGGCATCGGGCATCGCGGTCACCTATCCGGTCGCGGCTGACCTGGCACAAGGCGCCGAAGCCGCCCCCTCGATGGTCGCGGTCCCCGCCGCCAAGCCGGGCGACTCCATGGCGCTTGCCATGGTCGCTCCGACAACGCAAACGAATGCGACCGCTGCCATAGCCGCCGCCGGAACCCCGCTGTCGGGCGACGCGACGCAGCTGGCGGAAGCAGCCGCTTCGCCCGCCGCGACCAAGACGGCCCGCGTCCAGGATCTTCCGGTTTCGACGCTCGCAGTTGCCGCCGCGATGGAATCGGACTTCGACACCGGCGAGCCCGTCGGTCTCGAAACGCTGGTCGCCAACCGCATGATCGTGCCGACCGAGCGTCCGAAGACCGGTGTCATCGGCTCGACGGTCGCAGCCGTTGCCAGCGTCATTCCGGATTCGATGAAGCTCACCAAGGCGCCGACCAGCTCACGTCCCGACCTCGACAAGCTGATCAAGTATTATGCCGATCTGAACGACATTCCGGTCGAGCTGGTTCACCGCGTCGTCAAGCGCGAGAGCAACTACAATCCGCGCGCCTACAGCAAGGGCAATTACGGCCTGATGCAGATCCGCTACAACACCGCCAAGGGCCTCGGCTATGACGGTCCGGCGGAAGGCCTGTTCGACGCCGAAACCAACCTCAAATACGCGACGAAGTATCTGCACGGCGCCTGGATGGTGGCCGACAACAAGCACGACGGCGCGGTCAAGCTCTATGCCAGCGGCTACTACTACCACGCCAAGCGCAAGGGCCTGCTCGAAGAACTCGGCATGAAGTGAGCGAAGCCCGCTTACTGATATTCGAACCGTTTTATGAGGCGCTCAATCGAGCGCCTCTATTATTTTGGCATTGAGCTTCTGTACGTCGTAGCCGAGCCTCGAAGGCGTGAGCCCCAGCCGGACCACCGCGAGCTTCAGCGAAGGCACCAGCATGATCGCCTGGCCGTCATGGCCGAGCATCCAGAAGGCGTCCGCCGGGAAACTGCCGGAACCGGCGCGCACGCCGTTTTCTTCCAGCCACACCTGGCCCTGGCCGTATTTGCCGCCTGAAGCCTTGGCCGGTGCGCGCATGAAGGCGACGTAGTCCTTCGGCAGCATCGCCCTCCCCTTCCAGACGCCATCCTGCAGCAGGAACTGCGCGAAGCGCGCCCAGTCCTGCGCGGTGGCATACATATAGGACGAGCCGACGAAGGTGCCGCTCGCATCGGTTTCGAGCACGGCGCTGCTCATGCCCAAGGGCGCAAACAGGGCGTCATGCGGGAAGGCAAGTGCCGCCGCCGGATCCTCGAAGGTCCGCATCCAGATGCGCGACAGCAACGTGCTCGTGCCGCTGGAATAGCTGAACGTCGCGCCGGGATCGGACGTCAGCGGCTTGGTGGCCGCATAACCCGCCATGTCCTTCTCAAGATAGAGCATGCGCGTCACGTCGGTGACGTCGCCATAGTTCTCGTTGAATTCGAGACCGCTCTGCATGCCCATCAGATCGGCAAGCGTGATGCTGGCCCGTTCGTCGCTCGCCCACTCCGGCAGGAGCCCGGCACGCGCCACTTCCATTCGGCCCTCGGCCACACGCAGTCCGATCAGCGCCGCCGTGACCGATTTCGTCATCGACCAGCCGAGCAACGGCGTCGAGCGGTCAAAGCCCCGACCATAGCTCTCGGCGACCAGGCGGCCATCGCGAATGACGGCAATCGCCCGCGCGCCCGGACCGGCGAGATCGGCATCTTCGATAAGTCTCTGCAGGGCGGGATCGATCGCGGCTCCCTCGCCTTCCGGCCAAGGCGCTTCGGAAGCCGGCGCCGCCACAGCCGCCGCGGTCGTGATCGGCGGCAGGCTCGTTCCGCCGCCATCCGGCAGGCTCGTGCATCCTGCGCCCGGCCGGTAGGCGGCGTAGCCCGCCGCTGCAAAGCCGAGGATCCGTGCGGTCACCATCTGTTTTTCCGGTTCGACGGCAACCTTCACCAGCTTCAGCAAGGGGTGTCCCGGCGCCTGGACATCATCGGCCAGCACCGACTGGGCATCGCGTCGCGCAATGAAGACATTGGAGCAGACGATCTTCGCGGCGTACCCATCGCCGACCTTGAGCAATTCCGGCGGCGCGAGCGCGAGCCAACCGAACAGCGCGACGACACCCAACACCAGCGCCGCACCTGATATCCTCAACATGCGTCTCATGCGTTCCCTCCGGCCGTCTCAAATATCCTTGGAGTCTTGCCGACCAAGGACAGAAAGATGCAGCAATTCAAACAGCGGTGGTACTGGTCCGATGGGACGCGCGGTCGCTGTCGAGTTGCAGAGAGAACCAGCATTTCGCCGACAGGAAAAGCCCGCAGACTGCAAGTTTCCAATTTCTGGGGAATGGGGACCCTGGAGTGCTGGTCCCGCGGCGTTAGGCCGAGCGTCGCAAATCCGCCGCTTCGCCTGTCTCAGGCAATGCCGCCACATCCGTGAGCGCCGGCGATATCCACGGACCGCGGACTTCCGCGGCGCCGCTTGCCTGCGCGCAATCCATCTCGCTTTGCTTTTCGATGCCGCGCACGGCGATCGGCAGGCGCAGTACCTGGCCGGTCTTGATGAGGCAGGCGAGCAGCGCAACGCTGCGCTCGCTGCCGTGGGTCGCCCGGATGGCGGTAAGATCGATGGTCACCTGGTCGGGCTGCAGTTCGGCAATCAGGTTCAAGGGCAAGGATGAACCGGCGCCGCCGCCAAGCACAATCCGCGCACCAAGCGCGCGCAACCCCTGGAGATTTTCGGAAATCAGGGCGAGATCTTCGGTCGAAAAGTCCCCGGTGATCTCGATCGTCAGGCGTCCCGGCGGCAAGCTCGCCTCGGCGAGGCATTGCCTGACCTGCGCAACAAAGTCTCGATCCTTGAGTTGCGGGGCGAAGGGGGCGACCGTCAGTCCGGTCGGCGAAGCCCAGCGGGCAGCCTCCGTGCAGGCCGTCTGAAGTGTCCAATAGCCAAGCGAAAGCGCACTCGTGCTCTGCTCAGACGGCTCTATGAAGGCTTCCGCGCCGATGACGCCGCGAAGCGGGTGCCGCCAGCGCAGCAGCGCCTCGAAAGCGCGGATGGCTCCGCTTGCCGTCCCGGCAATCGGCAGGAATTCGAGGAAGAATTCGTCGTTCTCGAGCCCGCGTGCCACATCGCGCTCGGCCTCCGCCCGCTGCCGGGCGGCGTGGGTCAGCGTTTCCGAGTGGAAGGCGTGGCTATTGCCGCTCATCGCCTTCGCCTCGTAGAGCGCCAGGTCCGCACGCTTCAGCACGTCGCCCGTTGCCGTATCGCTTCGCTCGACGAAGGCGATGCCTATGCTGCAGCCGGATGCGACCCGTGCATCGCCAAGATCGAACGGCGCTTCGAACAATGCCTTTACCCGCATTGCGAGTATTTCCGCTTCGACCTGTGACGCGGCATCGGCCGCTGCAAGCACGAACTCATCTCCGCCGAGCCGGTAGACGGTTGCCTCCCCGGAAAAGGCGCGCCTCAGCCGGGCACCGAAGAGTGCAAGCAGCCGGTCGCCGGCATCGTGACCCATCGTATCGTTGATCGCCTTGAACCGGTCGAGATCAAGTAGGAGCAGGGCATTGCGCTCGAAGGCCGGCCCTTCGGCACAAAGCGCCTGACGAATGTCCGCTTCCAGCGCCGCGCGATTTGCGAGACCTGTGAGCTTGTCGCGGTGGACCTCGTGGCGCAAGCGCCGCTCGGCGCGGCGCGCTGCATGCAACTCGTGTTCGAGGCGGCGCGAGTAACGCCAGCGATAGAAGGACCCGCCGAGGAGGAACGGCATGGCGCCAGCCGCAAGCATTGTCGGAACATCCCAATTCGATTGTTTTGCGAGCACGGTTTCCGTCGCCAGCCACGCCGCGGAAACCAGAGCCCCCAATGCCGCGCCGGCAACCGCAAATCGCTGCTCGGGCTTCGGCAGAAACGTTCTTAACATCATGTCGACGCCCCCGAATATGAGCCGGTGCTAGCACGCCAGGGTTTAATGATTTCTTATGGGTGAAAAATAGTATGGCGGCCGTTCGAGCGCGCTCTGGGGGCTGTGGAAACCTCGTCATCAAAGTGTAGCGGAGTCACTTTAGAAGCGGCTAAGTTTCAACTGGATGACCGGCAGAGATGACCGAACTAGCCCCCGACGTCGGCTTTGGCAGAAAAAATCCGAAGCTGAAAAACGCCCTGCTCCAGCACAAGACCTTTTCCCTTGCCGGCCTCTCGGAGCGTCTCTTCGGCCTGCTTTTTTCCGGTCTTGTCTACCCGCAGATCTGGGAAGATCCGATCGTCGACATGGAAGCGATGCAGCTCGGCCCGGAGCACCGGATCGTCACTATCGGCTCCGGCGGCTGCAATATGCTGACCTATCTGTCGGCCGGCCCGCGCAAGATCGACGTCGTCGACCTCAACCCGCACCACATCGCGCTGAACCGCCTCAAGCTCGCGGCCTTCCGCCATCTGCCGAGCCACAAGGATGTCACGCGTTTCCTGGCGACCCAGGGCACGGCCACCAACGTCCAGGCCTTCGACCTCTTCATTGCGCCGAAGCTCGACACCGCGACGCGCAGCTACTGGAACGGCCGCGACCTGACCGGCCGCCGCCGCATCGGCGTCTTCGGCCGCAACATCTATCGCACCGGCCTGCTCGGCCGCTTCATTGCCGCAAGCCACCTGCTCGCCCGTCTACACGGCGTCAACCCGGAAGAATTCGTCCAGGCCGGCTCGATGCGCGAGCAGCGGCAATTCTTCGACGAGCGCCTGGCACCGCTTTTCGATCGCCCCGTCATCCGCTGGATTACCGGCCGCAAGAGCTCGCTATTCGGGCTTGGCATCCCGCCGCAGCAGTTCGACGAGCTGGCAAGCCTCAGCAGCGAGAAGTCGCTCGCCGCCGTGCTGCGCCATCGGCTTGAAAAGCTCACCTGTCACTTTCCGCTGCGGGAAAACTACTTCGCCTGGCAGGCCTTTGGGCGCCGCTATCCGCTGCCGCACGAAGGCGAGCTACCGCCCTACCTCAATGCCCGCGCCTACGAGGCGATCCGCAACAATGCCGAGCGTGTCGAGGTCCACCACGCAAGCTACACCGAGCTCCTGGCGAGCAAGCCGGCGGCTTCCGTCGACCGCTACATCCTGCTCGATGCCCAGGACTGGATGACCGACCAGCAGCTCAACGATCTCTGGACCGAGATCACCCGCACGGCCGATACCGGCGCGATCGTCATCTTCCGCACGGCGGCAGAAGACAGCATCCTGCCCGGCCGTGTCTCCTCGGCCCTGCTCGACCAGTGGCACTACGATGCCGAAGCATCGGTCAAGCTCGGCGCCGAAGACCGCTCCGCCATCTATGGTGGTTTCCACATCTATCGGAAGAAGGCTTGAGCCGATGCGTGAGGCCGGGATTTCGCACGCGCGGCGCATGGACCACATGTACCGCTACCAGCGGCATTTCTACGATCTGACGCGGAAGTACTATCTCTTCGGCCGCGACACGCTGATCCGGGAGATGAACCCGGCCCCCGGTGCCTCTGTGCTCGAAGTCGGCTGCGGCACCGGGCGCAATCTGGCGCTGATCGGCCGCTGCTTCCCTTCGGCCCGTCTCTTCGGCCTGGACATTTCCTCGGAAATGCTGACCTCCGCCGATGCAAAGCTCAACCGTAGCGGCAAGCGCCGTGCCGAACTTCAGGTCGCCGACGCCACGGATTTCGACCCCGCCATCTTCGGCGAGCGCGGCTTCGATCGCATCGTCATCTCCTATTCGCTGTCGATGATCCCCGATTGGCAGAAGGCGATCGAAGCGGCCATCGCCGCGCTCAATCCAGGCGGCTCGCTGCACATCGCCGATTTCGGCCAGCAGGAGCGCCTGCCGGCGAGCTTCCGCCGCGCGCTGCACGGCTGGCTCGATCGCTTCCATGTCACGCCACGCGCAAACCTCTTCGAGGTTCTGCGCGAGAAGGCGAGAGTAAACGGCGCCGATCTCGAACGCCGCGCGATCGGTCGCGGCTACGCCTGGCTTGCGGTCTATCACCGCCCGGCCGTCGCAATCGCCGCCTGAAACCGGGAACCCGTCGCGCGGTCGGCAGGGATCGCCCCTATCTCACGTCGCCCGAGAGCACCGAAATCACCAAGGGGATTTCGCGTTGGAGTAGAAATCGGCGAACTCCCGCCCACCTGCAATTCCCGCTTGAGCTAACCCAATTTTTACGATGATATGGTGAAGATGAGGTTCACGCCTCGCGGGGGAAATCACCGATATGAAAGCCATCGTGTGAGGCAGGATCGTCGCTCGTCTCTAGACAGGTACCTCATGCGCCGGCTTCTTCTGGCTCTACTGCCCATTGCCACCCTCCTTTCCGCCTGTTCGTCGACCGATTACGACCTGATGCAGACGGCATCGATCCCGCCGCGCTTCCAGGATACGGACCCGCAGAACTTCGGCGACCGCACCCCGCAGCACCACAACATCCACGGCATCGACGTCTCCAAATGGAATGGTGATATCGACTGGATGAAGGTGAAGAATTCGGGCGTCTCCTTCGCCTTCATCAAGGCGACGGAAGGCAAGGACAGGGTCGACACGCGCTTCAACGAATATTGGCAGCGGGCGCGTGCCGCCGGCATCCCCTACGCGCCCTATCACTTCTACTATTTCTGCTCGACCGCCGACGATCAGGCCGACTGGTTCATCGCCAATGTGCCGAAAAGCGCGGTCTATCTGCCTCCGGTGCTCGACGTCGAATGGAACGGCGAATCGAAGACCTGCCGCCACCGCCCGACGCCAGGCGAAGTCCGCGCCGAGATGAAGCACTTCATGGATCGCCTCGAAGCCCATTACGGCAAACGCCCGATCATCTACACCTCGGTCGACTTCCACCGGGACAATCTCGTCGACCAGTTCAAGGACTATCACTTCTGGGTGCGCTCGACCGCCAAGCACCCGAAAGACGTCTATGTCGAGCGCCGCTGGGCCTTCTGGCAGTACACCAGCACCGGCGTTATCCCGGGCATCGACGGCAGTACCGATATCAATGCCTTCGCCGGCTCGGCGAAAAACTGGAAGAACTGGGTCGCAGCAGTCTCACAGCCGAAGTAAGACCGGCATTCTTGCCGGCAACCGCGGCAAGGCACCCCATTTTCTTCTTTCGGTCATAATGCTCTGGAAGAGCAAAGGCAGATTTACAGCGCCCGCACATCTCCAAGGACGCGCAAAGGTCGCTGTAACATTTTTGAACCGCTGCATGATTTGTCCCTAAATCGGTGACGATTTAAGGCGTTATGCAGGTCATCCAGCAATTTGCTGCCCGTGGTGGTGTCTCCCGCACCCCGCGGCCAAAGAAAGGAATTATGATGATCCGGACTACCCGGCACGCCCTGGCCTCCGTCGCCCTCCTGGCGCTTACCGCCTCCACCGCCTTCGCCCAGACCGCGCCCCAGACGGGCACGCAGAGCGCCGCTCCGGCTGCTGCCTGCGGCGGCGACCTCGGCGCGTTTCTTCAGGGCGTGAAGGCCGAAGCTGTCGCCAAGGGTGTTCCGGCCGATGTCGCCGATCGTGCGCTCGCAGGCGCCGTGATCGACCAGAAGGTGCTGAGCCGCGACCGCACCCAGGGCGTCTTCAAGCAGACCTTCACCGAGTTCTCCAAGCGCACGGTCAGCAAGTCGCGCCTCGATATCGGCCAGCAGAAGATGAAGGAATATGCCGACATCTTCGCCCGCGCCGAGAAGGAATTCGGCGTGCCGGCCCCCGTCATCACCGCCTTCTGGGCGATGGAAACCGACTTTGGTGCCGTGCAGGGCGACTTCAACACCCGCAATGCTTTGGTGACGCTCTCGCACGACTGCCGCCGCCCGGAAATGTTCCGACCGCAGCTGATCGCGGCCATCGAGATGGTCCAGCACGGCGATCTTGACCCGGCAACGACCACCGGCGCCTGGGCCGGCGAGATCGGCCAGGTGCAGATGCTGCCGGAAGACATTATCGCCTATGGCGTCGATGGCGACGGCGATGGCCACGTCAACCTGAAAAAGAGCTCGCCTGACGCGATCCTGACCGCGGCCAAGTTCATCCAGAGCCTCGGCTTCAAGGCTGGCCAGCCCTGGATCCAGGAAGTCAGCGTTCCCGAAGAACTCCCCTGGGAAAAGACCGGCCTGCAGACGGGCATGAAGGCTTCGGACTGGTTCGCGCTCGGCGTCAGCCCACGCGACGGCAACACCGCCAACGGCAATCTCGAAGCCTCGCTGGTGCTGCCGCAGGGCCGCAAGGGTGTGGCCTTCCTGACCTACCCGAACTTCAACGTCTATCTCGAGT
The DNA here is from genome assembly GCF_052044935.1 of Ensifer sp. 22460. NCBI lineage: Bacteria > Pseudomonadati > Pseudomonadota > Alphaproteobacteria > Hyphomicrobiales > Rhizobiaceae > Ensifer > Ensifer sp. 22460. Next base: position 191,520 of record NZ_JBQENZ010000003.1, read on the forward strand.
GGAACCAGTCGTTCATCTACACGACCTCGGCCGCCTACTTCGCAACCCGCCTCGCCGGCGCGCCGACCTATGAAGGCGGCAACCCGGAACCGGGCCTCGACGATGTCGCCATGAAGGCGCTGCAAACCAAGCTCCAGACGCTCGGCCACGACGTCGGCAAGGTCGACGGCATCCTCGGCTCCGGCACCCGCGCCGCACTCCAGAAGGAGCAGCTCCGCCTCGGACGTCCCGCCGACGGCTGGGCCACGTTGGAACTTTTGAACGCGCTCTAGAGCAATTCCAGGAAAAGGGTGAAACGGTTTTCCGTCCGGAATTGCGCAATTTCAAACAGTTGGAGCAATTCGCCGTTTCAATGAAACAGTGAAATGCTCTAAAGCCTGTCGCGCAAAAGTGCGCAGCGGTTTTGCGACAACGACATGCGAAATATCAAGAACTTAAAGCGCACGGAGCAAATCTGAAAAATCGCGACGCGCTTTAGGTGAACCTCGGGCCACCGATGTGGCTCGTGCGCAGGATGCATCACCCCGGGGATCGGAACCGATCTCCGGGGTTTCTTGTATCTGCGGTCCAGGCGCCACGACCGCAGATGGGACCGCCCATGCCCGAACGCCCCCTTGCTCACGAATACGACAAGAACCGGGTGGTCCCGGCGAAGGCGCCGGGCTATGAAATAATCGTCAGATCGCAACCGGTCCGGGAATGTCGGGCGCAGCTTTTGCGCCACGATCACGATTCTCCGCCTGGGCGAGGCTGACGGACGATGCAATCAGCACGGACAGGCACACCCATGAATGCGCGAGCCACAGTCGACGGCCATCAGATGAGCGTCAGAACCTGGGCGCTGCTCGCCCTGCTCGGTCTCATCTGGGGCGGGTCCTTCTTCTTCGCCCGCGTGGCCGTTGCCCATGTGCCGCCATTCACGCTGGTGGTGCTGCGTCTGGGCCTGGCGGCACTTGCGCTGCATCTCTATATCCGCGGCCGCTTCGGCATGTATCAGGCACTTTCCGGACGCTGGCGTGAATTTGCGCTGATGGGACTGATCAACAACGCCATTCCGCACGCCTTCATTTTCCTCGGCCAGACCCAGATCGGCGCCGGCCTGGCGGCGATCCTCAACGCCACGACGCCGGTCTGGACCGTCATTATCGCCAACATGGCGACCGAGGACGAGAAGCTGAGTTCTGCCAAGATCGCCGGCTGCCTGCTCGGCCTTGCCGGTACCGTGGTGCTGATCGGGCCGAGTGCGGTTGCCGGCCTGTTCGGTACGACGAGCGGCGTTCCGCTCTGGGCGCTCGTCCTTCCGGTGCTGGCCGCCGTCAGCTATGGCCTTGCGGCAACCTACGGCAAGCGCTTCCGAAATCTTGCACCGCCGGTGACGGCCGCCGGCCAGCTCACCGCTTCGACGCTGATGATGCTGCCCGTTGCGGCCTTCACGGATGCGCCCTGGACCTTGCCGATGCCGCCAATGGAAGCAACGCTTGCCATCCTCGGCCTCGCGCTCGTCTCGACCGCCTATGGATACATTCTCTTTTTCCGGATCATGGCGGAGGCCGGCGCCACCAACGCTTCGCTCGTCACCCTGCTGGTACCGCCAAGCGCGATCCTGCTCGGCTATCTCTTCCTCGGCGAAACCCTGCAGCCGGCCGATGTCGGCGGAATGGCGCTGATCGCCCTTGGGCTCGCCGTGCTCGACGGCCGCATTCTGCGGCTCAAACGTGCCGTCTGAACGGGGAATCGAACCGCCGAATTCGTGCCCTTCTGAAGCGCTCACGCACGGTTACAAACGTTTATATTAACCTTGCGGAAGCGATTGTGAAAAAAATGTGGCAGCCTGAAAAAGATAAATATCTCAATATTATAGCCCTGTGAATAAGGCCGCTCCCCCTCACGGATTTCGCACTGCAGCACAAGTTTCGCTTTAACACATCGTGATTTCGCCCTATGTTTTAACGCGTTAACGCAGGGAGGGTCATCCATGGGCCTTACACATTCGCTGAATGTCCTCATGATCAGTGCAGCGTTCGTATTCGTGGCCACGATGCTCTTCATCTGATGAGCGGCTGCTGAGAGTCCAAACCGAATAGGGACTTAAATTTCCGGAAATCCATTTTGCAGCACCAAGCAAACTAGACCGCCAAGAGAGCAAAGGGTCTAATCGCTGCGACAAACAAGAAAGCGCCTGAAGATCGATCTTCAGGCGCTTTCTTTTTGATGGTATTTCCGCCCGGGAAATCGGGTTCGGATCCTGGGTTCAGGCGGCGGCGCCCGCCGCCCTCGTCCGTGGCGCTTCGTCGAGAGCATCGTTCGCCTCGAGCGCCACCTGCTCGAAACCGACGAGATCCAGGACCGCGGTCACCAGCGGCGAACGGTTCATTGTGTAGAGGTGGAAGTCGCGAACACCGCGTCGGGCGAGATCGACGATCTGCTCGGCAGCGATATGGGTCGCCTCCTTGAAACGCTCGACCGGCTGGTCTTCCAGATGCACGAGCCGGGTGACGATCGCCTCCGGCACGCTCGCGCCACAGAGGCCGGCAAACTTCTGCACCTGCGCCAGATTGTTGATCGGCAGGATGCCCGGCACGATCGGAATGTTGATACCGGCGCGGCGCACCCGTTCGAGATAGCGCTCGAAATCGTTGTTGTCGAAAAAGAACTGGGTCAGTGCCCGGTTGGCTCCGGCATCGACCTTGCGCTTCAGCATGTCGATATCGGCGGCCACGTCAGGGCTCTCCGGATGCTTCTCCGGATAGGAGGAGACGGAAATCTCGATATCGTCGCCCCGCGCGCGGATCGCCCGCACCAGGTCGGTGCTGCTCGCATAGCCGTCCGGATGCGGCTGATAGGCGGTGCCGATGCCGCCCTGCGGGTCGCCGCGCAGCGCCACGAAATGGCGGACGCCATAATCGATGTACTCATCGATGACCGCATCGACTTCCGCCTTCGGTGCGCCGACGCAGGTCAGGTGCGCGGCCGTATTGGCAAAGCCCTTCTCCTCGACCATCCGCCGCACGGTCGTCAGCGAGCGCGCCTTGGTCGAGCCGCCTGCGCCGTAGGTAACCGTCACGAAGGCAGGACCGAAGATGGAAAGATCTCCCGCCGTCTGGAAGAGTTGCACTTCCATTTCGTCGGTCTTGGGGGGGAAGTACTCGAAGGAGAGCCTCAGATTGCCACGCTCGGCCGGATAAAGCGTCTGTGCCGTCATTCTCAAACTCCCCCTGCATGGACGCGCGGCCGCGGCGTTTCATTCTCATTCACGGCGCGCCGGTCGCGCGCCAGCCAGATCGTCACCGTCAGCTTTTCTTCCTCGGCCCCTTCCGGCGAAAGGTCCGTGGTCTTTTCGAGCACCAGGCCGGCCTTGGCGAGCCAATCGGAGATTACCTGATGCGAGAAGCCAAGGCGCGCATGGGCGTGTTCGTCGCGCAGATGCTCGAGCCCGTGCGGCGCAAAGTCGATGATGACAAGACGACCGCCCGGCATCAGCATGCGTGCAGCTTCCGCAATCGCCGCCTCCGGCTCGTCGAGGAAATGCAGCACCTGGTGAATGGTGACGAGATCGAAGGCGTGCCCGTCGAGCGGCAGGTTGAAGATATCGCCATGCCGGATCGACGCCTTGGTGATGCCGGCGCGTTCGAGATTGGAGCGCGCAACGGCCAGCATGTCGCGGCTGGCATCGACGCCGACGCCGCGACGGTAGAGCCCTTCGAAGAGCTGCAGGATGCGCCCGGTGCCGGTTCCGAGATCGAGCAGGCTCTCGACCGGTTCGTCGCCGACCATCTCGCGCAGCTTCGCCTCGACGTCGCGCTCGCTGACATGCAGGCGGCGAAGCTCGTCCCAGCCAGCAGCGTTGCGGCTGAAATAGGCCTGCGCCTTCTCGGCCCTCGCCTTCTTCAGCGTGGTCAGCCGCGCCGCATCGCGCGAAAGCACCGCGTCGTCAGCAGACGCCGACGCCAGCATGGCCCGCACGAGCCCGACGCGGGCGCCATCCTGCCTGAGACGGAAATAGGCCCAGGCGCCTTCCTGATAACGATCAATGAGTTCGACTTCGGCAAGCAGCTTCAGGTGCCGCGAAATACGCGGCTGCGATTGCCCGAGAATTTCGGTAAGATCGGTAACGGTGAGGTCGCCGGCGGCAAGCAAGGCGACGAGACGCATGCGGGTCGGCTCTCCTGCCGCCTTCAGCACGTCCACCAGCGCATCCAGACCCAGTTCTTTCTGAACAGCCATCGCGATCCCCATCAACACATAAAGATATGTTTATGTGATTTGCGAGGTCGGTGCAAGCGGATTTGCGCGGAAAGGCCGAACAATGACGCTTGCGGAACAGGGCATGCAAAGGAAAACGGGCGGAGCCTGCGCTTCGCCCGTTCCCGTACAATAGACTTTCAGTTCCAGCGTTCGCGGCGCTGCCGCGGTGCGCTGGGCGCCGCAAGGAAATGCGGCGCCTTGGCTCTGATCAGCGCGTCAGGCGCTTGTAGGTGACGCGCTTCGGGTTGACCGAGTCCGGGCCGAGGCGGCGGATCTTGTCCTTCTCGTAGTCTTCGAAGTTGCCTTCGAACCATTCGACCTGGCTGTCGCCTTCAAAGGCGAGGATGTGCGTTGCCAGGCGGTCGAGGAACATGCGGTCGTGGCTGATGATAACGGCGCAGCCGGCGAAGTTTTCCAGCGCGACTTCGAGTGCTGCGAGCGTCTCGGTGTCGAGGTCGTTGGTCGGTTCGTCGAGCAGCAGCACGTTGCCGCCGGCCTTCAGCATCTTGGCGAGGTGAACGCGGTTGCGCTGACCACCTGAGAGGTTGCCGACCTTCTGCTGCTGGTCGCCGCCCTTGAAGTTGAAGGTCGAGCAATAGGCGCGCGAGTTCATCTCGTACTTGCCGAGCTTGATGACTTCGGCACCGCCGGAGATTTCTTCCCACACGGTCTTGTTGCCGTCGAGCGCATCGCGGCTCTGGTCGACATAACCGAGATGCACAGTGTCGCCGATGCGGATCGAGCCGCTATCGACCTGCTCCTGGCCTGTGATCATGCGGAAAAGCGTCGTCTTACCGGCGCCGTTCGCGCCGATGATGCCGACGATGCCGCCCGGCGGCAGCTTGAGCGACAGGCCGTCGATCAGCAGGCGATCGCCGTAGCCCTTGGTAACGCCCTCCATCTCGATGACCACCTGGCCGAGACGTTCGCCGACCGGGATGATGATCTGCGCGTCGCCCGGACGCTGGTTTTCCGCCGCGTTGACCAGTTCGTCATAGGAGCGGATACGTGCCTTGGACTTGGCTTGGCGGGCCTTGGGGCTCGATGCGATCCACTCCTGTTCGCGGGCAATCGCCTTCTGGCGGGAGGCCTCTTCACGGCCCTCCTGCTGCATGCGCTTGGCCTTGGCGACGAGATAGGCCGAGTAGTTGCCTTCGTAGGGAATGCTGCGGCCACGGTCGAGCTCGAGGATCCAGCCGGTGACGTTGTCGAGGAAGTAGCGGTCGTGGGTGATCATCAGAACGGCGCCCGGATATTCGCGCAGGTGCTTTTCGAGCCAGGCGATGGTCTCGGCGTCAAGGTGGTTGGTCGGTTCGTCGAGCAGCAGGAGGTCCGGCTGCGAGAGCAGCAGCTTGCAGAGCGCGACACGGCGCTTTTCACCGCCGGAAAGGCTGGTGACGTCGGCATCACCCGGCGGGCAGCGCAGCGCTTCCATGGCCATCTCGACCTGGCTTTCGAGATCCCAGAGGTTCTGGCTGTCGATGATGTCCTGGAGCTTCGCGCCCTCTTCCGCCGTCTCGTCGGAATAGTTCATCATCAGTTCGTTGTAGCGCTCGACGATCGCGGTCTTCTTGGCAACGCCTTCCATCGCGTTCTCAAGCACCGTCTTCGTCGGATCGAGCTGCGGCTCCTGCGGCAGATAGCCGACGGTGGCACCCTCGGCTACCCAGGCTTCGCCGGTGAATTCCTTGTCGAGGCCGGCCATGATGCGCAGAACCGTCGACTTACCGGCGCCGTTCGGGCCGAGGATACCGATCTTGGCGTCCGGGTAGAACGACAGATGAACGTTCTCGAGAACCTTCTTCGCGCCGTAGGACTTATTAAGTCCGGCCATATGATAGATGAACTGACGTGCCATAAGGGAATGCTCCGCAGGGAAAGGAAATTTGCCCGCTATGTAGGCGAATTATAGGAAGGGGGCAATGAGCAAAGGCATTCGCCCCGGCTTGTCCCCCCACCTATCCCATGCGGCAACCCTGCGCCTCCAGCGCTTTCGCTGCCGAAGAACAGTGCCCGCGAAGCCGGTCAGCTTCGCCCGGCCGTATCGGCAATACCCTTGGCGCATTTGAATTCGGTCGGTCCCGCCGCCTGGATCAGCGGTGCAAGGCTGGACGCCTTCATGACGTCGCCGGTCAGCCCGATCGTCAACCCGGTGATGATGCTGCGCCCCTGAACCGTCTGGCAGCGCATGCGCACCCGGTCGCCGGCGCCAGTGCCAAAACTCTGGTCGAAGGCCTGCTTGATCGTCGCCTCGTCGAGTTCGGAGCCGATGCGCTGGCGAAAGAGCGCGCCGACCGCCGAGCGGTTGAGCTCCTCCAGCATGCGCAGCTGCGCCGAGAAATAGTCGTCGACCGAGCCGCTCTGGCAGGTGCCGCTGCGCAGCCACTGGTGCCGGTCGAGGCCGGATTGCACGCCGGGCATGGCGATCAGCAGCCGCGCCGCCGTGTCGTCTGCCATTGCGAGTTTCGGCAGTTCAAGCCAGCTGCCCTTGCGATCCTGCGCACGCACCTCGGCCGTTACCCCGCAATAGCTTTTGCGCAGGGGCCAGAGGCCATGCAGCGAGAGATTGATGGCGTCGAAACGCTCTGCGGTCTGGCTTTCGCATTCCTTGCGTTGCGGCCGCGTTTCGCAGAAGCCCGGCTGCCAGCTCACCGCCAGCACATATTCCGTGCGGCTGGTCGCGCCTTCGGAACCCCCTTGTTCCGACATTTCCTCGCCGGCAGCAAAGGCGGCCGGCGCAAGGAACAGCGCCAACGCCGCCAGCAGTCCTGCCATCGGACCCGATATCGCCTTACAGAAACTAACCATGATATCCTCCTGCGGAAACAAAACAGGAACGAATATCGCTCAAAACGGGAAAATTGCAACTCTTAATTAAGATGAGCGCACATTCGCGTGTGACCTCATGCGCAACGAGCAACAAGCGGCGATTGCCTTTGCCTTGCAAATCGATTTGATATCGAATTGGTCTGTCGTTGTTGCCGGGGGAAATCGTGTTCGGGCAGGTGAAGACACATCAGAGCCCGACCGGAGCCACCTTGAGCTGGCGCCATTTCCCCGCGACCGCTCATGCGCGCGGCATCCTCCTCATCAGCCACGGCCTTGCCGAACATTCCGGCCGCTACGCCCGCTTTGCCGAAGCGATGGCCGCGCATGGCTTCCAGGTCTATGCCCACGACCATCGCGGCCATGGCGAGACGCGCGCGCCCGACGCCCCGCTCGGCATGTTCTCGAGCCGCGACGGCCTCGACAAGATCTTCGCCGATATCCGGGCTGTGCGCGAAATCGCGACCGCCGCCCATCCGGGTCTTCCCGTCATCCTCTTCGGCCATTCCATGGGCGGGCTGATTGCGCTGAACGCAGCCGAGGCTGATCCCGGCCTCTATGATGCGCTCGCCGTCTGGAACTCCAATTTCCGTCCCGGCCTCGCCGGCCGCGGCGGCCAGATGATCCTGAAAATCGAGAAGGCGCTGAAGGGTTCGGATGTGCCGAGCCCGCTCCTGACCAAGCTTACCTTCGGCATGTGGGGCGGCGCGATCAAGGATCGCAAGACCGATCTCGACTGGCTCTCGCGCGACGATGCCGAGGTCGCGAAATACGCGGCCGACCCGCTCTGCGGTTTCGATGCGACCGTCTCGCTCTGGCTCGACCTTTTCCGGCTATCCTTCGGCGGCGCCCGGCCCGACCGGCTGACGCGGCTCCGCAAGGACCTGCCCATTCATCTCGTCGGCGGCAGCGCCGACCCGTCAACCGAGATGGGCAATGCCATTCGCTGGCTCGGCGCCAAGATGAAAGCGGCCGGTCTGACCAACGTTACCGTCACCGTTTATGACGGCATGCGCCACGAGACCCTCAACGAACTCGGCCGGGAACAGGCGACGGCGGACTTCGCCGCCTGGTGCTTGGGCGCCATCGCAGGCAGGCGCTGACCGGAAATATCATGGCCGACATGTCTCTTCAAAAGATCGCCACGGACCACAACCGCATCTCCTTCGGGCTGACGCTGATGGTGATCTCGGTGCTCCTGTCGCCGCTGATCGACATCTTCGCCAAGCTGGCGATCGCGACCGTCCCCTCGGCCGAAATCACCGCCGTCCGGTTCCTGCTTCAGGTCGTCTTCATCCTGCCGATCGTGCTCTTCCGCGGCAGCCTCTTTGATCTCACCTGGCGCAAGACCGGGCTCCATGCGTTGCGCGGCGGCCTCCTGGTCGTGACGATGCTCTCCTTCATCACCACGCTGAAGGTGATGGAGGTTGCCGACGCAATTGCGATCTTCTTCGTCGAGCCGATCATCCTGACGATCCTCGGCAGCATCTTCCTGAAAGAGACCATCGGCTGGCGGCGTTACACCGCCTGCGGCGTCGGCTTCTTCGGTGCGCTGCTCGTCATCCAGCCGAGCATGCAGGAGGTCGGCTGGATCGCGCTTCTGCCTGTTGTCGCCGCCTTCGGCCTTGCCGTGTTCCTGCTCGTCACCCGCATGGTCGCGCAGAACGAGGACCCCTGGTCGATGCAATTTCATGCCGGCATCTGGGGCGGGCTCTTCTGCCTCGTGCTGCTCTATTTCGGCGAAGGCACGGGTTCCGGCATCTTCGATCCGGTCTGGCCGCAGGACTACACCTGGTACTATCTGCTCGGCGTCGGCGTCACCGCCACCATCTCCGGCGTGCTCGGCGTCTATGCCTATCGCGCCGCCCCGGCTTCAGTGCTGGCGCCGCTGCAATATCTCGAAATCGTCTCGGCGACGATCTTCGGCTGGCTCGTTTTCGGCGATCTGCCTGATGCACTGAAGTGGCTCGGCATCGCCATCATCATCGGCTCCGGCCTCTACATCATCTGGCGCGAGCGCCGCATACACAAGGACACGAGCGTCGCTCCGGTGTCGCCAGCCATCTGACAACAACAATCAGACTACAAAAGAAAGACCATCGGGAGGAAGATCATGAAAACTGGAGGCCAGCTCGTCGTCGACGCACTCGTCGCCAATGGCGTGAAACGCATCGCCTGCGTGCCGGGGGAAAGCTACCTGGCCGTGCTGGATGCGCTCTATGACACCGACATCGACGTGCTCGTCTGCCGCCAGGAAGGCGGCGCCGCAATGATGGCGGATGCCTGGGGCCGGCTGACCGGTGAGCCCGGCATCTGCATGGTGACCCGCGGCCCCGGCGCGACCAACGCTTCGGCGGGTCTCCATGTCGCACGGCAGGACTCGATTCCGATGATCCTCTTCATCGGCCAGGTGCAGAGCGAGGCGCGCGAGCGCGAAGCCTTCCAGGAGATCGAGTACCGCCGCGCCTTCACCGAAGTGGCCAAATGGGTGGGCGAGATCGACGATCCCGCCCGCATTCCGGAGTTCATCACCCGCGCCTTCGCCGTCGCCACGTCCGGCCGCCCCGGCCCCGTCGTGCTGACGCTGCCCGAAGACATGCTGACCCGCAGCGCCGAGGCGCCGGCCGCCAAGCCCTACCAGCCGGTCGAAGGCCATCCGGGCCCGGCGCAGGTAAAGCGGCTCGGCGAAATGCTTGCCGCCGCCAAGCGGCCGATCGCCATTATCGGCGGCACCCGCTGGACCTCGGAAAGCGTGGCGGATTTCCAGCGCTTCGCCGAGCGCTGGAAGCTGCCCGTCGGCTGCTCCTTCCGCCGCCAGATGCTCTTCGATCACCTGCATCCGATGTATGCCGGCGATGTCGGCATCGGCATCAACCCGGCACTCGCCAAGGAGATCAAGGAAGCGGATCTCGTGCTGCTTCTCGGCGGCCGCTTCTCGGAAATGCCGTCCTCCGGCTACACGCTGATGGATAGCCCCTACCCGCGCCAGACGCTGGTGCATGTGTATCCCGATAGTTCCGAGCTCGGCCGCGTCTACCGGCCGGAGCTGGCAATCGCCGCAAGCCCGAACGACTTCGTCGCCGCCCTCGAGGGCCTTGCGCCCGCAGGCGAATCCGTCTGGTCCGAGCGCACCGAAATCATGCACGCAGCCTATCTCAAATGGTCTACGCCGCCGGAGACCGGTCCAGGTGCGGTGCAAATGGGCCCGATCATGAACTGGATCGAGGCGAACACGCCTCAGGATACCATCTTCACCAACGGCGCCGGCAACTATGCCACCTGGGTGCACCGCTTCCACCGCTTCCGCCGCTTTGCGACGCAGGCCGCACCCGCCTCCGGCTCGATGGGTTACGGCCTGCCGGCCGCCGTTGCCGCCAAGCAGCTTCATCCGGATCGCGAGGTCATCTGCTTTGCCGGCGATGGCTGCTTCCTGATGCATGGACAGGAATTCGCGACCGCCGTGCGCTACCGCCTGCCGATCATCACCGTCGTCGTCAACAACGGCATCTACGGCACCATCCGCATGCACCAGGAACGCGAATATCCCGGCCGTGTCAGCGCCACCGACCTCACCAATCCGGATTTCGCGGCGCTCGCCCGCGCCTATGGCGGACACGGCGAAACGGTCGAGAAGACGGAAGAATTTGCCGACGCGTTCCTCAGGGCGCGCGCCAGCGGCAAACCGTCGGTCATCGAGATCAAGCTCGATCCGGAGGCGATTACGCCGACGCGTACGCTGAGCGAGATCAGGAACGGCTGAGCAGGTCTTGTTGGCGAAGGTTCAATCACGGCGCGGACGCGCCGTGGCTGGATTCCTGTGACAAGCACAGGAAAGAGGGCGTTGGGACCTAGCACCCCGGTCATCCGACGTAGTCAGCCTCCGTGGAAACCAGGCATAACTATGCGGCAGCATCTCCTGGCATTCCCTCATTCCTGTGCTTGTCACAGGAATCCAGCAGCGCCGCGTCGGCGGCGCGGGAAATAGCCACGCCTGCAACCGACCCTATCCTGCGACCCGAGCCGCCTACTCGAGCCACTCCGTCGAAAACGCGCCGGCCGCATGCAGGTCGGTCGTCTCCAGCCGGCCGGGCCCGAGATTCTCGAACTTGTGCGGCACATTGGCCGGCGCCACGACGATCTCGCCGGCTTCAGCATCGATGGTGCGGTCGCCGACGGTAAAGCGCGCCCGGCCGACGCGCACGATGAAGGTCTCGGGATAGGGATGGCGGTGCAGTTTCGGCCCATCGCCGACGCGGTCAGTGCAAAAGAAAATCACCGAGAGGCCCGCGCCATAGGGACCGCCCTCAAACTCGCCCTTCCAGACCTCGGGCTCATCCGCCCATTGCTCGCGCGTGATGAGATGCGCTTCGGCCATGCCGATCCTCCGTCGTTCGTTCAAACGAACGCGACCGAGCGCGATCTACAAAACTGGCGTCTGGCTCAGCCGCGAATATGCTGGGTCTGCTGGTAAACGGCCGTCGAGCGCGCGCCGGAGCGGCAATAGCCGAGCATCGGGCGCTGGAACTCGTCGAGCGCATCGACCATGCTCGTTACCGCGTCTGCCGTCACACCCATCGGGCCGACGGGAATGTGTTTGGTTTCGATGCCGAGCTCTTCGGCGCGGGCAGCGATCGAATCGAAGGTCGGCTGATCCGGCGCCTCGAAATCCGGGCGGTGGCAGACGATGGACTTGAAGCCGAGCGCTTTGATCTGGTCGAGATCCTCGACGGTGATCTGGCCGGAGACCGAGTATTCGTCGTTGATCTGGCGGATGTCCATGGTCGTCTTCCTCAGGAAATGTGGTGGCCTCTGATGTAGGCGCAGCCCTTCCCCGCGTCAATTCAAAAGCCGCGTGTTCCAGATGCCAGATCAGGCAACTGAGAAGGCGATCGCGTAGCTCCGTGCCTCACCCGGCAGGAGCGGGATCAACTCTCCGGCCGCCGCCAGCTCCGGACGCTTGGCGATGCGGTGCGACACCGGCTCGATGCTGATCACATCCGCCTCGCCGCGCTGACAGCGCCACATCTGCAGGAAGGGCAGCGTGTCGATGCGGAACCGCACCTGGAGATTGCGCCCACCGAGCCCGGCAAGGCCTGCGAGGGTGACATCCGACCAGCCGTCGAGACCGATGGCCGCTGGCAGGCAAAAATGCGCACTCTCGCCATTGCCGAAGCGCCAGATGCTCTCCCCGTCTGCAAGCGACGCGCTGAGGATACGGGTGTCCGGCCCGAGCAGCCTGCCGGCGATGTTGACGTGATACATCATCATCGGCGGAAAGGCCGAGGTCCCCACGTTGACGACGCGATCCTCGAGCACGACTTCGTGCCGCCCGGGATCGATCCGCCACCGCCGCTCGATCCGGGCCTGCCCTCCATCGGCGAGCGCCACCTCGATCGTCGCCGTGCACTCGGCTCCATCGCTCGCCATCTGCGTGTGGCTGACCGCAGTCCCGGCAAGCGACCCATGCAGCGGGTAGTGCGCCCCTCCCGCTCCGCCCTCGATCGGCTCAGGATGGCGGATATGGTCGGGGCCGCAGGTGAAGAGAAAGCCGGCAAGCGCCCGGTCGATCCTGATATCGCCATCGGAGGGGATCGCGGCACCCGGCGACAGGTCGACGCCATCGACGACGAAGGCGGCGATGTCGAGCGCGGAAAGACGATCGAACAGCACATGATTCTCTGGGCCGTCCGCAGGTTCTTCGAGCGTTCTCAGCATGTCCTCTTCCTCTAATCGGCCGTAGAATCACTGCAATCACAAAGCGATGATATCTGAGGAGAGCCACATTTCATTGGTTGAAGCCGAAGTCTGCTCCGCCTAGATAGAATTTAACCGCTTGTTCATGATGAATTCATTTTTTTCACATTAACGTCGAAATCCAAATGTACCGCGCCACATTCGCTACAATGAAAACAGGTTCTCACGTGACGTCAGCGACCCGCATCGGCCTCTCGCTTCTCGCCGCAGCCGGCTTTCTCGCCGTGGATTTGACGGCCGCTTTCGCGCAGGATTATCGCGGCAGAAATCGCTATGGCGACGACGTCATGCTGGTCACGCCCGATGGCGAAATTCTCGACTACGTGCCGCGCGCCGATGAGGTGCAGACCATGCGCGACAGCCGCGGGCGCACGCTGCTGATCGATAGCTGGGGCAATGTGGTGGCGACCGTCGTGCCCAATCGCGGCCGCCAGGATGGCTATGGCGGCTATCGCCGCGAGGGCGACGTCGACATCTATTCGAACCGCCGCAACCGCGACACCGAGCGCGGCTACGGCTATTCCGAGCCTGGCGAAGTCACCGGCTCCATCCCCGACTATCGTGACGTGGTACCGCCATCCACCGATGGCAACGAGCTGCCGAACAGCCTTCCGGGCCTGATCGACGGCACTGAAGAGGCCGCGATCGATCCGAACGACACCCAGCCCATGCGCCAGTCGATGCCGCCGGCAATGACGGTCAAGAGCAAGTCGCGCGCCGAGATCACCGCCCTGCAGGTCTTCCTCGACCGAGAAGGTTTTTCGCCCGGCGTGATCGACGGCAAGATGGGCTCGAACGTGACCAAGGCGATCGAGGCCTGGCAGCAGTCGACCGGCGAGACGCTCGACCCCAACAATACCGAGGACATCCTCGAGCGGCTGCGCATGAGCGGCGGCATGCCGATCACCAGCTATACGATCACGGCGGCCGACGCTGCCGGCCCCTATGTCGCGTCGATCCCGGAGGACTACGCGCACAAGGCTATGCTGCCGCATATGTCCTTCACCTCGACGACAGAAATGCTCGGCGAAAAGTTCCACATGGACGAAGCCTATCTGCGCGAGCTGAACCCGGGCGTCGACTTCACCATCCCGGGCACCATCATCAAGGTGATCAATCCGGGAGCGAACAAGGCCGGCAAGGTTGCCCGCATCCTCGCCGACAAGGCGCGCAAGCAGGTGCTCGCCTATGACGACACCGGCAAGCTGATCGCCGCCTATCCGGCAACGATCGGCTCGTCCGACACGCCATCGCCTTCGGGCACGGTCAATGTCGAGCGCATCGCGCTCAATCCGGGCTACACCTACAACCCGAAGATCAACTTCAGGCAGGGCAACAACGACAAGATCCTCACGTTGCAGCCCGGCCCGAACGGCCCGGTCGGCACCGTCTGGATCGCGCTCTCGAAGCCGACCTACGGCATTCACGGCACGCCAGAGCCTTCGAAAATCGGCAAGACCCAGAGCCACGGCTGCGTGCGCCTGACCAACTGGGATGCGACCGAGCTCGCCAAGATGGTCAGCCCCGGCGTTACCGTCGAATTCGTCGATTGACGCCATTGCGTTCGGCTACTGCATGTTTCCTTTAATCGTAGCCGATTGAAGGACAAAAACATGCAGCACTTCAAAGCGCTACAGCGACCTTTGCGCGTCTTGATAAGACGCGCGGCGCTGTAGGCCAACCAACGCTGCCGAAAGCTTTTTTGCACCATTTCCCCCAATTGGGTGAGTGACTTCGGCCAAACGGCATAGAAGATGGCATTGCCTGATTGACCATCCACGACAGGCACGTTTTTAAAGATGTATCGCCGAAGCTTGACGACGTTTCGGCAAAGATTTTTCAGACGTATACATTTACAAGACCGCAGCTGCCGACGACCCAGCTGCGGTTTTTCTCCATCGCCCCACCGCGCAGCGCCCCGATGCCTCCGGCCGGCCTTGCATCATGACTTCATGAAACATTGTCATGAGAATTTTCCCCGCAATCGGCTATCACCGAGAGAACCCTGACCTATAGCCGGACGTCCGGCCGCACTTGAAGGATTGCCGCGATGGCGACGGAGCGCACCCTGCCCAACCTCTGGCATGCGACGGCACCGGCCGCGCCCGAAACCAGGCCGCTCAGCCGCGACCTGACGACCGATGTCGCGATCGTCGGCGGCGGCTTCACCGGCCTATCGGCAGCCCTGCACCTCGCCGAAAAAGGGATCAAGGCAACGGTGATCGAGGCGAAGATGATCGGCTTCGGCGGCTCCGGCCGCAATGTTGGCCTGGTCAATGCCGGCATGTGGGTGAAGCCCGACGATCTCATCTCGACCCTCGGTCCGGCCGCCGGCAACCGCCTGCTCACCGAGCTCGGCGATGGCCCGTCGATGGTCTATGCCCTGGTCGAAAAACACGGCATCGCCTGCGAGGCGGTGCGCAACGGCACGCTGCACATGGCCGTCGGTAGCGAAGGTGTCACGGAAATCAGGGATCGCGAAGCGCAATGGCAGAAGCGCGGCGCCCCGGTAGAGGCGCTCTCCGCCGAGCGGGCGCATGCGCTCACCGGCGCCGAAGGCTTTTCCGGCGCCCTGCTCGATCGCCGCGCCGGCACCATCCAGCCGCTCGCCTATGCCCGCGGCTTGGCACGCGCAGCCCTTGCCGCCGGTGCCGAGATCTACACCGACACGCCGCTGACAGGCGCCGAACGCCAGGGCGAGACCTGGGTGCTGAAGGCCGGCAATGGCGTCATCCGCGCCAAGCAGGTGATCCTTGCCACCAACGCCTATGGCGGCCTCTTCGCCGAAAGCCCGTGGCAGGCGCATACGCAGGAACTGACGATCCTGCCCTATTTCCAGTTCGCCACCAATCCGCTGCCCGATGCGGTTGCAAGCCGCATCCTGCCGGAACGCCAGGGCACCTGGGACACCGGCCTCGTCATGACGTCGTTCCGCATGGACCAGCAGAACCGGCTGATCTTCGGCTCGATCGGCCGGCTCGACGCGATCGCCGAAGGCACGCATCGTGCGTTTGCCGCCCGCTCGCTGCGCAAGCTCTTCCCCTATATCGGCGACTTCCGCTTTGAATACTGGTGGGACGGCCGCATCGGCATGACCACCAACAACCTGCCGGCCATGCACACGCTCGCCCCCAACGTGGTTTCCGTCAGCGGCTACAACGGCCGCGGCATTGCGCCGGGCACCGTCTTCGGCCGGGCTCTGGCGAACCACGTCACCGGCGAGACCTCGGCGATCCCGCTTGCCGAAACGCCCGTGACCCCAGACACCTGGCGCACCGTGAAGTCAGCCTTCTACCACGCCGGCGCCCAGGCCAAACATTTCATCGACCGGCGGTTTTGAGCAGCTCCCAGAGGATGCACTGGACCGGTCGTGCCGGTCCGCTACCTCGACGGCAACTTCTGTCATCCCGATGGAAAGCTCCACGACCATTCTGGGTCGGTCCCGGCACACCGGCCTTCTTCAGACCACCGGCCGGCCGACCAGAATGTGTGCGGCTATCCGCACCTCTGGCCGGGTCAACAACTCGCGGAAGTTGCAGCCACGAGGCACATCGGATCGCGAGATGACGATCAAGCTCCAGCGACGCCCGGCCATTCGAGAGAAAGATTGATCGGACAGCCCGAACGCGGGTGTTCAAGCATCCCCCAAAAACCGATTGCGTTACAAAAGCAGTCGACCTATCCTACACCGATTGCAATTCACAATCAGATCCGTGCGGTATTCCATGTAGGGAAGGAAGCGGCTATGGCAAAACTCGTGTTCGGAATGAACCAGTCCCTGGATGGCTACGTCGATCACATGGCGTTTGCGCCAAGCCCCACGCTCTTCCGCCACTTCATCGAGGAGGCCGAACAGCAGGCGGGCAGCCTGTACGGTCGCCGCATCTATGAGATCATGCGTTACTGGGACGACGAGCATTCGGAATGGGGTGCGGACGAGCGTGCTTTCGCGGCGGCGTGGCGGAAGCAGCCGAAATATGTCGTTTCGCGTTCGCTGAAGGCTGTCGGCTCCAATGCCCGGCTTGTCGAGGGTGATCTCGAAGGCGCAATCCGCACGTTGAAGGCTGAGCACGACGGCGAGATCGAAGTGGCTGGCCCGGTCTTGGCGCACAGCCTCACCCAACTTGGCCTGATCGACGAATACCGGATCTACCTGCACCCGGTCGTGCTGGGTCACGGCAACCCCTATTTCGCCGGCCCCCGACCGCCGCTCCGTCTGGTGTCTCATGATCGGATTGGCGAGGACGTGGTGAGGTTGACCTACGTTCCTGCTTAATTTGCTAGTCTGCCAGTCCGACAAACCAAAACGCCCCGGATCATCCCTGACCCGAGGCGTCGTCTCTCAATACGATCACGCCGCCGCGCGGTAGCCCGAACCGGCACTGACCTGTACCTGCCCAGAGGTCCGGAAGGCGCGCAGGCGCATGGCGATGTGCTCGGCCTCGCCCGTCAGCGCCTGGCTTGCGGCATTGGCCTGCTCGACCATGGCGGCATTCTGCTGGGTGATCTGGTCCATCTGGGTGATCGCAGTGTTGACCTCCTGCAGGCCGGTTGCCTGTTCGGCGGTGCTGGCGCGGATCGCGCCGAAGACGGAGCTGACTTCCACCACCTGCGCCACGATCTGCTGCAGCGACTGGGCCACCTGGTTGACCGAGTTCACCCCGTCATCCACTTGGCCGCGCGACTTGGCGATCAGTCCCTGAATATCCTTCGCAGCGTCAGCGCAACGCTGAGCAAGCGCGCGGACTTCGGACGCGACAACGGCAAAGCCCCTGCCCGCCTCGCCGGCCCGCGCCGCCTCAATGCCGGCATTCAGCGCCAGGAGGTTGGTCTGGAAGGCGATCTCGTCGATCACGTCGACGATCCGGGCGATGCTGGCCGACGACGTCTGGATCTCCTGCATCACCTCGATCGCGTGGCTGACGATCTCGCCGCTCTGTTCGGCATTGGCGCGCGCGGCAATGACGGTCGAGTTCGCCTGGTTGGCGCCTTCGGCCGTCTGCTTGACGGTGCGCGTCACCTGCTCGACGGCTGCCGCCGTCTCCTCGAGATTGGCGGCCTGCCGCTCCGTGCGCTTGGCCAGATCGTCGGCGGCCGCGGCGATTTCCTTGGCACTCGTATGGATCTGGCTGGCGCCGGCCTCGATGCCGCCGATGGCACGAGAGAGTTCGCCGATCGCGTGGTTGAAGTTTTCGCCAAGCTCCTGATAGGCGACCGGCAGATCGGCGCCGATGCGCGCTGTCAGATCGCCGTCGGCGATCTTCTTCAAGGCGGCGCCGAATGTCTTGCTGATCAGCGCGCGCTCGGCCGCCAGCACTTCTTCCTGGACGGCGCGCTGCTTGGTGACATCGGACGCATCCATGTAGACGGAGATCGACAGATCCATATCGAGGAAGACGCCCTTGACGAGGCTCGACAGCATCGCGCCCATGTCTTCGGCCGAGGTGGTCTGGCGCGAAAACAGACCGGCCTTCGGCCAGTACGCCCTAACGATTTCGGTAATCAGATGTTCGGCGATCAGCGCATAGCCGCCGATGTACCAGCGCGGCTCAAGGCCGATGCGCGCGTGGACCTGGCCGATGGTGCGGACCTTGGCACTGTACTCTTCATTGAAATTGGCGTCGGCGATGTTTGCCCAGTGGCCGACCTGCGCGCCCTTGGCGCGGTCGATATGGCTGTCGGACCAAAAGAACCGTTTCGTCTCGGGCGTCGCCTTCACCTTGCCATAGAACTTGTCGAGCGCCGGCTTCAGCTCCTTTTCAAGGATCGGCTTCAGCGCCTTGAGGCTCGTTCTGGCGGCATCGTCGAGCGCCATGAAATTCAGACGACCGGCAACATCCTGCGTACCGGCAGCGGTGTGTTCCGTTTTCATGCGCGAGCTTCCTTGCATGCTCTACTGCACGTCCCCGTAAATCGCATTCGATTTAAGGACGAAAACACGCAGCAGTTCGAAGTGATACAACGACCTTTGCGCGTTTGGTTGAGCGCGCGGCGCTGTTGTGGATCATGGAAACAGGATCGACGGCGCACTGCATGTTTCCTTTAATCGTATTCGATTAAAGGACAAAAACATGCAGCACTTCAAAGTGCTACAGCGACCTTTGCGCGTCTGATAAGACGCGCGGCGCAGTAGGCGTCTGAGATCTTCGCCGCAGTCATGGCGGCCGATTGCCCGCTTGCGGTGATCGCGACGGGCAAGCTGTGTCCTTGGCCACTGTTAGAAGCCTAGGGTAAAGGAAGCCTTACGGGCGACAGCTATTTCGCGAGTGCTGAAACAGGATTCAACCGGAACTGACGAACGTCAATTCCGGTTGAAAGGGAACAATTCGAGGAAAAGATCAGGCGGCGTTGCGCGACGCCCAGGACGGCATGCGTGCGGCCCAGGAACGGCGCGCCTTGACCGGCAACAGCGCCTGCACTTCTTTTGCCAATGCGAAGGCGTTTTCGCGCGCCTTGTCGAGGTTGCTGACACGGGCCGGATCCATCGTCTGCAGCGTGCCGCCGCAGTCGAAAATCTCGCGATAGGCGGCGCGCTCGACGATCGGCATGTCGAGCACCGAGACGCCGCGTTCGGCGAGCATGGCTTTGATCGTCTGCAGCGCGCGCGTGGTGACGAGCGAATTGACGCGGGTGAGCACGACCGAATGGTTGATGCGTTGCTTGGACCGATCCTCGATCTGGCGGATGAGTTCGAGGATCTGCGCAGCGCCGCGCGCGTCCATGGCGCAGCCCTGCACCGGGATCAGCACCTGATCGGAAATGGCCAGCGCCAGTGCGACAATTTGGTCTTTCGCGCCCGCGAGATCGATGACGATGTAATCCGCCTCATCCTTCATCTCGCGAATATGACATTCGAGCGAGCCGGGCGTGATATGCGAGATGACCGTGAGGTTGGCGATGTGGCCGGAAACTTCGGCCCAGCTCGTGATCCAGCGCTGCGGATCGGCATCGAGAACTACGACACGATGTCCTTGCCTTGCCAGCTCCGTCGACAGGATCAGCGCCGCCGTCGTCTTGCCCGCGCCGCCCTTTGCATTGGCGAAAGTGATGACCGCCATGATATTCCTCATTCTGTGCGTGTTCCGCGCTGAACCCGACGGCCACGGCCGGTGGTTCGCTTCTTAACGAAACCTTTCAGAACATGGTTAACGAATTGGTAACGCACGAACGTGAAACCTGACAGTCACGCGGCCGGAAGACCGGCGGCACGCTGCAATGAAGATCAAAACAGCAGAGGTTCCGGCTCTCAGGCCGGCAGTACGACCGGGTCCGCCGTCCGCTCCGAGCGGTAGCACATCGACGAGAACGGACCGTGCCGCATTGCTTCTCCGGCCGGGTTGAGCAGCCTCAGCACGTCATCGGCAAAGGCGCGGGCATTGGCCTGGGCCTTTGCCAGATTGCTGACCCTGGCAGCATCGAGCGAATAGAGCGTATCGCCCTGCTCGAACAGTTCGCGGAAAGCCGTGCGTTCTACCAGCGGCGTATCGACGAGGCGGATCTTGCATTCGGCCAGCATCAGCTTGACCTTGCGCATCGCCCGCGTCGTCACGATGGCATTGACCCGCGTCAACAGCACCGCATGGTTGATATTGGCGTGCGCATTGTTCTCGATATAGCGGATCAGCTCGAGCACCTGCGTGGCACCGCGCGCATCCATGACGCAGCCCTGAACCGGGATCAGCGTCAGGTCTGAAAGACCGATCGCAAGCGCAACCAGCACGTCGGCCGCTCCCGAGAGGTCGATGACCACATGCTCGACGCAACCTCGCAGCCGTCTGAGGTGGTCGCTAAGGGTCGTCGTGGTGACACCGGAGATGACGGAGAGATTGCTGTCGCTTCGACCGTGCCTAAACCAGTCGGCCATGCAGGCGAGCTGGTCGCAATCGAGAACCGCAACCCGGTCGCCGCGCCGGACAAGCTCGCTGGCGAGCAGCAACGCCGCCGTCGTCTTGCCAGCTCCCCCCTTCGCATTCGCGAGGGACACAATCGCCATTGCTCGACCCTAACTCACCCACGGCCCTCTGGTTCCGGGCCGAAACATACGCACACTCTAATGGAAGCGTTTCAGATCGCGGTAAACGAACTGTAAAGGACGCGCTTCCAGGGAACCAAATCGTGACAGTTCCGTGACAATTAGGTGACAAATCAGCTGCAATGGCAAGTGGTATTTTCGACTCCTCTAAA
>NZ_JBQENZ010000003.1:212573-338853 GCF_052044935.1 Ensifer sp. 22460
CGAGGCGCCAGCACACTATGTCAGATGCACTCGCGGAAGAGCTTCTTCGCGGCATCCAGCGTGAGCTCGACCGGGTTGCCGCCGGCCGTTGGATCGACGATGGCCATCTCCGACATCTCGTCGATGCGGTCGGTCCCGACGCCGAGTGCTGAAAGCTTGTCCGGTACGCCGAGTTCCTCGCGCAGCTTCAGCACGTAGTCGTAAAAACCATCGAAGCCGCCGGCAATGCCGAGATAGGCGGCGGCACGCACGATCTTCTCTTCGATTGCCGGGCGGTTGAAGCGCAGCACCGGCGGCATCACCACCGCATTGGTCATGCCGTGATGGGTGTTGTAGATGGCGCCGACTGGGTGCGACAGCGAATGGATCGCGCCGAGGCCCTTCTGGAAGGCGACGGCACCCATGGCAGCGGCACTCATCATATTGGCGCGGGCCTCGATGTCGGCGCCGTCCTTGTAGGCGCGCGGCAAGTACTCTTTCACCAGGCGCATGCCTTCGAGCGCGATGCCGGCCGACATCGGATGGTAGAAGGGCGAGGAGTAGGCTTCCAGGCAATGGGCAAAGGCATCCATGCCGGTGCCGGCAGTAATCACCTTCGGCATGCCGACCGTCAGTTCCGGGTCGTAGATCGTCACTGCCGGCAGGAACTTCGGATGGAAGATCACCTTCTTCACGTGGCTTGCGGAATTGGTGATGACGCTGGCGCGTCCGACTTCCGAGCCGGTGCCGGCCGTCGTCGGCACGGCGACGATCGGCGCGATGCCCTCGACGCTCGCGCGTGTCCACCAGTCGCCGATGTCCTCGAAATCCCAGACGGGGCGGCTCTGGCCGGCCATGAAGGCGACGCACTTGCCGAGATCGAGGCCCGAGCCGCCGCCGAAGGCGACGACACCGTCGTGGCCGCCGTCCTTGAACGCCTTGACGCCGGCTTCAAGGTTGACGTCATTCGGGTTCGGATCGACGTCGGCGAAGATCGCCCTACCGAGATCGGCGGCTGCGAGGATGTCGAGCGCGTTCTGGGTGATCGCCATCGGCGCGAGGCCCCGGTCGGTGATCAGAAGCGGCTTCTTCATGCCGACCGCCTTGCAATGGTCGGCAAGCTCCTTGATCCGGCCGGCACCGAACTTGATTGACGTCGGATAGCTCCAGTTGGCGGTGATCGTCATGCGGTTACTTTCTTCAGATGATAGGATTTCGGACGGGTGAGGTTCTGGAAGCCGATGACCGAGAGCGAGCCGCCACGGCCGGTTTCCTTGACGCCGGTCCAGCAAAGCGCCGGGTCGAGATAGTCGGCGCGGTTCATGAACACCGTGCCGGTCTCGATGTCAGCGCCGATGCGCGCGGCGCGCTCGGCATCCTTGGTCCAGAGCGATGCTGTCAGACCGTACTGGCTGTCGTTCATCAGCTCGATCGCCTGGCTGTCGCTCTTCACCTTCATGATGCCGACGGCCGGACCGAAGGTCTCTTCGCGCATGAAGGCCATGGAGTGATCGACATTGGTAAGGACCTGCGGCGCGAGATAGGCGCCACCGTCATCCTGCGGGAACAGCTTCGGGTCGATGAGAGCCTTGGCGCCCTTGGCAACCGCATCGGCGATCTGCTCGCGCACGGTCGCGGCGAAGCGCTTGTTCGCCATCGGCCCAAGCGTCGTTTCCGGATCGAGCGGGTTGCCGAGCTTGTAGTTGGAAACCCAGGCGACCGACTTCTCGACGAAGGCGTCATAGAGCTTTTCATGCACGTAAATGCGCTCGATGCCGCAGCAGCACTGGCCGGAATTGTAGGTGGCGCCGTCCATCAGCGTGTCGACGGCCGCGTCGAGATCCGCGTCTTCCATGACGTAGCCCGGATCCTTGCCGCCGAGTTCGAGACCGAGACCGGTGAAGGTGCCGGCAGCCGCGCGCTCGATCGACCGCCCGCCTTCGACAGAGCCGGTGAAGTTGACGAAGTCGAAGCTCTTGGCAGCGATCAGTGCTGCGGTCGTTTCGTGGTCGAGGAAGATGTTCTGGAAGACGTCGGCGGGAACGCCGGCTTCGACGAAGGCGCGCACCATGCGCTCGCCGACGAGGATCGTCTGGCTCGCATGCTTGATGATGACGGTGTTACCGGCCATCAGCGCCGGCGCCACCGTGTTGATCGCGGTCATGTAAGGATAATTCCACGGCGCGACGACGAAGACGACGCCATGCGGCTCGCGCGCGATGCGGCGCTCGAAGCGGTCGCTTTCCTCGATCACCAGCGGCTTCAGCGCATCGGCGGCGATCGTCGCGACATAGTTCGAGCGCTCGTTGAAGCCTTTGAACTCGCCGCCGTAGCGCACCGGCCGGCCCATCTGCCAGGCAAGCTCCGGCACCACCTCGTCGACCATTTCATTGAGGCGGGCGACACCTGATAGCACCAGGTTGACGCGCTCGTCGAGCGGACGGCGCGCCCAGGCCTTCTGCGCCTGGCGGGCGCGGGAAACCACCTGTTTTGCCAGTTCCAGCGGCATCGCCGGGCGTTCCGCGTAGACTTCGCCGTTCACGGGCGAAATGCACTTGATCATGCTCATGATCGTTTTCCTGCTTTCATTGCGAATGATGCGGTGGCCGACCCTGCCAGGATCGGCCACCGTGTGAGAGATAGGGACCAGGATCAGGCCCGTTCGAAACCGCGTGCGACCTCCCAATCGGTGACGCGGCGGTCATATTCTTCCTGTTCCCAGTGCCCGGCCCGCGCGTAGTGCTCGATGACCTCATCACCAAAGGCGTCGCGCAGCATCTTGGATTCGCTAAGCGCCGCCGTCGCGTCTCTGAGCGTGCGCGGGATCTCGCGCACGTCCTTGCCGCCATAGGCGTCGCCGACGAAGGGCGCTTCCAGTTCCATCTTGTTTTCGATACCGGAAATGCCGGCGGCGATCAAAGCCGCGAAGGCGAGATAGGGATTGAGATCGGAGCCGCCGACGCGGCATTCGATGCGGATCGCCTTGGTGTCCTCGCCGCAAAGGCGATAGCCGGCGGTGCGGTTATCCTTGCTCCAGACCGCCTTGGTCGGCGCGAAGGTGCCGGCCATGAAGCGCTTGTAGGAGTTGATGTAGGGCGCAAGGAAATAGGTGATCTCGCTCGCATGGGTGAGCAGCCCCGCCACATAGTGGCGCATCATCTCCGACATGCCGTATTTGCCGCTCTCGTCGAAGAATTTCGAGGTCTTGCCGTCGGCACTCCAGAGCGACTGGTGGATATGCGAGGAGGAGCCGGCGGCCGAATAATTCCACTTGGCGAGGAAGGTGATGGCCTTGCCGCGCGACCAGGCGATCTCCTTGCAGCCATTCTTGATGATCGCGTGCCGGTCGGCCATTGTCAGCGCGTCGGCATAACGCACGTTGATCTCTTCCTGCCCGGCCGACGCCTCGCCCTTGGAATTTTCGACCGGGATGCCGGCGCCCTGCAGGCCGTTGCGGATCGCCCGCATCACATCTTCTTCCTTGGTGGTCTGGAAGATGTGGTAGTCCTCGTTGTAGCCGCTGACGAGTTGCAGGTCGCGATAGCCGGATTGGCGGGCATCGTCGTAGGACTGGTCGAACAGGAAGAATTCGAGCTCGCTCGCCATGTAGGCCTTGAGCCCCATCTTCTCGAGCCGCGCCACCTGCTTCTTCAGGATCGCGCGCGGCGAGTGCGGCACTTCCTCGTGGGTGTGATGGTCGAGCATGTCGCAAAGCACGAGCGCCGTGCCTTCGAGCCAGGGAATGCGGCGAAGTGTCGAAAGGTCCGGCTTCATCGTATAGTCGCCGTAGCCCTTCTCCCAGCTCGTCGCCTTGTAGCCGGGAACGGTCTCCATCTCCATGTCGGTCGCAAGCAGATAGTTGCAGCTATGCGTTTCCTTCCAGGCGCCGTCGACGAAGAACTGCGCGTGGAAGCGCTTGCCCATCAGCCGGCCCTGCATGTCGACCTGGCAGGCGAGAACCGTATCGATGCGCCCGGCGGCGACGTCTTCCTTCAACTCATCAAACGTATAGCTCATCAACTTCCATCCCATGTTTGGTCACGCGGCCGTTCCCTTGGGTCACGATATTTTTGGGCCGCGTGGACGTGATCCGTTCAAGTAACCGGACAAGCTCCGGAAAAGAAAAGGCGGAAGTCGCGGTCGCGCTCCCGCCCATTTTGTTGGTGTTCAGACTTCGCCGACGGCCTTTTCGGCAGCGGCAATCTCGGCCTGGCGGCGCGCCACTTCGTCGCCGATCGGCGGGCCGCGGAAGCGGCGGGTTTCGAAGCCGAACCAGATCAGAGCCGTCAGCACCAGGAAGCCCACGGTGATGTAGAGCGCCCAGTCGTTCGGCGGTTGGATACCGAGAACGAAGATCAGCACCATGGCGATGATCGACAGAACCGCGAAGAGCTTGAACATCGCCTCGCCCAGGTTCCACGGGCCCATTTTATCCCACTTCGAGGTTCCCCAGGCGAAAAGGCCGAGCGTGATCGGGATCGCGAAGGAGAAGAACAGGAAGATGACCGTGCACGAGACGACGATCGTATAAACCGGCGTTTCGCCGATCGACACGAGCGACGAGCCCCAGACGAACAGGACCGAGAGGATCGAGCCGGTCCAGATCGCCGCAACCGGCGACCGGTGGGTCGGGCTGACCTTGGCGAGCGCCCTGGAGGCCGGCAGACCGCCGTCACGCGAGAAGGCGAAGATCATGCGTGATACCGAGGTCACCGTCGCCAGGCCGCACAGCCACTGGCTGACGAGGATGGCGAGATAGAGGATGTCCTTTATGACCGGGTTGACTTGGGCGTCCATCGCCCAGAAGAACACGTTCCAGCCCTGCTTGGCAGCTTCGTCCATGTTCGGGATCATCAGCACGAAGGCGCACAGCATGATGTAGCCGAAGAGCGCCGACCAGAGCACGGAAGAAACCATACCGCGCGGCACGGATTCCGCCGCCTTGACGGTTTCTTCCGAGGTGTGGGCAGAAGCGTCGTAGCCGGTGATCGTGTAGATCGGCAGCAGAAGGCCGAGCAGGAACACCCAGGTGCCCGACGTCTGCGGCCAGACGTTGCCGCCGGCTTCACCGGAATAGTTGGAGAAGGTGAAGAGCCTTGCGATGTCGTAGCTGTCGGCGGCCGCGAGGCAAACGACGGCAAGCAGGATCGCAGTTGCGAAGATCAGGTAGCCGGAGAAATCGGTGAGCTTGGCGGTGAGCCCGATGCCCATGTGGTTCACGAGCGCCTGTGCGCCGGTGATGATCGCCAGGAAGACGATGCGGGTAGTGGTTGTGTCCTCCAGCGCGAAATAGGGCGTGCCGAAGGAACCCATGAAGAAGTAATAGGTGCCGACGTTGATCGCGCCGAGAACGGTGACGAGACCGAGCAGGTTGAACCAGGCGGTCACCCAGCCGGTAAAGCGGTTACCAAGGATCGAACCCCAGTGGTAGAGGCCGCCGGCCGTCGGATAGGCCGAGCTGATCTGCGCCATGGCGACCGCAAAGACCAAGGAAATGAAGCAGCCAAGCGGCCAGCCGATGCCGATCGCGGCGCCCCCTGCGCCGGCTGTCGCCTGGGCGAGCGAATTGATGCCGCCGGAGAGAATGCAGATGATCGAGAACGACACCGCGAAGTTCGAGAACTGGCTCATGCGCCGCTCGAGCTCCTGGGCATAGCCCATCGAGTGCAAGACACTCATGTCCTGCTTTTTGTCCAAATCGCTGTAGTCTGACATTTTTCTTCCCCTGATTTATTCAGACCACACCGCCCCATTGCGGCAGGGTCCCATCAACCACCTGCCCCGGCTGGCCGGAACAGGACCGCGGCAAGCCGCTCCCCAGGGTCTTTTATTGTGCTGAAAGTGCCACTGCGCCTTTGCGGAGCAATCCTTCCAGATAGTCGGCCATGACCCTTTGGCCGATGTCATTGCGAATGAGATCGTTGCGGATCTCGATCATCACATTCGGCAGTCCGTTGAGGACGCCGTATTCAATCAGACTGTGAGTAACGCCGTCGGCCGGGCCATAGGGCTCGTTGCGGCGGATGTCGTAGGCGACCTGCCCCTTCGTCGCGACCGCCAGCATATGGTCGGCAAGGCGGCTGTCCGCATCGTGCAGGATACCGACCTCGACGGCCCGCGGCTTGCCGAAATAGACGGGCGTGAAGCTATGCATCGTCACCAGGATCGGCGGCCTGCCGGCGGCCTTGCGGGCGGAAACGAAGCGCGCGACCGAATCGTGAAACGGGCGATAGATCTCCTCGACCCGCGCCTGCCGCTCGTCGTCGGTCATCGTCCGGTTTCCCGGGATCTCGTAAACTTCGCTCAGAACCGGCATCGCCGCCTCCGCCTCGGGCGGACGGTTGCAATCATAGGCAAGCCGCGAGAAGCGCTGGTAGATCAACGCCGCATCGAGCTTGCCGGCAAGAAGCCTGGCGACGGCCAGCGCGCCCGGGTCCCAGGCGATGTGGCTTTCGAGAGCCTGCTCGGTAAGGCCGAGCGTACCGAGGCGCTCCGGAACCCGACGCGAGGCGTGCTCGCAGACGAGCACGATATCGCCCTTCCCTGTGGCGTTTTCGATCGCAACCGGATCGCCATCTGCTTCGGTCAAAAGTCGCGTCAACACCGGCATCCCCTTTTGCCCGTTAGACGTTCGTTAATGAAAAGAATTCTTCAGAGATTGGCGAGTGTCAATCAAAATCTGAAACGATCTCTTCAAAATTGCGATTGACTCCAATTGTGACAGCGATGTTTAATCTGTCACAAACCGGCTCTAGATCGGTTCAGGGGAGACATTTTGAGCAGCAAGGCGACATCGACGACGGTGTCGGATGTGATCAATGCCCACTTCACCGCGCTGACCCGCGCGGAGAAGCAACTGGCGGAGACACTTCTCGACAATTATCCCGTATCGGGACTCGGCTCGATCACCACGGTCGCCGAGAACGCCGGCGTATCGACTCCGACCGTCGCGCGCATGGTGCAGAAGCTCGGCTTCCGCGGCTTTCCGGATTTCCAGGCGCGGCTGCACCAGGAACTGGAAGCGACGATCTCCAATCCGATCACCAAGCACGACCGCTGGGCCGCCAATGCGCCGGGAACCCACACGCTCAACCGCTTCGCCGACGCGATCACCAGCAATCTGCGCGAGACGCTGACCCAGATCGATCCACGGGAATTCGACGAGGCCGCTGCCCTCATCGCCGACCGCAAGCGCAGCATCTATCTGCTCGGCGGCCGCATCACCCATGCGCTTGCCGACTATCTCTTCACCCATCTTCAGGTCATTCGTCCGGGTGTCACCGAGATCGCCTCCAACGCCAGCGCCTGGCCGCACTACGTGCTCGATATGCGCCAGAGCGACGTCTTGATTCTGTTCGACATTCGCCGCTACGAGCAGGAGATGGCGACGCTCGCCAAATCCGCCCGCGAGCGTGGCGTCGAGATCATCCTCTTCACCGATCGCTGGACTTCGCCGGTCGCCAAATCCGCCTCCCGCGTGTTCCGCTCGCAGATCGAAGTACCGTCAGCCTGGGACAGCTCGGTGGTGATCCTGTTCTTGATCGAAGCACTGATCGAGGCGGTGCAAAGTTCGAACTGGGAGGAAACCCGGGATCGAATGAAAACGCTCGAGGGCCTTTTCGATTCCACCCGCATCTTTCGCAAACCCGTCTAGGAGTGCTCGCCGACCCGTTCACGGAATTTCATACAGTTGTGCGACAGTGAGCCACCCCGCCAGAAAAAGAAATGTTCTTCCAACGACATAGGCGGCGCGAACGGATAAACTGCTGTCACATTACTTTCATGGCATCTCTTTAACAGCCTAGCCGAAATCGACTGAATACCCCACGAATTTGACTAAACCCATAAGGAGAACACCAGTGATTTCAAGAACCCATCGCCTGCTTTCGCTTTCCACCGCCGTTTTCCTGGCGACGACCGCAATCGCCGCCGCCGAGCCGAGCGCCGAACTCATCGAAGCCGCCAAGAAGGAAGGCATGCTGACCACCGTCGCCCTGCCCCACGACTGGTGCGGCTATGGCGACGTCATCGCCTCCTTCAAGGCCAAGTATCCGGAAATCCAGGTCAACGAACTGAACCCGGACGCGGGCTCGGCCGACGAAGTCGAAGCCGTCAAGGCCAACAAGGACAACAAGGGTCCGCAGGCCCCTGACGTCGTCGACGTCGGTCTCGCCTTCGGCCCGCAGATGAAGGCCGAAGGCCTGCTGCAGCCCTACAAGGTTTCCACCTGGGACGAGATCCCGGACAGCGTCAAGGACGCCGAAGGCTACTGGTACGGCGACTATTACGGCGTGATGTCCTTCCTCGTGAACAAGGACCTCGTCCAGAACGCACCGAAGGACTGGGCCGACCTCCTGAAGCCGGAATATGCCGGTCAGGTCGCTCTCGCCGGCGATCCGCGCGCGTCGAACCAGGCGATCCTCGGCGTTCTCGCCGCCGGTCTCGCCAAGGGTGCGAAGTCGGGCAAGGAAGCCGGTGAAGCTGGCCTCGGCTACTTCGCCGAACTCAACAAGGCCGGCAACTTCGTTCCGGTCATCGGCAAGTCCGGTACGCTCGCCCAGGGCTCGACCCCTATCATCGTTGCCTGGGACTACAACGCGCTCGGCTGGGCCAAGACCCTCAACGGCAACCCGCCGACCGAAGTCGTCGTTCCGGCCAGCGGCGTTCTCGCCGGCGTCTACGTTCAGGGCATCTCGGCCTACGCGCCGCACCCGAACGCAGCGAAGCTGTGGATGGAGCACCTCTATTCCGACGAAGGTCAGCTCGGCTGGCTCAAGGGCTTCTGCCACCCGACCCGCTTCAACGCGATGGTCAAGGCCGGCAAGGTTCCGCAGGCACTGATCGACGCCCTGCCGCCGGCAGCGTCTTATGAAAAGGCCTACTTCCCGACGCTCGAAGAAGTCGATGCCAACAAGGCTGCCGTCACCGGCGGCTGGGATTCCGTCGTCGGCGCGAACGTTCAGTAAGTCTTTCCACAGACATGTCGCCTCGGCCGGTTTTCCGGCCGGGGCGACATAAGTTATTCGTAAGGAATTCAAGTCTTTGGAGCGGAATGAGGAAAAATGTGCGCGGGTTTCAGCCCGCACCCCGCTCTAACTTGCAAGTATCAATAACGCCCGCGTCGATAACGCGGTTTCAGGGGCGCGAACGGAATGTCATCTGCTAAACCCGACGCCAGCCCGCCGGCGCGTCGCCTACCGCTTCACTGGCTGGGCATTCTGCCCTTTGCCGCCTTTGTGACGCTGTTTCTGATATTGCCGACGGCAAAGATCGTGGTCGGCGCCTTTCAGACACCGGATGGCAGCTTCACGTTCGAGAACATCCGTGGCCTGTTCACGCCCTCGATCCTTGCGGCCTACTGGATCTCGATCAAGATCAGCATAGCCTCGGCGCTCCTCGGCTGCCTGATTGGCTTTGCCATGGCCTCGGCCATTGTCTTCGGCGGCTTGCCGAAGGGCATCCGCGGGCCGCTTCTGACCTTTTCCGGCGTTGCCTCCAACTTTGCCGGCGTGCCGCTCGCCTTCGCCTTTCTCGCTACCCTCGGCCCGGTCGGCATCGTTACGGTGTTCCTGCGCTCGAACTTCGGTCTCGACCTCAGAATGCTCGGCTTCAATCTCCTGTCCTTCTGGGGGCTGACAGTCACCTACCTCTTTTTCCAGATCCCGCTGATGATCCTCATCATCACGCCGGCGCTCGACGGCCTGAAGCGCGAATGGCGCGAGGCCGCCGAAATCCTCGGTGCCACCGGCCTGCAGTACTGGCGCATGGTCGCCTTCCCGATCCTGCTTCCCTCGCTGCTCGGCACGCTGGCGCTGCTCTTCGCCAATGCCTTCGGCGCCGTTGCGACCGCGATCGCGCTCACCGGCTCGTCGCTGTCGATCGTGCCGATCCTGCTGTTCGCCCAGATCCGCGGCGACGTGCTCGGCAATCCGCATCTCGGCTATGCGCTCGCCTTCGGCATGATCGTCGTCACCGGCATTGCCAACGCGATCTACATCTGGCTGCGCGGCCGCAGCGAAAGGTGGCTGAAATGAAGAAGATCTGGGCCTGGGGGGCCCTGGTTTTCGGCCTCCTCTATTTCACCCTGCCGCTCATCGGCATGACCAACTTCTCCTTGAAGATGCGCCGCGGCGAATATTCCTTCGACGCCTATCAGAAGGTTTTCGCCGATCCGCGCTTCCAGGAAACCTTCAGCTATTCGGTGCTGCAGGCGCTGTTCACCATCGTCTTCGGCGTGCTGCTCGTCGTACCTACCGCCTATTGGGTCCGGCTGAAGCTGCCGCGGCTGCGCCCCTATATCGAGTTCATCACGCTTCTGCCGCTCGTTATCCCGGCGATCGTCATCGTCTTCGGCTATATCCGGCTCTACAACACCTCGAGCTGGCTGCCGCTGACGGGCTCGCTGACGGGGACCAACATCCTCCTGATGTTCGGCTACGCGACGCTCGCTCTGCCCTACATGTACCGCGCGGTCGACACCGGCCTTCGCACCATCGACGTCGCCACCCTGACCGAGGCCGCCCAAAGCCTCGGCGCCGGGTGGGCGACGATCCTCGCCAAGATCATTCTGCCGAACGTGCTCGTCGCGGTGCTTTCAGGCGCCTTCCTGACCTTTGCCATCGTCATCGGCGAGTTCACCATGGCGGCACTTCTGAACCGCCCGGCCTTCGGCCCGTACATGCAGCTCTTGGGCGCCAACCGCGCCTATGAGCCTGCCGCACTCGCCGTTATCGCATTCGGCATCACCTGGGGCTGCCTCGGCCTCATCCAGCTCGTCTCGCGCTTCCAAAAAAGCGCGCCTCCCAAGGCCTGAGGACCGCACCCATGAGTTTTCTGTCACTCACCAGCATCAAGAAGTCCTTCGGCCCTGTTCACGTCGTGCACGATTTCGACATGGACATCGAGAAGGGCGAATTCGTCTCCTTCCTGGGTCCGTCCGGCTGCGGCAAGACGACCGTCCTGCGCATGATCGCCGGCTTCGAGACACCCTCCGCCGGCTCTATCGTGATCAACGGCAAGGACCAAGGGTCGTTGAAACCCAACCAGCGCAACATCGGCATGGTGTTTCAGGCCTATGCGCTGTTTCCGAACATGAACGTGCATGACAACGTTGCCTTCGGCCTCAAGGTCGCAGGCACTGACAAGTCGGAGATCGACGCACGGGTGAAGCAGATGCTCGGGCTGATCAAGCTCGAGCACCTGGCGGACCGCTTCCCCTACCAGCTCTCCGGCGGCCAGCAGCAGCGCGTGGCGCTTGCCCGCGCCATTGCGGTCAAGCCGCAGGTGCTGCTGCTCGACGAGCCGCTTTCGGCGCTCGACGCCAAGATCCGCGTGTCGCTGCGCGAAGAAATCCGGCAGATCCAGCAGCAGCTCGGCATCACCACGGTCTTCGTCACCCACGACCAGGAAGAGGCGCTGTCGATCTCCGATCGTATCGTCGTCATGAATGCCGGACGTGCCGACCAGATCGGCACCCCCTTCGAGATCTACAACACGCCGTCAACGCGCTTCGTCGCTTCCTTCGTCGGCACGCTGAACATCATCGAGGGCAAGGTCGCGGATCCGGCCTCGGGCGCCGTAACGATCGGCAACCAGCAGGTGGCTCTGAAAGACCCGATTGCCGGCATGAAGGGTGGCGACAGCATCTCGCTGGCGTTGCGCCCTGAAGCGGGCTCGATTGCCGAAGGGGCGCAAGGCGATACGGCGCTTGCCGGCGAGGTCGTCTCGACGAGCTTCCTCGGCTCGGTCATCCGCACGCGGCTTCGCGTCGGCGGCGATGTCATCTCCTTCGACATGTTCAACAATCCGGGCGTAACCCCGCCGGTCTCGGGCGACAACGTCACCCTGCGCTTCGCCGCCAAGGACCTGCTCGTTATTCGCGAGTAGGCCTTGCAGAAGACCGATGAACGCTGGCGCGCAGGGCGCCAGCGAGTATGCAGCGGTTCGTTGCACCATTGCCGGAGACCCGCGAGGTTGCAATCATGGCCAAGGCTGAACCAAGCGCCTTCGTCAGGCATATCCAGGATGAACTCTCCGATCTCGGGCCTGTTCAGATTGACCGCTTCTTCGGCGGCTGGGCCTACGTCGTCGCAGACAAGCGCTTTGCCGTCAGCATCAAGGACCGCCTCTATTTCAGGGTTGATCAGGCGCTGAAAGACGCGCTTATCACAGAGGGTTGCCAGCCGTTCACCTATGAGAAGGGCGGCAAGACCGTGGTCGTGCATCGCTTCTACGAAGCGCCTGTCGACTGCCTCGACGATCGCGACGCCCTTCTCCATTGGGCCGGGAGGGCACTTTCAGCCGAAGACGACGAACTGCGCGGATAGCGCTTCACCTTGCCACCCATAAACAGCAAGGCGATGACAAAGACACACGTGATGGGATACCGCCCAATCGCGGATGCCTCAAGAACCCAAAGCTTCAGCTTGAGGTGCTCACTGTCGGGTTTCGTGGGGAGTTTTGCCAATCGGAGCGCCTTTCTGTCACCAAAAGAAAAATTGATGAAGGCTGCTTCTGCTTCGCACTAACTATGAATCGTCCTGGGTGCGCAAGTGGTTTCTGGGTTCTCGTCCCCAGGTGAGGAACCGTTGATATCTCGCGCTTGTTATTCGACCTTTCCACAGGTGATGCATCGATCCCCGACAGCTGATCGCCCTGCAGATAAAGTCGGCCGCAGCCAGCGCGAAAATACCGGAACGAGAAAGAGTTTCTCGCGCTCCGGCCGGACATGCAAAAATCTGTCGTGATTTCCCCTCTTTTCGTCGCGCCGTGCGTTTGATCGCTCGCAGGCGGACTATATAGTCGCGTTGTTCTCAGGGCGGGGCGAAATTCCCCACCGGCGGTAGCGGCCGAAAGGCCGAAGCCCGCGAGCGCTCTGGAGCTTACGCTCCAGAGGTCAGCAGATCCGGTCGAATTCCGGAGCCGACGGTCACAGTCCGGATGGAAGAGAGCAAGCAGGAACGTGGGCCCAGCGACGGGACCTCGCGCGCATGCATGTTCGCCCGACGGGATCATTGGAAACGCCAAACCCTGAAAGGCTTGAGACCATGACCATTTTTTCCCACCCCGCCGCCAAGATCGCGATCGTCCGTGCCCGCTGGCATGCCGATATCGTCGACCGCTGCGTCGATGCCTTCGTCGCGCAATGGACGAAGCTCGGCGGTTCGGCTGCCGACGTTGAGATCTTCGATGTGCCGGGCGCGCTCGAAATCCCGCTGCATGCGCAGACGCTGGCAAAGACCGGCCGCTACGCCGCGATCCTCGGCACCGCCTTCGTCGTCGACGGCGGCATCTACCGCCACGACTTCGTCGCCGGCACCGTGCTCGACGGCATGATGCGCGTGCAGCTCGACACCAATGTGCCGGTGCTTTCGGCCGTACTGACACCGCACAATTTCCAGGAAAGCGAACCGCTCATTGCCTTCTTCCGCGAACACTTCGTCACCAAGGGCACGGAAGCCGCCAACGCCTGCTCGCAGATTTTGGATGCCCGCGCCAAGCTGGCGCTGGTCAACGCCTGATCGTCTGCGGCTCCGAAGTGAGCCTGCCTGGCGGGTGCGCCGTAAGCGCGCTGCCCCTCATCCGGCCTGCCGGCCACCTTCTCCCCGCTTGCGGGGAGAAGGACACGCGTGGCTCCTTGTCACCCAAACTCATCCTCTCTCGAGAACGGCCGGCCCCCCTGAGGTCAATCAGAGCCATCCCGCCAGCGAGAGCTCTCGTCCCCTCGCCCCGCCTGCGGGGAGAGGGTTAGGGTGAGGGGCAGAATTGCTCTCAGATCATGCCGAACTCGCAGCCCCCCGGAACGCCACAAGCACTCCCGTTGAATCAACTTGTGAGCCACCTGATTCAAGCCGGCAGCCCCAGCCGATAAGCCCCTGTCTCGACTCTCAAATTCGCGCCTACCGCGCCGCCTCGCCGTCCTGCAGGCTGCGCTCCAGCGCCGCCATCCGGTGGCGGTGGCCGCCGGCCTCGTAGCCGACGATGGTGACGACGGGCGCGAGCGTCAGGATGATCAGGCACATCGCCATATCGAGCCCAAGCATCGCCACGACGACGGACGCGATCAGCACCAGCGCCGTGCCGCAAAGCAGCCAGAGATGCAGCCGGTTCGTCTGCCGCAGCAGATACGCGTACATCGCGTAGAGCAGGCCGATGTAGAGTCCGACTGGAACCGCGACCGTCAGCACAGTTGCGACCGAGCTGATATGGGCCTTGTGCTCGATATAATAGGCCGCCACGTGCAGCCCGGCGCCGGTGGCGACTATCGCGGCGAAGATCGGTATGTGGCCATAACCCCAGACGAAGGACCGCTTGAGGCGGTGGTGGTGCAGCACCTCGGCGCTCGGCAAAAGGAAATAGATCCACCACATGCCGAAAGTGAGCCCGGTGCCGGCGAGGCAGACGAGCGCAACGTCGAGGTTCCAGCCCTCGCCCTCGACCACGGCAGAGATCGAGGCGACCGTTCCGACCACCCCTTCCCCGAGCGCGATGATCGCCAAGAGCCCATAGCGTTCGGCGATGTGATGCGCATGCCAGGGCGTGCCGCCATAGTGCATCTCGGCAATGTAGGGGCCGAGCATCTCGATCGCCGTCAGCGCGACGACCATGGCAAAGGTCACCGCCAGCGAGAAGTCGAAGAAGATCAAAACGATCCAGCCAAGCTGGGCGACGCTGATCGCCTTCACATAGGCCATGCAGGCTTCCCGCCGCGCCGGATCCTGCCGGCTGGCGCGCAGCCACTGGAAGACCATCGCGACGCGCATGACGACATAGCCGAGCACCATGACGCCGTTGTTGAGGTGCTCGCCCTTGTCGATCGATTCGAACATCGGCGGCAGGCCGATCGCCAGGATCAGCACGCCGACCATCTGCACCATGGTGACGCTGCGAAAGATCCAGTCGTCGGTGTCGTAGGCCGAAGCGAACCAGCTGAAGTTGATCCAGGCCCAGCAGATGGCGAAGGTGGCAAAGCCGAAGCCGATCAGCCCTGCGGTGAAGTGGCCCTCGGCGAAGAGATGCGCGAGCTGCGAGGCGGCCAGGCTGAAGGCGATGACGAAAGTGAGGTCGAACAGGAGTTCGAGTGTCGTCGCAGTCCTGTGATGTTCGTGCGTATCACGTCCACTCATGCGCGCCACGTGGTGGTGAGCGCTCGGATGCGGTTCAGTCGAGGTTGCTTCGCTCATGCGGTAAGGTCCCTGCTGACGATCTGCAAGCATATTCAAATATTTGCGGAAGCGTCGTCAAGGCGTGGTGCGCGCCAGATACGAAAACGCCCGGCATCTCTGCCGGGCGTCTCGTCACGATGCCTGAGGGAGGATCAACGGGCGTCGCGATGTTCTTTATGCCTTGGCAGCATCGAGACGGTCGATCGCTTGCACGTTGCCGGCCGAAGCGCCCTGCGGATCGAATTCGGACGCAAGCCAGGTATCGACGATCGATTTCGCCAACTCCGGCCCGATGACCCGCGCACCCATGGTGATGATCTGGGCGTTGTTCGACTTCGCCGCACGCTCGGCCGAATAGGTGTCGTGCGTCAGTGCTGCACGGATGCCCGGCACCTTGTTGGCGGAGATGCAGACGCCGATGCCCGTGCCGCAGAACAGGATGCCGCGGTCGTGCTTGCCCTCGACGACCTGCTGCGCCAGCTTCTGCGCGAGATCCGCGTAAAAGCCGGACTGGCTGAGGTCTACGACCTCGACGTCGGCCCGGCCCGCGAGATGGGCGGCAATGACGTCCAGCAGGGGCTTGCCGGCGCTGTCTGCCCCGATTGCAATCTTCATGATTGTTCCTTTCCATTCTTCAGGAACTGCCGCGGCCGAAGGCTCAGATCGCCTTTACGACACGCTGCAGAATGTCGAGATAGCCAGTGACGTCCCAGGCGGAGCGACCGATGAAGAGGCCGTCGATATGCACCTGCGCGATCAATTCTTCGCAGTTGCCGGGATTGACGCTGCCGCCATAGAGCACCGGCACGCGCCGGCCGAGCGCCGCTTCGGCGACGTCGGCGATGCGCTTGTGGCGCTCGTCCGCATAGTCCGATGTCGCGGGAATGCCGTTGACGCCGATCGCCCAGACCGGCTCGTAGGCAAGCAGGATGGTCGCCTGCTTCGCCTCGCCTTCGAGAAGCGCCAGTGCGCCTTCGACCTGACGCCTCAGCACCAGATCCGCCTCGCCCGCTTCACGCTCGGAAAGCGTCTCGCCGATGCAGATCAGCGGCACCAGACCATGGCGCACGGCGGCTGCCGTCTTCAGGCCGACGGTGCGGTCGGTCTCGCCGAAATGCTCGCGCCGCTCGCTGTGGCCAAGCTCGACCACGTCGACGTTGCAATCCGCAAGCATCAGCGGCGACACCTCGCCGGTCCAGGCGCCGGCATCGTCCCAATGCATGTTCTGCGCGCCGACCTTGACACTGGTTGCGGCAAGCCGCGCCTTGACCTCGCGCACCGCCGTGAACGGCGGGATGACGAAGCGCTGGACACGATCGTCGCGCGTCGCATCGGTAGCGGCCAGGCCATCGGCAAAGACCATCGCCTCGGCCAGCGTCTTGTTCATCTTCCAGCTGGTGCCGACCCAGAGCCCGGACTTGTTCATGCTTTCTCCGATGCCTTGCTATTGCCGACCCTGACCAGCCGAATGCCTGCCTCTTCGAGTGGTGCTGCATGCTCGGCAGCCACTTCGGCGCCGGTCAGCACCGCATCGAAGGCATCGAGGCCGGTCAGGAAATGGAGCGCCGAGCGCCCGAATTTGTCGTGGTCCACCAGCAGGTATTTGCGCTTGGCCGCCTTCACCATCAGGCGCTTGGCCTGCACCACCTCCTGGTCCTGGTGGAAGGCCGTCGTCCCTTCGATTGCCGAGCTCGACAGAAAGGCGATGTCGACGCGCAGCGACCGAAGCGCCTCGTCGGTGACGATGCCGAAGAAGCCGTTGAACTTCTTGCTGTACTGGCCGCCGAGCGCGATGACGTTGATGCCGGCAGTACCCGAAAGGCTGGTGATCACGCCAAGATTGTTGGTGATGACCGTCAGCGGGCGGATGTCGCGGATGCACTCAGCGATCGCGCCCGTCGTCGAGCTGTCGTCGATCAGGATGCTCTGCCCGGGCTCGATCAGCCCCGCCGCATTTTCGGCGATCCGCCGCTTTTCGGCGGTGGCGATCTTCTCACGGTAACGGAAGTCGCTTTCGAATTGTGGGCTCGACTGGATCGAGGCGCCACCATGCACCTTGCGCAGCAGGCCCGCCTGTTCGAGGTCGTCGAGGTCGCGATGCACCGTCATCTTGCTGACGCCGAAGCGCAAGGACAGGTCTTCGACGGACGCCGCTCCGGCCTCCATCAGCACATCCATGATCGCCTGTCGCCTGTCTTCCGGCTTCATCGTCTCAGCCCCAATCGCGCGCAGCCATGGCCGCGCTCACAGTGAGAAGATAACAGCTATTTGTTAGATTTCAATTTCTGTTGTGTGATTTTGTGATATTTCAATGTGATTTCTGTGGGCGATTAAAGCCCGTGTCGATGTAAGGTTCCCAGAATTCGACGGACTCCCGGATCATCTCGACCACGTTGTGATCGGTCGGCTCGCGCTCGCGGAAGGAAAGCTCCAGGCAGATCTCGTTATCGGTGCCGCCACCGGCTTTGACTGCGCCGATCAGCTTGTCGGGCGTGATGCGGCCGTCCCTGTTGTAGGCGGCGGTGAACGGCCAGTGGCCGCCCTTATTCATCGACGACTGCTTGATGTGGATGATCGGCGAGCGCTCGGGGAACGCCCCGGCCCAGGCATAGGGATCGATATCATCGGGATTGTCCGAGGTGACGTCGCCATGGTCGATATCGACCATCATCTTCATCGGAATCGGCAGATCGGCCTCGGCCAGCCGCCGGTCGAGCGATCGGCATTCCTCGATCGTGTGGCCGAATTCGCGGCCGACCGACATCGGCTCCCAGAAGACGTAGGAGAGCCCCGCCGCCTTGCCGTGCTCTGCCACTTCGCGCCAGCATTCGATGGCGATCCGCATCATCTCCTCGCGCCGCGCCGGATCGTCGTAATCCTTCAGCGTGAAGATCGCGAACTGCGTGCCCATGCCGGACGCGCCGAGTTCGGCGGAGATATCGGCAAAGGTCTTGAACCAGTCGACATAGTATCGTCGGACATCCGGGTCCGGATGGCCGAAATGGTTGAGCCGGCCATAGGGCCCGGTCATGCCCGAGGTGACCTTCACGCCGGTGCGATCAAGCGCCCGCCGAAACTGTCTGAGGGTCTTGGCGATCGTCGCCGCCGGCCAGCCGGGATTGACGAATTCATGGGTCAACTGCACGTAGCCGATGCGGATCTGGTCGGCGATGGTGTCGATCAGGTCGTCGGCCTCGGCGAAGCGGTTGACCAGCGGATTGGTGTTGAGCGACAGCGTGAAGGCCACGACCTTACTCCCGGCTACCAGTGAAATTTCGGAAGGATGAAATCGGGAGACGCGCCGTGCTCGGCAAAGAGCCGGCGACGTTCCTCGTCCACGGCGTGTTCCAGGATCCCGGTCATCACCAGCACGGAATGCAGCCCCGCATTCGCCGCACCGGCGATGTCATGCTCTATGCTGTCGCCGATGGCACAGACCCGCGTCGGATCGGGATGACCGAGGAAGTCGAGCGCGAGCGCGTAGATGTCGGCGAAGGGCTTGCCGATCCAGCGCACCTTGCCGCCAAGTTCTTCGTAGAGGTCGGCGATGCGACCGGCACCAAAGGCGGTACCCGTCTTCGTCAGCATCACCTTGTCGGGATTGGTACAGAGGCAGGGAACGCCACGCGCGGCCGCCGGTGCCAGCAGCGCCTCATAGTGAGAGAGCGGATAGAGATCGCCTTCGCTCGCCGAAAGCAGCACGATATCGGCATCAGCGCCGCTTGTCGTGCGCTCGAGGTCGAGCCCTTTGATCGGCGACAGATCGTTGTCACGGCTGATCAGCAGGCACTTGCGCGGCGTGCCTGCGCTGCCTGCGCCTTCTCGCTTGAGGATCTGCCAGGCGACCTCCCCCGAAGTCAGGAACCAGTCCCAGCTGCCGGCGGCAAAGCCGATGTCTACAAGGCGACGGTCGTTCTCCGCGGAACGTTTGCCCGAGTTGGAGAGGATGATGATGCGTTTTCCGGCATCCTTCAGCCGCACCAGCGTGTCGGCCGCCACCGGATACGGACCGCGCCCGTCGCGCAGCACGCCGAACTGGTCGATCAGGAAGGCGTCGTAGCGATCGGCAATCTCGCTGAGGCCGGCGATCGTCTCGATAACCGTCACAGCACACCCGCCTTTCTGGCGCCGGCAAGCGCAAGCCGCGCCGTGCCGGCGGCTGCCTCTTCGGACAGAACCGGCAGGAATGGGACGCCGAGCTTGCGCATGCGGATCGCGGTCCAGGCCACATTCTTCGCGCCGCCGCCGACGCTGCGGAGCGAACGGAGCGCCGGTCCGCCGAGCTCGGTCAGCCGCTGGTAGGCAAGGCTCTCGACCCCGGCGATGCCTTCGAAGATTGCCTTGAGAAAGGTGGCATCATCGGCCGGCCGTGGGCTCATCCGCGGCAGAAAATCCGGATCGGCGACCGGAAAACGCTCGCCGGGTTTGACGAGCGGATAGTAGTCGAGCCCGGTATCGACGACCGGGTTGATCTTCTCAGAAAGCACGGCGATCCTTTCCGGCGAGAAATGCTCGGCGAGCACCACCCCGCCGGTATTGGATGCCCCGCCCGCAAGCCACATCTCGCCGATGCGGTGGCTGTAAAGCCCGTATTCCGGCGCAAACAGCGGCCGTTCGGAGAGCATCTTCACCGTCAAAGTCGTGCCAAGCGCGCTGACGCCGTCCCCCGGCTGATCGGCGCCCGTTGCCAGGAACGAGGCGCACCCGTCCGTGGTGCCGGCAACGACCACCACGGCGGCTGAAAGCCCGAAGGCTTCAGCCGCTGCCGGCGCGATGGTCGCGATCGGCGCGCCGGCTGGCAGCACGTCTGGCAAAAGCTCGACACGCGCCCCCGTCCTTCCGATCCACTCCGGCCACGAGCGTGATACCGGGTCGTAGCCAGTCTTGAGGGCATTGTTTTCGTCGGAGACATCATAGAGCCCGGTGAAATGCCCAGCGAGCCAATCGGCTTGATGGATCACCCGGAAAACATCCGGCACCGACTGGAAGGCGAGAAGCTTGGCAAGGCCGGATGTGGCGCCATGGGCGGCGCTCTCCCGCGGCGCATGGTTAGCGATCGCATCGAGAAGAGCGCGGTCGCCAACCGGGTCGTTGTACATCATCGGCGTCGCCAGCGGCGCGCCCGTCGGATCGACCGGCAGCACCGTGCCGGACGTGCCGTCGATCGAAAGTGCTGAGACCTTCTGCCGATCGATGCCGCCGAGCGCTTCGGCAAGCGCCACCTGCACCGCCTTCCACCAGCCGATCGGATCGCGGTGATCGTCGCTGTGGGACAAAAGCTTCGCCGCACCCGATGCGACGACGCTACCATCTGCCGCCATGGCCACTGCGCGCGCGCCCGAGGTGCCAATATCGATGCCGAGGACCAGCTTGTCACCGCTCATTGCAGCACCTGTCCGGCGCGGTTGAGCTGCTGGCGGTATTTCTCAGCGTCCCAGCCGAGAAGCTCGGCGTTCTCCGCTTCGGTCAGGTAGCGCAGGCGAGCATCCGCCGGAATGCGTGCCGTCACGTCAGCGAGGCACCGCGCCATGGCGAAGGCGCCGGCCGAAATTTCCTTCTGCACCAGCACGCCCTTGCCGGGGAAGAGCAGCAACGGCGGCAGGCTCTCGCCGGCTGCGCGCCGCTTCTCCTCGATCGATAAGGCAGTCTCGCCGGGAGCGGCTACTACGACGCCCTTGCCGAGGAAGATCACATGATCGGG
The DNA here is from genome assembly GCF_052044935.1 of Ensifer sp. 22460. Classification (NCBI taxonomy): domain Bacteria; kingdom Pseudomonadati; phylum Pseudomonadota; class Alphaproteobacteria; order Hyphomicrobiales; family Rhizobiaceae; genus Ensifer; species Ensifer sp. 22460. The sequence goes on from NZ_JBQENZ010000003.1 coordinate 233,418, forward strand.
ATAGAGGCTGCCGCCAGCCGCAAGCCGGCAACTGTCGAGATCGGCCGCCACCGTGTGCAGGTACGGATCCTCCGGCAGCCGGTAGTCGCTGTCGACGGCAAGCCGCGAAAGCGCCGCCACATCAGCCGCCGGCGCCTCCCGCCTCTGCCCGGTCAGGCAGCGCGTGATGTCGGTCAAAAGGATCGCCGCATCCGTCACGCTATCAGCAGCGACGACGAGGCCATGGTTGCCGAGAACCAGCGCCGAGGTGTTGTCCTGCACCCGTTCGGCGATCGCCCGGGCAAGCGGCAGGCCTGGCCGGGCATAGGGCACAAAGACATGCGGGAAACCGGAAAGCCGCTCGGCGGCGATCGCGGCACCGATCGTCTGCACCGCCGTCGCGATCGTCTCGACGCAATGCACATGCACCACCACCCTCTGCGGCATCAGCGCATGCACCGTCGTTTCGATCGAAGGGCGCAGGCCAGAGGGGTTGCGCTCGGCAATCACGAAGTCCTGGGCCTTCTCCGTCGCCGGATCATTGCGCTCCAGCGCATCGAGCAACGGATCGAGCGCCACTGGCACCATGACGTCGCGCTGGCGGGCATGCGCCAGCCAGAGCCCCGAGGCCTTGATCCAGAGCGCCCCACCCTCCTTGATCGAGGTGTTGCCGCCCGCCCCCTGCACCAGCAGCGGATCCGACCCGATACGGGCCGAAAGATCGAGAAGCGCTTCGAATTCCAGACTTCGCATCTCAGTCTCCTTCAGGCCGCCGCCTGCTGGCGTTCCAGCCAATGGGTGAAGGCCTGCCGCTCGGCCAGTGTCATGTGCAGGCCGTGTTTTGTCCGACGGTCGAGAATGTCGTCCGCCGTCAGCGCCCATTCGTTTTCGATGAGGAAGCGCGCCTCGCGCTCACGAAGGAGCGAACCGAAGGCCCGCCCGAGATCCTCGACCGCGGTGGCACCGGCGAGCAGCGCATGCGTCCGCGTGCCGTAGAGCCGCGCATAATGCTTGGCGAGATCGGCGGGCAGCCAGCGGTAGCGCGCCTTGAGATCACCCAGGAACTGCTCGAAATCGGCATCCGCCATATCGCCGCCCGGCAGATGCGCGCTCGCCGTCCAGGCTGGCCCCATCTTGTGGAAGAAGGGCTTCAGCCGTTCCAATGCATGTTCGGAAAGCTTGCGGAACGTGGTGATCTTGCCGCCGAAGACCGAGAGCAGAGGCGCCTGGCCATCGGCCGCATCGACCTCGAAGATGTAGTCGCGGGTGACGGCGGAGGGGTTTTCGGCATTGTCGTCATAGAGCGGGCGCACGCCGGAGAAGCTGTAGACGATATCGTCAGAGGTCAGTTGTTGCTTGAAGTAGCGGTTTACCGACTTCAGCAGATAGCTGATCTCGTTGCCGTCGGCCGATACGTCCTCCGGCCGGCCTTCGTAAGGGATATCCGTCGTCCCGATCAGCGCCAGGTCATTCTGGTAGGGGTTGATGAAGATCACCCGCTTGTCCGGGTTCTGCACCAGGTAGGCCTGCCGTCCCTCCCAGAACTTCGGCACGACGATGTGGCTGCCCTTGACCAGGCGCACGCTGCGGCTGGAGTTCAGCCCGCCGATCCGGCCGATGACGTCGTTGACCCAGGGGCCGGCCGTGTTGACCACACACCGCGCCCTCGCCTCGGTCTTCGCCCCGGTTCGCGTATCGGTCATCTCGATAAACCAGAGCCCGTCCCGCCGGCGGATCGCGCTGCAGGCGGTGCGCGTCAAGACCCGGGCGCCACGGGAGCGTGCATCGAGCGCGTTCAGAACCACGAGGCGGGCGTCATCCACCCAACAGTCGGAATACTCGAACGCCCTGCGATACTCGCGCTTGATCGGCGCGCCCTCAGGCGCGGTCGAAAGATTGAGGCTCCGCGTCCCCGGCAGCCGTTTGCGTCCGCCGAGATGGTCATAGAGGAAGAGCCCGAGCCGCACGAGCCAGGCCGGCCGATCCTCCGGGTTGTGCGGCAGCACGAAACGCATCGGCCAGATGATGTGCGGCGCGGACTGAAGCAGCACCTCGCGTTCGATCAGCGCCTCGCGCACCAGACGAAACTCGTAATATTCGAGATAGCGCAGACCGCCATGCACCAGCTTGCCCGAACGCGAGCTCGTGCCCTGCGCCAGATCGTCCTTCTCGCACAAGAGAACCGAAAGCCCTCGCCCGGCGGCGTCGCGCGCAATGCCCGCGCCATTGACGCCGCCGCCGATGACAAACAGATCATACACTCTGGTCTCGGAACCCACCGTCGTTACTCCTGTCGCCATCGCCGCCATGCCTCACGCCGCCTTCGTCTTGTCCTGCAGGCCATAGGTGGAGAAGCCCTCGATCACGCCTGATATCTCGGCCTCCGACAGGAGCACCGGGCCGCCGATCAGCAGCGTGTGGTAGTACTGCTTGGCGATCGTCTCGAGCTCGACCGCCGCCCACATCGCCTTCTCCAGGCTCGCGCCGGTCGCGATCATGCCGTGGTTCGCCATCAGGCAGGCACTGCGGCCTTCGAGGGCGCGCAAGACGCTGTCGGAGAGCGCCTTGGTGCCATAGCGCTCGTAGTCCGCGACGCGCACATCACTGCCGCCGAAGGCCGCGATCATGTAGTGGCAGGCCGGGATCGGCTTGCGGGCGATCGCCAGAATGGTCGAATACATCGCATGGGTGTGGACGACGGCACCGACCTCCGGCCGAGCGCGCAGGATATCCAGGTGAAACGGCCATTCGACCGACGGCTTCTTCGGCCCTGACCAGCTTCCGTATTCGCCCTCGATCTGCATGGCGACGATCATCTCGGACGTCATCTCGTCATAGGGAATGCCCGAGGGCGTCACCAGCATGGTCTCGCCGTGGCGCAGGCTGATATTGCCCGACGTGCCCTGGTTGAGCCCGATGGCGTTCATGTGGCGGCAATGGTCGACGATCGACTGGCGCAGTTCGCGTTCGCTCATAACTGTCACCTCAGCAGGGATGAACCGGCGGCAGGCCGGCGATGTAGCGGCGGACTTCCTCGGCCGCCATTTCGGCGGCAAAGGTCACGGTGCGCACCGAGGCGCCGGCGATATGCGGCGTCAGCGTCACATTGGGGAGTTGCAGCAGCGGCCAATCCTCCGGTACCGGCTCCACGGCGAAGGTCTCCAGCATCGCCGCCGAGAGATGGCCGCTCAGCAGGTTTTCATAGAGCGCGTCGTAGTCGCAGAGCGGGCCACGCGCCGTGTTCACGAAGATCGCGCCCGGCTTCATCTTGGCGAAGGTCTCGGCGTTCATCATATTGCGCGTCTCCTCCGTGACGCGGGGATGCAGCGTCACGAGGTCCGAGCGGGACAGAAGATCGTCGAGCGAGACCTGCTCGACGCCAGCATTGAGGTCGTCCGCCGAAAGCTGCACATAGGGGTCGTGCACCAGCACCTTGGTGCCGAAGGCGCGCAGCAGACGCACGACCTTCGTGCCGATATTGCCGTAACCGATGACGCCAACGGTCATTTCGCAGAGTTCGCGGCCGGTGCGGTCGGCGCGATAGAGATCGCCGCGCCATTCGCCCTTGCGCAGCGCCTCATGCCCGGTGCGGATCAGCCGCGTCTCGGCGAGGATCGCGCCGAGCGTGAATTCGGCAACGGCGCTCGCATTGCGGCCGGGCGTGTTGACGACGCGCACACCTGCGTCGCGCGCCGCACCCATGTCGATATTCACAGGTCCGCCGCGCGAGACCGCGACGAGCTTGAGGCCGGGCAGTGCCGCAAGCATCCCTCGCGACAGCGGCGCCAGCTGCGTCACCAGGATTTCCGCGTCACCGATGAATTCGACGATGTCCTCGGGCTTGCCGAGGTATTCCTTCAGCCCGTCCATGCCTTCGACGGCATAGCCGTGCTCCATCGGCACATCGGGCCAGGGCAGTTCGAGCGTGCGGATGTCATGGCCGTTGCCGGTCGCCTCGACGATCTTGTCGCGGAAGACGTCCGGCAGCATGAACCGGTCGCCGATAATGGCTATCTTCTTCATTTCGGTCTTTCCTGTTGATTTCCGGCGTCAACACCTTGGGAGAGTGCGTGCCAGACGGGTCTGAGCGCTGTTCGCGACTGCTGGTAGGCGGGGAAGAGTTCGTCAAAGCGACAGCTAAGCACCGGATCGGCGGCTTCCGCCGGTCGTTGGTAGGGGGTGACCCAATCGCCGAGGCAATCGGCCATCGAGGGATAGATGCCGAGCGAGACGGCGGCGATCATGGCAGCACCGGCAGCACCCGCCTCTTCCCGTTCGCTCGTCTGGACGCTGGCGCCGAGCGCCGCTCCGAGGATGCGGCGGAGCGAGGCGCTGCGGGCAGCACCACCCGTCAGCTGGATGCGCGCCGGCAGCGGCCCCATTTCCGCGTAGCAATCGCGCGCCGCCATGGCGAGCCCGTCAAAGACCGCCTTCACCATGTCGCCGAAACCGTGGGTGATCGAGAGGCCGACGAAGGAGGCGCGGGCCGAGGCGTCGACGAAAGGCCCGCGCTCGCCCGCCTCCGAGATATAGGGCTGGAAGATCAGCGGCGTGTCCTTGGCGTCCGCAAGCCAGCCGTCGACATGGGAAAGCAGTTCGTCCTTCGATTTTTCGACGCCCATGCCCTTGAGCAGCCCGGATGCCACCGACAGGATCCAGTCGATGTTGAGCGTCGCTGCCATATTCGACTGCATCTGCGCATAGGTGCCCGGGATCGGCATGCACATGGTGTAGCCGGTCAAGTCGCGGTTGAGGCGCACATCGTCGGCACCGTTGGCCAGTCGCATATGCATGCCGGTCGAACCGATGATCGAGCAGCCAGTATCGGTGCCGGGATCATAGAGGCCGGCACCGAGCGCGGTGCAGACCACATCGACGTAACCGAGCACAACAGGCGTGCCTTCGGTGAGCCCCGTGATGCGAGCGGCTTCGGCCGAAAGCAGGTGATGGGTCGAGGCACCATCGACGATCTCGGGCAGCACATGCTTCAGCTTTTCGAGGCCGAGGAAGGCGATGACGTCGTCGTTGTAGCTGCGGGTGCGGAAATTGCCGAAGCTGAAATTGGCCTCGGATGGGTCGGTCGCCCGCTTGCCGGTCAGCTTGAAATAGAGCCAGTCCTTGCAATGGAACGTCGTTGCGACACCGTTGAGCATCTCGGGCGCATGGTCGCGCATCCAGCGAAGCTGCGGGCCCTGCTGGCAGGCGGCGAGCCCCACGCCCGTGCTTTGAAAGCGGTCGATATCGCCGCTGTCGGCGCGCAGCCGCTCCACCGTCTCGCCGGCGCGCGCATCGAGCCAGAGCCAGCCCTTGCCGACAGGCGCGCCGTCCCTGTCGATCATCCAGGTGCCGTCCCCCTGACCGGTCACCGCGATCGCGGCAACACGGCCAGGGAGGTTTTCGATCTTGTCGGAGAGCTGCTTGAGCGTCGCTGCCGCATCGGCCCAGGTGCGGTCGAGATCCTGCACGCTGCCGGCGCGGCCCACGGCCTCATAGGCGTTCGGCAGGGCCGCCATGGCGATCTGCCGACCGCGCAGGTCGAAGGCCACCGATTTGATGACCGACGTACCCGCATCTATGCCGATGAGGATATCCCGCATCAGGCGAGCTCCTGTCCATGGCTGATCGCCCGGCCGCTTTCGCCGTCGAAGACATGCAGGCTCGACGGGTCGAGATGGATACCGATCGGCTGGCCGACATCAAGCTCCGTCCGGTCGTGCTCGACCAGCACCATGGTGCCGCCGGCAAAATCCGCGGCGATATGGGTCTGGTCACCCAGCCATTGGTTGACGGCGACGCGGCCGGTGACGCCGTCGGCGCTGCGGCGCACCGAATAGGGCCTTATGCCGAGCACCACCTTCTGCCGCTGAACCAGCGCATCACGCACCGCATGCGAGAAGTCCGAGGCTGGATATTCGAGCCGCACGCCATCCTTGAGGCCGAAGGCAACTTTGCTCTCCGATCCCGAAACGCTGGCCTCGAAGACGTTCATCGGCGGCTCGCCGACGAAGGTGCCGGTGAAGAGATTGGCCGGGCGCTCCTTGATCTTCTGCGGCGTGTCGAACTGCTGCAGCACGCCGCCTTCCATGACGGCGATGCGGTCGGCGAGCGCGTTGGCCTCGGTCTGGTCGTGGGTGACGAGGATCGCCGTCAGCCCCCGCTCCTTGATGTAGTGCTTGATGCGGCCGCGAAGCAGCGCGCGAAGCTGCGGCTCCAGTTGTCCCATCGGCTCGTCGAGCAGGTGCAGGCTGGCATCGCGGATGAGAGCCCGCCCAAGCGAGGCGCGCTGCTGCTGGCCGCCGGAGATCGAGCTTGGATAGCGCCCGAGAATGTCTTCGATCTCCAAAAGCTTGGCGATACCAGCGACCTTCTCGTCGACGACACCCTGCGAAAGCTTCGAAGCCTTGAGCGCGAAGGCGATGTTCTCGCGCACCGTGAGCGGCGGGTAGAGCGAATAGCCCTCAAACGCCATGGCGACGTTGCGGCGCACCGGCGGCAGGGTCTGCACCGGCCGGCCAGCAAGCGAGATCGTGCCACGCGAGACCGCCTCGAAGCCGGCGATCATCCGCAATGTCGAGGTCTTGCCGCAGCCGGACGAGCCGAGCAGCGCGATGATCTCGCCCTTCTGAACATCCATGTTCAGCTTCTTCACGGCATGCACGCCGTAATCGACAGGGCCGTAGAACTTGTCGACGTCCTTGATCAAAAGAGCGGTGTCGGTCATGCCGCTTCTCCACTGCGCTTGGCTGCGAGGTCGGCGCGCGGCAGCAGGGCGCCGCTCGTCTTGTCGAAGAGGAAGGCCTGGGTGCCATTGACGGCAATATGGGCCGGGCCGGCGACCGGACCAGGCGTACCGGCCGGACGCGACACCAGGATTTCGCGGCCGCGGGCGGTCAGTGCCAGCGTCACGGTCTTTTCGTTGAGCGGCGTTTCCGCCTCCACCGTCACGGGGATCGCGCCGGGTGCAACGGCATCGGCAAAGCTGATCGCCTCCGGCCGCAGGCCGAGGACGCATTCCTTACCCGCGACATCGGCATCATAATCGGCAAGGCGTACCCGGACATTGGAGAGCTCGACGAACACGCCCTCGCCGCTGCACTGCGGCACCACGTCGAGCAGGTTGATGGTGGGATCGCCGAAGAGCCGCGCGATCTCGATATCGGCCGGCGCATTGTAGATTTCCTGCGGCGTTCCGACCTGGCGGATGCGGCCGGCAGCCATGACGGCGATGCGGTCACCGAGCGCCATCGCCTCCTTGTAGTCCTGGGTGACGTAGACGACGGTGGCGCCTTGCGCCGCGAGCAGCCGCGGCAGTTCCAGCCGCATCTCGAAGCGGAGCTTGGCGTCGACGTTGCGCAAGGGATCGTCCAGCAGCAAGAGCGGCGGCGAGCCGACGAGCGCGCGGGCAAGTGCCGTTCTCTGCTTCTGGCCGTTGGAAAGCGCCTTCGGATGATGCGTCAGCACATGGTCGATCTTGAGCAGTTTCGCGACCTTCTGCACGCCGGCGGCGATCTTCTCCTTCGACGATCGCGTCGCCGTCAGCGGGCTTGCGATGTTGTCGAAGGCGCTCATGTGCGGGAAGAGCGCGAAGTTCTGGAAGGCCATGCCGACGCCGCGATGCTCGGCATCGACGTCGGTCATGTCCTCGCCACCGATCAGCACCCGGCCCTCGTCGGGCTCGATGACCCCGGCCACCAGCCGGAGCAGCACCGTCTTGCCGGCGCCGGAGGGGCCGAAAAGCACCAGCCGCTCGCCATCGGCGACGTCGAGAGTCAAGTCGTCGAGAACCGTCTGGCTCTTGTAGCGCTTGACGATATTCTTCAGTTGCAGCGTGGTCATGAGTTACCCTTTCACCGCGCCGAGCGACAGGCCTTCGACGAGGTAGCGCTGGGCGTAGAGTGCAAGTGCGAGCGTCGGCGTGACCGAAAGCACGATGGCGGCGGCGATCTGCCCGTACTGGATGCCCGAGGACGTGACGAAGGCGAGCGCGCCCACCGTCACCGGCTGCTTGTCGGCGGACGCCAGCACCAGCGCGAAGACGAAGTTGTTCCAGGCGAAGATGAAGGCGAGCAGGCCGGCGGCGGCAATGCCGGGTCCGGCGAGCGGCAGGGCGATCTTGCGGAAGGTCGCAAACCAAGAATGGCCGGCGATGCGATAGGCATATTCGACGTCGGCCGAGATATCCTCGAAGTAGCCGCGCACGATCCAGAGGATGAGTGGCAGGCAGATGAGCTGGTAGACCCAGATCAGGCCGAAATAGGTGTTGGAGAGGCCGAGCCACTGGAAATACTGCGTCAGCGGCAGTAGCACCAGGAGCGGCGGCGCGAAGCGGAAGGACAGCAGCGTAAACGCGATGTCCTCCGAACCTTTGAACTTGTGGCGGGCAAACGCATAGGCCGCGGGCACGCCGAGCACGAGCGCTACGGCAACGGAGGCGACCGACAGGAAGATCGAGTTGCCGAGATTGCGCATGAAGGCGATGTCGAGCGTACCGGCCGCCGTCTGCAGCTTGCCGGTGATCAGCGCCGCATAGTTCGAGAGCGTCGGCGAGAACACGATCGACGGTGGGATGGCGAGGATCGTCTCGTTCGTCTGGAACGACATCAGGAAGATCCAGAAGATCGGGAACATGAAGAAGACCACGACGAGCGTGAGGGCGAGACCGCGCAAGACCCGTTCGAGCGGAGACATGGTTTCCATTGGTCCCTCCCTTAAGCTTCGCCGCGAGCGCGTTCGCGCAGCCGCAGCCAGTTCTTGATGAAGACGTTGGACAGCGTGTAGGTGATCGCCCACAGGATGATCAGAAGCGCTGCCGAACGACCGACATTGGTCGACTGGAAGAAGTTGAGATAGGCCTCGACCTGGAAGACGGTGAGCGTGTTGCCGGGTCCGCCTTGCGTCATCGCATAGATGATGTCGAACTGCTGGATGCTGTCGAGCAGCCGGAACAGCGTCGCCGTCAGGATATAGGGCGTCAGCATCGGAAGCGTGATGCGGAAGAAGACGAAGCTGCGCGGCACGCCGTCGAGGGCCGCCGCCTCGAAAGGCTGCGTCGGCAGCGAGCGCAGACCCGCCAGCAGCAGGATCATGATGAAGGGCGTGTAGACCCAGATATCGACGAGAACGACGGTCAGAAGCGCGGTGTCCGGCGAGGACGCCCAGCGGAAATCATGCAGGCCGATCAGGCTTGCGAGATAGCTGAGAATGCCGAAGCTCGGATTGGTCATCAGCTTCCACATCAGCGCGGCCAGCGCCGGCGCGATCATCAGCGGCAGAAGCAGCATGATCGAGATGAAGTTGTTGATGGTCGAGCGCCGCTGCAGCAGCAGCGCGATGCCAAGGCCGAGCAGCAGTTCCAGCGTCACGGTGAGGCCGGCATAAAGCAGCGACACCTTGAGCGTGTTCCAGAAGGCCGGGTCGGTGAAGAAGTTGAGGTAGTTTTCGCCCCAGTTGAACTGGCGGCTCCAGGGCTGGCTCAGCCGGTAGCGCTGGAAGGAATAGATCACTGCCGTGAAGAACGGGATGAGGATGCCGATGCAGACGAGCAACGCCGGCAGGCTCAGCACGTAGGGAAGCATCTTCCTGCTGATCCTGAAACCGGAGGCCGGTCTGCGGAGGGTTTCTGTTGAAGCCATGTCGAGCTCCGTTCCTGAAGTCTTTAAAGAGCACGCGGCACGCGGGAGCCTATAGGCGCCGCGCCAGTCCCTCGGCATCTCGGGTTGATTTCGGTGCAACCTCAAACCGGTCGCAACAGGCCGGCTCAGCCGGCATCTCGGGTGCCCGGCGCTTGTCAGCGCCGGGCATCGCTTGGGAGGCCTATCAGCCGAGACCCGCCTCTTGGAGCTGGCGGTTGATGCTTTCTGCAAGCTGGTCGAGACCTTCATCGACAGGCACCTGCTTGGCGACCATCTTCTGCAGCGTCGCCGCCCATTCGGTGGTGACGTCGAAGAACAGCGGCTGCGGCGTGAACTTGATGGAGGCGCCGGCGGCCGAGGCGTCGAACATTTCGACGTAACCCGGATACTTGCCGTTCAGCTTCTCGCGGAAGATCTCGTCCTTCCAGATCGACTGGCGAACAGGATCGACGAAGTCCATCTTTGTGGCGCCGAACAGCGCATGTTCGGGACCGGAAGCCCACTGCAGGAAGTACCAGGTGGCGTCCTTATCCCTGGAGAAGTTGGACATGGCGAGCGACCAGATCCAGATGTTCGGCGTCGAGGCCGTGGCCTCCGGGTTTGCGGCAAAGGCGGCATAGCCGAGCTTGCCGGCCATCTTGTTGTCGCCGCCGTTCATGAAGTAGCCCAGGCAATCGGCGTCGAAGATCATGGCCGATGCGCCGGCGCCGAGGTCGGTGCCGACCTGGTACCAGGTATAGGTCGACCAGTCCTTCGGGCCGCTTTCCTGGATCATCTGCACGAACTTGGCGTGATAGGCCTTCGAACCGTCGGTGTTCATCGCTGCCGACAGCTTGCCGTCCGCGCCGACGTTCAGGTCCTTCTGGTTGAAGTTGGCATAACCCGACAGGAAGCCCGGATGGATCGTCGCCCAGGAGCGCGAACCACGCACGCCGATGCCGTAAATGCCGCCGATGTCCTTCTGCAGCTTGGCCGCAACCGCGATCATGTCGTCGAGGTTCTTCGGCAATTCGACGCCGGCCTTGTCGAACATCTCGCGGTTATAGGTGATGTTGTTCTGTTCGAACGCCCACGGAATGCACCATTGCTTGGCGTCTTCCGACCCAAGCGCTCCGCCCGGCTGGCCGTTCCAGGCGCAGGAGTTCTTCACGCCGGCAAGGAAATCGTCCCAGTTGTAGTTGGGGTTGGTCTTGGCCGGATCCTTGATCCATTCGTTGAGGTCGGCGATCCAGCCGGCCGGACCATAGGTCCAGGTCATGTAGGCGCCGGTCATGAAGGCGTCGTATTCTGCCGATCCCGACGACAGCGCCGCCGTCACCTTGTCGAAATAGACGTCTTCCGGGAACACGTCATAGGTGACCTCGATGCCCGTCAGATCCTTGAAGGCCTGCAGGTTGGCGATCATCGCGTCGGCGTAAGGGTGCTTGTTCAAAAGCAGCTTCAGCTTCTTGCCGGAATGCGCCTTCCAGTCGAAATCGGCAGCAAGCGCCCGGGTCGACATCATGTTGAACAACGTGCCGGCCGTGCCGGCGGTCAGGCCTGCGGCACCCAATCCCTTGAGCATGCCACGGCGGTCCACCTCCCCACGCAGGAATGCGCTGATGAGGTCCTTCTCCTTCTCGTACATTCGTCTTCTCCTCCGTTGCGGGTATGATTGCGACTGCCGGCTACCCCACCGGTATTCCTCCCTTTAAGGCCTGGACGGCAGATCCTCCCTGCCCTCCGCAATGGCCCCGAATGTTCAGCGCCTCATGCGCTCTCAGCGGCAAGCGCCCGTGCAGTCCGCTCGTCGGTGATGAGGCCGCTCAGGTGCCCGCTTGCGAGCACGGCGCGAATGGCCGGCACCTTGATCTTGCCGCCGGCCACGGCAACCGTGCGGCGGTTCTTCAGGTCGTCGCGGCTGAGCGTGAAGGTTCGGTCCGAAAGCGCGGTCTCGACCGGCCGGCCGTTCTCGTCGAAGAAATGGCCGAGCAGTTCGCCCATCGCCCCGCCCTTCTGGATCTCCTCGATCTCGCTCATTTCGATCATGCTGGTCGAGACCAGCGACGCCTCTCGCTCGACGGTGCCGATGCCGACCATCAGCAGGTCGGCGGTCTTGGCGAGATCGAAGACCTCGCGCACGCCGCGCTGGCTGAAGAGCACGTCACGATCCTCGACCGTGTTGGCGAAGAACGGCACCGGCATGACATAGGCTTCAGCACCGGTGCGTTCGGCGAGCCGGTGGATCACGTCATGCGGGTTGGCCGAAAACTTGCGGGTGAGACCGCCGAGCAGCGAGACGAAGCGGGTGTTGCCGCTTGTCATGCGCGGCAGATACTCGACGCAAGCGGCAAGCGTGCGGCCGTGGCCGACGCCGACCAGTGCCGTCTCGCCGCGCTCGATCTCGCGCTTCAGGAACTGCGCGCCGGAAATGCCGAGCGCCTTCAGGGGCAGATCGTCGGAATCGAAGTCCGGCACCACCTCGCAATAGTCGAGGCCAAAGCGGGCCGAAAGCGCCTGCTCGAGTTCGACGCATTCGGAGACTTCGCCGTCGATATAGACCTTCACCAGCCCTTCCTGGTTGGCCTTCATGATCAGCCGGTGGGCTTTGAGCGATGTAAGGCCGAGTCGCTTGGCGACCTCCGCCTGCGTCAGTCCGCCGGCATAGTGCAGCCAGGCCGCCCGCGTCGCCATGCTGGTCTCGTCGTCACGAATACCTGTCCCGCCAATCGTCATTGTCTCCACCCGGTCCTTGTTGCGTTGCATGATAAATTTTGCACCGCGTGATATTTTTATCCGTTAATGAAAGAAATTTCATGGCGTGCAAAAAATGTCAATAGCGATCAGCCGCACGATCGATCACGTTTGTGGAGGAATGGGATTGGGAGAGCCGGCATCGACCGGCGCGGCGCGCCGTCGGGGCGCCGCTACGGGCGGGCATGCAGTGATGGGCGGCGCCTACACGGCTTACTGCCCGAGGTTTCTCAGATACAGCGACAGCAATTGCGTCTGCGAGGAAATGCCGAGCTTGCGGTAGACGTTCCGGCGGTGAACCTTGACCGTACCGGTGGAGATGCCGAGCCTGAGGCCGATCGATTCCGACGAATGGCCCTGCAGAACCAGTTCGATGATCGAGGATTCCCGCTCCGTCAGATTGAGATGCTGCCAGACGCCATCGGCCGGTGGATGCGTCGCCTTGCGGCGGCTGCGGCCGGTTTTCGCCAGCGCCGCATCGAACCGTCGGCCGAGACCCGCCCAATGATGGCGCACCAGTGCCGAGACCAGCGGCTCGACCTTCTTCAACAGCGCAAACTCCGCCGGGCTGAACGGCCCCGTCGCCTCGCGCCGCATCAGCGACAGCACGACGGTGATCTGCTCGTCGACCGGCACGAAGAAGCCGACTTCCTCCGCAAGCCCGGTCTGCACATAGTAGGTGCGGTAGTATTCCGAGGAGAAGAACCGATCGGGCGCAAGCTCCCGCATCCGCCAGATGCCCGGCTTGCCCTGTGACGCCGCATGGTAGAACGGGTCAAGCAGATAGGGCCCCGCCTGGTAGAGGCTGACGAAAAGCACATGATCCTTGGCGTTGAAGGTGCTGAAGAGATCGATCGGCCGTTCCTTGCCGCGATAGGCAAAGACGACCACATAGTCGAAGGTCATCAGCGTCGACATCAGCCGCCGATAGGCGGTGCCGACCGCCTCGTCGTCTAGCGCAGGACCTGCCACCAACGGTGCCATGACCTGAAAAAGCCCCTCGAGATCGACGCTCAAACCGCCCTCCCGGCCGATATTTCCTGCTCCGGGGTATACTCCTCACACAGAGCATTCCACGTTGAAATACCTCTCTCGGGGTATATACCGGCAGGGTGCGCGCTGACTAGGCTGCGTATCAATGACGGTGGAGTGCCAGGACGGGAGATTCCTGGCTGCATCCGAAAACAACCGCAGGGAACAGACGTGACATCCGCTTCGACGAACGACATCGAATTCCGTTCGGTCGCCAAACGTTATGGCGCCGTGACGGCCGTATCGGACATTAATCTCGAGGTGCCGCGTGGCGCCTTCATGGCGCTTCTCGGGCCTTCCGGCTGCGGCAAGACCACCTGCCTGCGCATGATCGGCGGCTTCGAGCAGCCGAGCGAGGGCACGGTCTTCATCAGCGGCGAGCCGATGAACGGTGTTGCCGCCTACCGCCGCCCGGTCAACATGGTGTTCCAGCACTATGCGCTGTTTCCCCATCTCGATGTCGAGCAGAACGTCTCCTACGGCTTGAGGCAGATGCGGCCGCGCATCGCCAGCGCCGAGATTTCCCGCCGCGCCCAGGAGGCGCTGGAAATGGTGCGGCTCGGCGGCTTCGGCAAACGCCGCATCCACGAAATGTCCGGCGGCCAGCAGCAGCGCGTGGCGCTTGCCCGCGCCATCGTCAACAAGCCGAAGGTGCTTTTGCTCGACGAGCCGCTGGCGGCCCTCGACAAGAAGTTGCGCACCGCCATGCAGATCGAGCTGCAGACGCTGCAGCGCGAGCTCGGCATCACCTTCGTGCTCGTCACCCACGATCAGGAAGAAGCGCTGTCGATGAGCGATTTTGTCTGCGTCATGAATGCCGGCCGCATCGTCCAGGTCGGCCCGCCGCAGGAGATCTACGATCGTCCCGCAAGCCTCTTCGTCGCCGATTTCGTCGGCAAGACCAACCGCATCGATGCGACCGTCGACGGCGCCTCGTCGCTTGTCCTTGCCAACGGCGCCCGCTTCGCCACCCCTGCCGTCAATGGAACGAAGGGTGCGGCAACGGTGGCGCTCAGGCCCGAAGCGATCCGCCTGACGCGCAACGGCGCCGCCAGCGCAGACGCGCTTGCCGGCACCGTCACTCACCGGATCTTTTTGGGCTCAGCCGTCGAATACTCCGTCGCGGTCGACGGGCTCGGCGATTTCCTGGTGACGGCCGACCGTCGCACGCTCGGCGACAGCGAACTGGTGGAGCCCGGCGAAAAGGTCGGCCTCGCCTTCGATCCGAACGCGCTGCACGTCTTTCCAGCCTGAACTCTCCCGGCCTCACCAAGCCGGTTCTGCCGCCTACGCATGAACGTCAAACGATAAAGGGAACAGCGTCATGAGCAAATGGTACAGAGAAAATGCCCCTATCACCGCCGATCAGCTCTCGGACGAACTGATGCGCCTGAAGCGCGGCTCGGTTACGCGCCGCCACTTCCTCGGCGTCACCGGCCTCGGGCTTGCGACCGCAGTTCTCGCGCGCCAGCCGGGCCTCTTCAATTCCACCGCCTTCGCCGGCGATCTCGGCACGCAGATGTCGATCGCCACCTGGCCGAACTACCATGACCCCGCGACGTTCGAGGCCTTCCAGGCGGCAACCGGCGTTGCCGTCGAGGTCAATGTCTTCGGCTCCAACGAGGAAATGCTGGCGAAGCTCCAGGCCGGCGGCACCGGTTGGGACCTCTTCGTTCCCACCAACTACACGATCTCCACCTATGTGAAGCTCGGCCTCATCGACGAGCTCGATCTGTCGAAGCTGCCGAATTACGACGCCTCGACCGAGACGGCGCGCTTCACAAACGAAGGCGTCGTCGACGGCAAGACCTATGCCGTGCCGAAGAACTGGGGCACAACCGGCATCGCGCTCAACTCCGGAAAGATCAAGACGCCGGTGACCAGCTGGAAGGACTTCTTCGAGATCGCCATGACCGAGGCCGACGGCCGCGCCATGGTCCACGACTACCAGCTCACCACCATCGGCAATGCGCTGGTATCGCTTGGGTTTTCCTTCAACTCGATCAAGCCGGACGAACTAGCCAAGGCCGAGGAGCTGCTGATCAAGGTGAAGCCGCATCTCTACGCCATCAACAGCGACTACCAGCCGTCGATGCGCGCGACCGATGCCTGGATGACCATGTGCTGGACCAATGACGGCGCCCAGCTCAACCGCGACATGCCGGAAATCCAGTTCGTGCTCGGCAAGGACGGTGGTGAAATCTGGTCGGATTTCTACGCGATCCCGAAGAGTGCCGCCAACAAGGCCGCCGGCTATGCCCTGCTGAACTATCTGATGGCGCCGGAAAACGCCATGAAGGAGCACATCGCCAACGGCGCACCGACCACCGACAGCCGCGTGCTGAAGCTGCTGCCGGCCGACGTGACCGGCAACAAGATCGTCTATCCGGACGAGGCATCGCTGACCCCGCTCGAATTCGGCGCCGCCGTGACGCTCACCGACCCCGGCCGCGCCGAACTGATGGCGCGCTTCAAGTCGGCTTGAACCTGGAAATTGCCCCTCATCCGCCTGCCGGCACCTTCTCCCCGCTTGCGGGGAGAAGGAACAAGCGGCGAGCTCCCTGCCCTCTTGATTCTGTCGGAAGAGAGGGACCGAGCGAGGGCCACGAGTGTCCTTCGCCCCGCAAGCGGGGAGAAGGTGGCCGGCAGACCGGATGAGGGGCGCTTACCCACTGTGTACAGAAGAGGGGCATTTTCCCTCACCGCGCCAAGCAGACCGAAACACGACTGAAACTCGAACGGATGACCTTTATGCCCGCGGCGACGAATACGAAGAGAAACCTGGTGACGGCGGCGCTGGTGGCGCCGGCGGCGGCCTGGCTGATGATCTTCCTCGTGCTGCCCTTCATCGCCATGCTGGTGTTTGCCTTCGGCGAGCGCGCACCGGAAGGCGGCTATCAGGCGGCCTTCACCTTTGCCCAGTTCGCCAACCTGCCGACACGTGCGGCGGCCTTCTGGAACACGCTCGTTCTCGCGCCGATCGGCGCGCTCGCCTGCCTGCTGATCGCCTATCCGGTCGCCTACTACCTCGCGGTCAAGGCGAACCCGCGCTACCGGCTGATCCTCGTATCGCTGGTGGTCGTACCCTTCTGGACCAGCCTGCTCGTGCGCACCTATGCCTGGATGTATATCCTCGGCTCGCGTGGCATTCCGAACCTGCTCTCGATGATCGGCATCGAGGACGTGAGGATGCTGAACACGCCGGGCGCAGTCCTTCTTGGCATCGTCTACGGCTACCTGCCGCTGATGATCATGCCGATTTATGTCAGCCTCGAAAAACTCGATCGCCGGCTGCTTGAAGCCTCCGCCGATCTCGGTGCAAAACCCGTTTCGACCTTCTTCGGCGTCACGCTGCCGCTGTCGTTGCCCGGCGTCATGACCGGCGTCGCCCTGGTGACGATCCTGCTTCTTGGCGAATATCTGATCCCGCAGTTGCTCGGTGGTGGCAAGGTGTTCTTCATCGGCAATGCGCTGGTCGATCTCTTCCTGCAATCGCGAAACTGGCCCTTCGGCTCGGCGATCGCCGTCACCCTGGTTGCCGTCGTCGTGGTGATCCTGATGGTGGCGATGCGCATTGCCTTCCGCGTTGCCGGCACAAGACAGGTGGATCTCGTCTGATGCGCGCCTTCATCTCCTCCGTCTATCTCTTCCTCTACGCGCCGATCGCCCTCGTCGTCTTGTTCTCCTTCAACGCCGGGCGCAACGCCAGCGAGTTCACCGGGTTTTCGACCGCCTGGTACGGCAAGGCGCTGGGCAACACCTTCCTGGTCTCGGCCTTGCAGAACAGCCTGCTGATCGCCTTCACCAGCGCCACGCTTGCGGCGATCTTCGGCACCATGGCGGCCCTTGGCATGGAGCGGCTGGCGCCGCGCAACCGGGCGATCTTCGATGCGCTCTTTGCAGCGGCAATCGTCGTGCCCGGCGTCGTCATCGGCATCGCGACGCTGGTGGCGTTGGTCGCCGTCTTCTCCTTCATCAATCCGGCGCTCGCCACCATCTGGCCGGGCGATCAGCCGCCGCAGCTCGGCCTCGGCTACGGCTCGATCATCGCCGCCCACGGCCTGTTCTCGATGGCGCTGGTGACGATGATCGTGAAGGCCCGCATCGCCAGCCTCGGCCGCGATATCGTCGAGGCTTCGAGCGACCTTTACGCGACACCGCTCACGACCTTCCGGCTGATCGTGCTGCCGCAGATCCTGCCGTCGATCCTCGCCGGCTTTCTTCTGGCCTTCACCTTCTCCTTCGACGATTTCATCATCGCCTTCTTCGTCGCGGGCTCGAAAACCACGCTACCGATCTACGTCTTCGCCTCGATCCGCCGCGGCGTGACGCCCGAGATCAACGCGATCGCGACGCTGGTGCTTGTCGCCTCGCTGCTTCTGATCCTGACCGCCCGCATCCTGATGCGAGAGAAGAAAACAAAATCCGGGGAGTGAAACCATGATCCTGAAAGACCGGGTCGCGATCGTGACCGGAGCCGGCTCCGGGATCGGTCAGGCGGGTGCTGCCATCATGGCGCGCGAGGGCGCCCATGTCGTCGTCGTCGACCGCAGCCTTGCGGCTGCCAGCACCGCCGTCGAGGCGATCGCCGCCAAGGGCGGCAGCGCCGAGGCGCTTGCCATCGACGTGACGGATGACTCAGCGCTCAGCGATGGTATCGCCGATATCCTCTATCGCCACGGCCGCATCGACATCCTGCACAACCATGCCGGCGCTCAAGTGGCGGGCGATCTCGAAGAAGTCGAGGTCGCAGGCTTTGATCGCTCCTGGAACCTCAACGTCCGCGCCCATTTCATGGCCGCACGCCTCGTCATGCCGTCGATGAGGGGGGCCGGCCGCGGCGTCATCGTCAATACCTCGTCCTCCTCAGGCGTGCTCTATGATCGCGAGATGATCGCCTATACGACCACCAAACACGCCGTCATCGCCATGACCAAGCAGATGGCCGGCGACTACGCACGCCACGGCATCCGGGTCAACGCGCTCTGCCCCGGCTGGGTCGATACGCCCTTCAACGAGCCCTTCATCGCCCAGATGGGCGGGCGCGGCGCGATCGAATCCTATATCCGCGAAAAGGTGCCGCTCGGCCGCTGGGCAAGTGTCGACGAGATCGCCGAGTCGATCCTCTTCCTCGTCTCCGACCGCTCCTCCTACATGACCGGCCAGATCCTCGTGGTCGACGGTGGCGAGACGGTGGTGTGAAGATGCTGACGTAGCATCCTCCCGATGTCGCGAGGTGCGGCAATCGCGCGTTCCCCTCATGCAGTTGGGCTTGGAGCGCCTCCTCCCCTCCCTCATTTCTGTGCCTGTCACAGAAATCCAGCCACGGCGCGTCCGCGCCGTGAATGACTCTTGAGAACGCCTGATCGAAAGTGCCTTTCGCGCCACCGACGCGGCACCGCTGGATCTCTGTGACAAGCACAGAGATGAGGGAGGCGACCTTATCAAGCCTCCGGAACCGTCCCGCGCCACGCCTTGCACCAAGGCGTAGATAGTACGTGCCCGTCCGGTTGCGGGGCTCAACGCGTCTCGCCATAAATCCGTCAGCCAGACCATTGACGGAACTAATTTTGAAGTGCTCATTAGGAACATCAAGAAAAGGGGAAATAAGCGCCTCTTAACGTCCTTTCTGATAATTGGAGCCGTCTCCATTCTCGCGATAATCATTTAAGTCGGACACGACTGTACTTCTGCAGATGGTGACTGGCGAATGGCAGGCGGTATTTCTGAGGCTCGGGCACCCCTGAAATAAAGTGAAAAAACTCGCATTATGAGCGTAGTTTCCACCTGGATGGAATATGCAGCGCACCTCAACTATCTTATTCATCAGATTTCTATGCATAATATTTGTACTATTTATGGCATTTATCATTGACGCTGGTATTGTTTATTTTTCTCAACACATGGCAATGCCAATTATATTTGGAATATTCTTGAGGTCTGCACTTCTCACCGCTTGGCTAGCGATAATATTTGCCATAGTTGAACTTATTAACAACATCTCTGGTTCAATATCTAATTATACTATTTTTAGATCATTGATGATCTCAGACATGATATTCGTAAATTCTATTATAGCATTTGTTTTCTATATATATTATTTTGGATCCGGATCGCCGGCGGTATCTATTACAGACTCTGACGGAATTCTTGTTGACAAAGGCCAGTTTACTATGCTCGGCCTTCACAAGACAGTTTCAAATATCGCTACATCTACTTTTTCCGCACTATTTCTACATTTCATGTTTTTGCTTCATGCACTCGCAATCACCAGGCGCACAGATTAAAACGGCTCGAATCAAGGATTTATTGAGGCTCCACTCGGGAAACCTCTCACGCCTCGTCTCACACCTTCACATGCCCGATGCCCTTGGCAGCAATCTCCTCGAAACTCTCGTCGTAGCCGGCATCGGCATAGCGGATGACACCGAGAGCGGTATCATTGGTGAGCGCATGGTCGAGCCGCTCGTCGGCCTCAGCCGTGCCGTCGGCAACGACGGTCACGCCGCAGCTGGTCATATAGCCGGCATAGCCGCCGCCGCCGGAATGCACGACGACGAGATCGGCCATCGACGAGCAGAGCAGCATGGCGTCGAGCAAGGGCCAGTCGGCGATCGCGTCCGATCCGTCCTTCATCCGCTCGGTCATGATGTTCGGGTGCGCCATGGCGCCGGCATCGAGATGGTCGCGCGAGAACGCGATCGGTCCCTTGAGTTCGCCGAATGCGACCAGCTCGTTGACGCGCCGCGCCAGTGCCGTGCGCTCGCCATGGCCGAGCCAGGCGATGCGGGCCGGCAGGCCCTCGAAGGGGATATGCTGACGTGCGAGCTTGATCCAGTTGGTGATGATCTTGTTGTCCGGGAACATCTCCAGCAAAAGGTCGTCGATGCGGGCGATGTCGCTCTCCTCGCCTGACAGCGCCATCCAGCGGAACGGCCCGATGGCGCGGGCAAAAAGCGGCCTGAGATAGGCTTCGGTGAAGATCGGAATGTCGAAGGCATTGGCAACGCCGCCCTCGCGGGCCTGGGTGCGGATCAGGTTGCCGTTGTCGAAGACTTCCGAGCCCTTTTTCTGGAAGTCGAGCATCGCCTTGACGTGTTCGACGATCGAGGCACGGCTTGCCGCCATCAATTGCCCCTGGCCGTCATCGCGCAGCGACTTCACCTGGTCGAGGCTCATGCCCTTCGGCACGTAGCCGTAGACGAGATCATGCGCCGAGGTCTGGTCGGTCACCACGTCGGGCACGATGCCGCGCCGTGCGATTTCCGGGTAGATTTCCGCCGCATTGCCGACGAGGCCGACGGAAAGCGCGCGCTTCTCCTTCACGGCCGCGTCGATCATCGCCAGCGCCGCATCGAGATCCGGCGCGATCTCCTGGAGATAGCCGATCTCCCGGCGCTTCTTCGCCCGCTCCGCATCAATGTCAACGCAGAGGATCGCAGCCCCCGCCATGCGGCCGGCTAGCGGCTGCGCCCCGCCCATGCCGCCGAGACCCGCCGTCAGCACGAAACGACCGAAGAGATCGCCGCCGAATCGGCGCTCGGCGATGCGCATGAAAATCTCGTAGGTGCCTTGGATCACCCCCTGGCTGCCGATATATTGCCAGGCGCCGGCCGTCAGCCCGCCCCAGCAGATCAGCCCCTTGCGCTGCAATTCGTAGAACACCTCGGCCTTCGCCCATTGGCCGACGATGTTGCAGTTGGCCATGATGACGAGCGGCGCCTTGGCATGGGTCTTCAACAGCCCCACCGGCTTGCCCGACTGGATGATGAGCGTCTGGTCTTCGTCCATCTCGGTGAGCGCCTTGACGATGGCGCGATGCGCCGGCCAGTTGCGCGCCGCCTTGCCGAGGGCGGCATAGACGACGAGATTGTCCGGATCCTCGCCGACGGAGAGCACATTTTCGAGCAGCCGCAGCAGCGCCTCCTGCCGCCAGCCCTTGGCGCGCAGCTCCGGCCCGCCGGGGATCGGGAAACCAGGGTGACGGGGGTTGGCCTTGGGCATTGTCCTGTTCCTCATTGTTGTCTCGGCGGGGTGATTGCCCCTCTCATTCATGTCGGCAGAAGGTCGCTGCCCCCATTTACGTCGGCGGGAGTCGCTGCCCCTCACCCTAGCCCTCTCCCCGCTTGCGGGGAGAGGGGATGGCGTTGCGTTTGCCTCGGTTGCCGAATGCGAACCGCGGCCGTTTCCCCTTCCACGATCGGCCGGTGAATGGCGCACCGCGTGCCACACGCACTGCGGAGAATGGCGGCCACGTCCCCTCTCCCCGCCTGCGGGGAGAGGGTTAGGGTGAGGGGCAACCCCGCCAACACTTATTGGCGGGCAGACCACCAACCTTCACTTCGGCGGCAGCGTCTCGACGAAGGCAATCGCCCCATCGAGCAGCCGCCGGCGCAAGGCATCGTCGCCATAGGCATCCGCACCCGCGCGCACCCAGCCATGCATCGCGCGTCCGTTCATCACCATCAGCTCGATATCGGGCAGCGCAAGCGCCCAGCCGTCATTGCCCTTGCCGAGCCGCACCAGCAGCGAACCCTCGCGTGCGCCAAGGAGCAGGTTGCCATGCAGCAAATAGGCCCAGCCGCCGAACATCGCCTTTTCCGAAAGGCCGGCTCGCTCGCCGAGTTCCTCCCGTATCAGTTCCTCAAGCCCGGCATCACGCGCCATGGCATCGCTCCCATCAGCTTTCGGAAAGCGCGTAGCGGGCAAGCTCGATGCCCATCGCCTTTTCGACAGACGGATAAACCGTCGGGTCGAGCACGCTGGACGAAAGCGGGACCACCGTCTTCGGCACATGCAGAACAAAGATCCTCATGCCCACCTGAAGCTGGCCGACGCTCAAAGGCTCGCCCTCCGGCGACAGCGTGGTGATGACGTCGGGGAAGGTCGCAAGCCGCCGGCCTTCCGCAGAGTCAACCGCCATGTATTCGTTCATCACGTGCAATACCGTCGAGTCAGCGCCCGTCCCCAGCGTAACGGTGCCGATGTCGAAGGCTTCCTTGGTATAGACGACCGATTTGTCGGTGATCGTACCTTCGGCTAGGATCGCGCCATTGGTCGTCTTGACGATCGCGTCGATGATGGCGCTGCCGCCTTTGGCCTCCGCCGCGATGATCGCCTCACCCAGAGCCAGCGCCAGCGAAATGCCGCCGAGCGCCGCATTGGCTTTCACGTAGGACGCGCGCACCGGATTGCGGCACGACGCGATGAAGCCGCCCGACATGTCCGACGCGGTGCGCAGGACCGGCGAGACCTTGGCGGTGGCGCCGCGCACCACCAGCTCGATATAGCGGTTCTCTTCGCGATTTCCCCCGACCGCCGTCTGGATCATCGGTTCGGGTGAACCGGCAAGGCCGATCGAGCCCATGTCGCCGGTCGGATGCGCGCGGATATCGCCGACCGCGTCGACCACCTTGGTGCCGAGGATCGCCGAAGGCAGCCAGCCGTTCAGCGTCGAGGACTTGCCGTTCTGGCCGATGATCAGGCCAGAAAGCTTCTCACCGAGCGCCTCCTGCAACAGTTGCACCGCCTTGACGTAATCGACGCCGCGCATTTCCCAGGGCGTGGTCGAGGCGGGTGCGCCGATGGCCGCTGCCGTCGCCACCCAGTCGTTGGCGTCGAGCTCGTCGATCGACACCAGCTCCGGCTTGCCGATCGAGACCGCCGCATAGCCAAGCATGCGCCCATGGTCGGCCCAGCCGCCACCGCCCGCCGCATAGACGGACCCACCTTTGACCGCCGCCTCGACGTCCTTTTCCTTCAGTATCCGGCCCATCTCACACCTTCTCCTGCAATCGTCTGTCGAGCCTCTTCACCGCATCGAAGAGAACCGCGGCGCCAAGCGCGATGTCGTCGTTTTCCGCCCATTCCTCCGGCGCATGCGAGCGCCCACCGAGGCAGGGAATGAAGATCATCGCCGAGCGGGTGATGCGGCCCATCCAGGCTGTGTCGTGCCCGGCCCCGGACGCCATGCGCCGATGCTTCGCGCCGATCGCGTCGCAGCTTTCTTCGAGCGTCGAAAGCAGCAGCGCGTCACCCGGCGTCGGATGATTGTCGGAAATCACGTTGGCAGGCGCGATCGTCACGCCCGATGCCTCGGCGAGAGCCTGGCAAAGGGGCCCAAGCGTCGCGAGAAACCGCTCCATCTGCGGGCGCAGCTCGGCGCGGGCGTCGATCAACAACCGCACGCGCGAAGGCACCACATTCGCCGCATTCGGCTCGATCGCAAATTCGCCGACCGTTGCGGTAAAGTGTCCGTCACCCCGCGAAAACTCCATCGCCAGCCGCTCGATCTCCAGCACGAGCCGGGAGGCTGCGATCAACGCGTCGCGCCGATGCCCCATCGGCGTCGTGCCGGCGTGATCGGCCTGCCCCTCGACGATGATCTCGATGCGAGTGATGCCCGAGATGGCGGTAACGACCCCAACATCGAGCCGCCCGGTTTCGAGCACCGGCCCCTGCTCGATGTGCAGTTCCAGAAAGGCCCTGATGTCGGAGCGCTTCGAACCCGAAAGCCGCGACGGGTCGCCGCCGACCTCGACGATACCCTGCCGCAAACTCAACTCGCCCTGCGCGCGGCTCAGCCAGCCATCCGGCAGCACGCCCGCCATGCCGCGGCTGCCGACGCAGGAGACGCCGAAGATCGACACTTCCTCGGCGAGGAAATCGACGATCTCCAGGTCATGGTCGAGCTCGATTCCATTGTCGGTCAGCGCCCGCGCCACTTCGAGCGCGGCCGCGACGCCGGCAATGCCGTCGAAACGACCACCCTCCGGCACCGTGTCGGAATGGGAGCCGAGCATGATGGTGCCGAGCGCCGACTTGCGCCCCTTGCGCCGGCCGATCAGATTTCCGGCGGCGTCGATCCGGGTTTCAAGCCCGGCCGCCCGAAAACGCCGGTCGAGAAATGCGCGGCCTTCGAGGAACAGCGGCGTAAAGGCGCGCCGCGTATAGGGCCGATCCGGCTCGGTTATGCCGGCGAGACCGTTGATGATCCCGGCGATCCGGCCGGCATTGACCGGCAGGTTGGCTGGGACTTTGTTATGGGCCGTCTTGATCATTACGCCTCCTGCAGCGCAAGCGTCGGCAACGGGCGCACGAATTGCCCAACACCGGGCTCGGCAAGCACCTCGCGACCATCGAAGGCGAGCCTGCCGCGCAGATACGTGGCAGATACCCGCCAGGGCAGCCTGATACCGTTATAGGGCGACCAGCCGACAACGTTGTGACCGCTTGCCGCCGCGTCATAGACATAGGGCTCGGGCGTCATGACGATGATATCGGCATCCTTGCCGGCTTCGAGTGCGCCCTTCTGATGGTCGAGGCGGAAATGCCGCGCCGGGTTCAGCGTCATCAGTTCGGCTGCCCGAGTCAGCGGAATTCCGCGCTCCAGCGCGCCCTTGACGAAGAGCGGCACCATGGCTTCGAGCCCCGGCACGCCGGAGGCATTGGCCAGCATGTCCGGATTGGTCTTGCGATCCTCCGACCAGCTCACATGATCGGTCGAGACCATCGTCACCGTACCGTCGGCCACATGCCGCCAGAGCTTTTCCACCTCGGCGCGCGGGCGGATCGGCGGATTGATCTTGGCCTTGCCGCCGAGCCGGCGAACGTCGTTTTCCTCGTCGAGCGTCAGATAGTGGATGCAGCACTCGATCGTCGCGGCGTGCCCTTGCGCGCGGTAGGCGGCGGCGATCTCGTAGCCGCGGCCGAGCGAGCAATGCACCACATGCGCGGGGCAGCCCGTGGCAGCGCCGGTCTCATAAATCTGGTTGGTGGCAAGCAGTTCCGTCAGCGGCGGGCGCGACAGCCCGTGGGCGCGGTAGTCGGTGATGCCCGCCGCCTTGACCTTATCGATCGCCGCCCGCACCGCCTCGTCGTCCTCGTTGTGCACGCCGGCTGAAAGCCCTGACGGCGCGATCGCGCGGAAGCAGTCTTCAAGGAGCGCTGCCGGAATGCGCGGAAAGCGCTTGGGATCGGTGCCGAAGGTCGAGAACTTGAAGGCGGCGACACCCGCCTCCACCATTTCGCCGATGCGCGCCGGCCCCTCCTCTGGGTCAACGGTGCCATAAAGCGCGAAGTCGATGCGCGCCTGCGGACCGGCATGGTCGATCTTGCGGCGTAGCGCTTCAGCCGAGCAGACGAGATTGCCCTCGTCATAGGGCATGTCGACGATGGTGGTGACGCCGCCGGCCGCAGCCGATCGCGTCGACCAGATGAAATCCTCCTGGTTCTTCTGCGACAGCGAATGCACCTGCGCATCGACGGCGCCGGGCAGGATCAGCGCATTCCCGAGATCATGCCGTTCACGCGCGGCCGGTGCCGCCCCCTGGCCGACATGCACCACCTTGCCATCGCGCACCGCCACGTGCCCGCCCTCGACGATCCGGTGCGGGAGAACAACGGTGCCTTTCAGAACGAGATCGAAATCGGACATGCTGTTCTCCTCGTTGTGTCACTTGCCGAGCGCGAAGAAGTCGTCGAACTCGGGCATCGGCGCGGTGGCGACAAAGGAGCGCAGCAGGTCGTGGCAGGTGAAGGCATCCTGCAGCGCCTCGATCTCCTTCGAGAGCGGCCGGTCCTTGAGATACATAGGGCTGACGGAACGGGTCTGGTCGTAGGCGCGCTTGACGACGCCCTGCGGCTGGTCACCGACGAGATCGATCGCCTGCGACGACAGCATCGCCTCGATGGCGGCAAGCTGGCGCAGGTCCCGCACCTGGGTCTCCATGCGCTCGACGATCAGCGGCAGGAAGGTCGCTTCTTCCTCGAGACCGCCGGCAACCACGATCGATTGCGCCGAGAGCGGCACGGCCAGCGACTGCACGCGCATGTAGAGCTCGACGGCGAGCTTCATCAGCGGGCCGAGCCCGGTCGCCACCTCTCCCGGCGCGACAAGATTGACCGAGAGATTGCGACGTCCGCCGTTCGACAGAAGGATGCAGCGGTTCAGCACGTTGCGCGCCGCATGCGAAAAGGCGATCTGTGCCGCTTCGATATAGAGCGTTGTGGTCAACGGCAGCGACGCACCGGAGGAATGCACCTGGCCGCCGAGCACCACCGGGTTGTCGTCGGAGAGATAGGTCGCCTCCACCAGCCGCCCGGCGGCAACCATCAGTGTATCGACGACGGCGCCGAACACCTGGGCGGTCATGCGCAGGCTGAGCGGATCGTGGATGGCCGTCGGCACCGGCCAGTCTGCAACACCGGATTGACCGTAGAGCCAGGAGCCGACCAGCGCCTCGCCGCGGGTCGAGAGCGTTGCCGCCACCCGCCACGGATCGGCCGACGCGCCAAGCGCTAAGGATGACATAACGCCAGTGACGAGCAGCACGCGGATCGCGGCCGCCGCCTCGCGCAGCACGTTGGCCGCCGCGGCGAAGGAGATGGCATTGACGCTGAGCGCCGCCAGCGCGTCGCGCGGCTGCATGACGAATGGCTTCAGGCCCGCTTCGGCAAGCGCCGTCTCGGCCGAAACGAGGCGCCCTTGATAGTAGGCCTCGCCGACGCCTGTCAGCACCGAGGCGATCTGCCCCATCAGGCCGATATCGGCGCAGCCCATCGAGCCGTGCCGGCGCACGGCCGGAATGATGTCGGACGCAAGAAGGGACAGAAACGCCCGGATCAGATCCGGGCTGCAGCCGGTGTGGCCGCGCATGGCGGTGTTGACGCGGATGGCGATCGCCATGCGCACGATCGCCGGCGCGAAGAACTCGCCGGTGCCGAAGTGATGGGCTCTGACCAGCGAATTGTTGAATTCAGCCAGATCGTCGGCCGTCCAGAGACGGTCCTTCATCGAGCCGACGCCGGTGTTGGAACCATAGACGGGAAGCCCCATCGCGACACGCTCGGCAACCACCTTGTGGGCGGCGGCCACCCGTTCCATGCCGCCGTCATCGGCCACCGGCCGAACCCTTCCCGTCCCGATGTCCTCGAGCGTCGCGAAGTCCAGCGGTTTCCCGCAGAGAACGATGGTTTTGACCTGGTGCAGCATGCCGATGGATACCTTTCCGCGCCGGACTCGCTTCGGTTTCGAAACGGTGCGCGGATGCTCTGATGTCTCGCAACCGCCGCTCGCAAGGCCTTGGTTGCTTTATGCATGCTATGCGCTTATCGCCCGCTCGTGCTATATCCCAAATCTGGAACGGGCAATGCGTAATCATGGACATGCCATCGGCGCATGGTACCGCTCGTCTGGCAGAAGGATCGCCGAATGGACTTGGCAACGATCGTGATCGTCGATGCGGTGCTCCGCGAAGGCGGCATCCGCCGCGCCGCCAAGCTCAGCGGACGCGCGCCTTCAAGCGTCAGCGCCGCCATCAAGCGCTTTGAACAGGCGATCTCCATGTCGCTGTTCCGGCGAGAAGAAACCGCACTCGTCCTGACGCTCGAAGCGCGTGCCCGCGCGACTGAAATCAGGGAGGCAACGACCAAGATTGCTGCCATCATGGAGGCGGCAGGTAAGGAGGCGATCGATCCCACGCCGCCGATCGGCCTCGTCGCGCTCGATCGCTTCGTCCGGATCGCCCGCTCCGGCAGCATCCGCGCCACCGCCAAGGCGCTCGGCCTCGGTCAGCCGCAGCTGACACGGCAGATGGCCGACCTTGAACGCCATCTCGGCAGCCGCCTGTTCGAGCGCTCTCATGGCGGTGTCCTCGGCACGGCAACCGCTGAGCGGATCATTCCCTTGGTCGAGGCCCTGCTAGACATCTGGGCGCGGTTGACACACGCATCGGCCGATCGCTTCCGCCGCGACGCCGCGACCTGGCGCCTAGGCGCCGTCATGCCGCTCGGTCCCGAAAGCGAGATCGCCCGCATGCTGGCGGCGCTGACGGCGAACTGGCAACGCACCCGCCCGCGCCAGCCGCTATACATATCCAGCACCACGGCGGATGAACTTTTGGCTGGCCTTAGAAGCAGGCGGTTCGACGCCGCCCTTCTCGATGTCGCCGAGATCCCCTTGGATTGCGACGGCCGGCTGGTGTCGCAGATGCCGCTGGCGCTGGCAGGCCCCGCCTCCGTCCTTTCCGCATTCGCAGGCGACCTGCCAAGGTTGCTCGCCGCCTGCCCGATCGCAGTGCCAAGCGTCAGGAGCGGATTGCGCCGCGAGACCGCACGCTTCCTCGACGACACGCTTGATGAGACCGAGCGTCGCCGCATCGCCCTCGTCGAAGTCGATTCCATTCCTGTTATCATCAACCTCGTCGCTCAACACGGCTACCTCTCGGTGCTGCCGGAATCCTCGCTCGCAAGGATGCATCGGCCTCCGGCGATGATCCAGCTTGGCCCTGCTTACCGGCAATCCCTCACACTTGTCTGGCCGCGTGGCGCTTTCGCCGGCGAGATCGGCGAACTGATGATTTCGATGATGAAGGCGAGCGCGCCGACCTGACACTGTGCGGGTGTCACGAAGTACACAGCACAAAGATCTCGTATGCCGATGCATCTCCCTTGCCGTCATTCCTGTGCTCGTCACAGGAATCTAGTCGACGCGCGTCGGCGCATCGAAAAGACTCTTTTCAGCCCAAGGACTTGGGCTGGTCCCGCAGTTCCTGCGGAACTGCTAGAGATTCCTGTGACAAGCACAGGAATGACGGAGGAGAGAGACTGTCGTGGACCAAAGCAAGCAGGCTCCGCATCTGACGCTCCGGCTTCGGAATCAGTTCCTGATCATCCGCCACCAAGCGCCTGAAACGACTCCGAAAAACTCTTCCTTGAATCAACACTTGAAGTACGACTTCAAGTCTTCAGCTTCAGCCGCCGCCGAGTTTCGCTCGGGCTTTCGCGGTAATGCGCCCGGTAGCTGCGCGAGAAGGAGGAGGATGAGTTGAAGCCGGAGATCGCCGCGATGTCGGCGAATTCCAGGCGCGTCTCGATCACCTTGCGCCGCGCGGCGTTGAGACGCAGCGCCAGATAGTGTTCATGTGGGGCGACACCCATCGTGTCGCGGAAAAGGTCCTGCAGATGGCGGGTGCTGACGCCGATACGCCGGGCAAGCCGCGCCAGCGTCAAGGGCGCCTCCACGGTCTCCTCCATCAGCTTGACGGCGGCGCCGACGCGCGGATCGAGGATGCGCATGTTGCCGATCGCCGGCATCTGCAAGAGGTCGCCGCGGGTACGCTCCTGCTCGTAGATGAACAGGCGGGACACTTCGAGCGCCAGCGAATAGCCGTGCGCGCGGCGGATCAGTTCTAGCATCAAGTCGAGTGTCGGCAGCGAACCGCCGGTCGTAATGCGCTTGCCGTCGATGACGAAGCGTTCGCGCACCATGGTCACCTGCGGATAGGTGGTGGTGAAATCCTCGAAATCCTCCCAATGGGTCGTGGCGCTGAAGTTGTCGAGCAGGCTGGTTTCGGCGAGCAGCCATGAGCCGGACTCAATGCCGGCCATCAGCTCGCGATGCCGGGCAGTCTGCGAAAGCAGCATCTTCAGTTGCGAGGTGGCGCTACGCTGCCAGTTGTAGCTCGAGAGGATGAAGAGCGGCGACGTTTCGCGCTGCGGCCGGAAGATGCCCGAGACGGGGATGGGTATGCCGCTCTTTGTCTCGATCGGCGCGCCGTCCGGGCTGTAGATCGTCCAGTCGTAGAGCGGCCGCCCGGCGATGCGGTTGGCCGCGCGCATCGGCTCGATGACGGAGGCAACGAGGATCAAATTGGTCTCCGGCAGCACCAGGATATCGACCTGCTGCACCTGCGAAACGTTCTGATCCATGCCCAAACTTCTCCGCTCTGTCGCCGATAATGTATAGGATGCAGCCGATAATGAAAAGCAGCGGCGCCCTTCTTGGCTCGTAATGGTCTCAATAAAAGGGAGACAGCAATGCCGCTCAGCATGAACCGCGAGGTATTCATCACCTGTGCCGTCACCGGCTCGGGAGACACCGTTTCGAAGTCCAGCCATGTTCCGATCACGCCGAAACAGATCGCCGAAGCGGCGGTCGAGGCAGCCAAGGCCGGGGCCGCCGTGATCCACTGCCACGTTCGCGATCCGGAAACCGGCGCGCCCTCCCGCAGGCTCGATCTCTACCGGGAAGTGACCGACCGCATCCGCTCCGCCGATATCGATATCGTGTTGAACCTGACGGCCGGCATGGGCGGCGACCTGGTGTTCGGCAATGTCGAAAGCCCCTTGCCCGTCAACGAGAAGGGCACCGACATGGCCGGCGCCACCGAGCGTGTCGCCCATGTGGCCGAGTGCCTGCCGGAAATCTGCACGCTCGACTGCGGCACCATGAACTTCTCGCTCGGCGATTATGTCATGACCAACACGCCATCGATGCTGCGGGAAATGGCGCGCCAGATGACGGCACTTGGCGTCCGCCCCGAGATCGAGGCCTTCGACACCGGCCATCTCTGGTTCGCCAAGCAACTCGCCGAGGAAGGCCTGATCGAGGATCCGGTGCTGATCCAGCTCTGCATGGGCATTCCGTGGGGTGCGCCTGACGACCTCAACACCTTCATGGCGATGGTCAACAACGTGCCTGATAACTGGACCTTCTCGGCTTTCTCCATCGGCCGCAACGCGCTTGCCTACCCGGCAGCGGCGGTCCTTGCCGGCGGCAACGTCCGCGTCGGCCTCGAAGACAACCTTTATATCGGCAAGGGCCAGCTCGCCACCAACGGCCAGCTCGTCGAAAAGGCGGTCGGCGTCATCGAAGGCATGGGCGCCAAGATCATCGGGCCGAAGGAAGTCCGCGAGAAACTGAAGCTGACGAAGCGCTGAGCAAGGGCAGAACACCATGAGCTTTATCACCAAAGCAGCCTGTGTCGGCGGCGGCGTTATCGGCGGCGCCTGGGTTGCGCGTTTCGCGCTTGCCGGCATCGACGTGAAGATCTTCGACCCGCATCCGGAAGCCGAGCGCATCATTGGCGAAGTCATGGCCAATGCTGAGCGCGCCTACGCCATGCTGACCATGGCGCCACTGCCGCCGAAGGGGAAACTCACCTTCTGCAAGAGCATCGAGGAAGCGGTCGAAGGTGCTGACTGGATTCAGGAAAGCGTGCCGGAACGGCTGGAACTGAAGCGCGGCGTTATCACCAAGATCGATGCGGCCGCAAAGGCCGATGCGCTGATCGGCTCGTCCACCTCGGGTCTTTTGCCCTCCGATCTACAAGCCGAGATGCACCATCCCGAGCGCATGTTCGTGGCGCACCCCTATAACCCGGTCTACCTGCTGCCGCTCGTCGAACTAGTCGGCGGCAAGAAGACGTCGAAGGCGACGATCGAGCGCGCCATGCAGGGCGTCGAGCAGATCGGCATGAAGGGCGTCGTCATCGCCAAGGAGATCGAGGCTTTCGTCGGCGACCGCCTGCTCGAGGCGCTCTGGCGCGAGGCGCTCTGGCTGATCCAGGACGACATCTGCGATACCGAAACGCTCGACAACGTCATGCGCTATTCCTTCGGCATGCGCTGGGCGCAGATGGGCCTGTTCGAGACCTATCGCATCGCCGGCGGCGAAGCCGGCATGCGCCACTTCCTCGCCCAGTTCGGTCCCTGCCTGAAATGGGCCTGGACGAAGTTCACCGATGTCGTCGATCTCGACGATGCGCTCGTCGAAAAGATCGGCGCCCAGTCGGACGCACAGGCCGCCGGCCGCTCGATCCGCGAACTCGAGCGCATCCGCGACGAAAACCTCGTCGGCATCATGCATGCGCTGAAATCGGGCAATGGTGGCGAAGGCTGGGGTGCCGGCAAGCTGCTCGCCGATTTCGAGGCCAAGCTCTGGGCCAAGGCCAAGAAGCCGGAAGCAAACCTCGGCGACGTCAAGCCGCTGCGCATCGTCGACACCAAGGTCAGTGCTGCCTGGGTCGACTACAACGGCCACATGACCGAGCATCGCTATCTCCAGGTCTTCGGCGATACGACCGATGGCCTGCTGCGTCTGATCGGCGTCGATCTCGACTATGTGCGCGACGGCCACAGCTACTACACCGTCGAGACCCACATCCGGAACCTCGGCGAAGCCAGGCTCGGCGACGCGCTCTATTCGACCTGCCAGGTGCTGTCCTCCGACGAGAAGCGCCTGCACATCTTCTCGACGATCTACAACGCCGAGACCAACGAAGCGGTCGCGACCGCCGAGCAGATGGCACTCCATGTCGACAGCAAGGCCGGTAAGTCCGTGCCGGCACCGGAACACGTATTGAGCAAGCTTGCCGCCATTTCCGAAGCACATGCGCAGCTGCCGGCACCGGAAGGTGTGGGCCGCTTCGTCGGCCAGAAGCGCGCCTGACCGCAACAGCGGCAGGTCACGACAAGGCAGCTTCGCCGCACCGGCGGCGAGGCTGCAAACTGCAAAAGAGGGAGGCTTGAGGAGGCATCTCTCGTTTGCGGAATGGACGTCAGCGGCGCGAAAACGAGGGGTAGAGAACAATGAATTTCGCACTGACCGAAGAACAGCAGATGATCGTCGATACGGTCAGGAGCTTCGTCGAAACGGAAATCTATCCGCATGAGGACGAGGTCGAGCGCACGGGGGTGGTGCCGCGCGAGCTTGGCCAGGAGATCGCCCGCAAGTGCAAGGAGATCGGTTTCTTCGGCTGCAATTTTCCGGAAGAAGTCGGCGGCGCCGGCCTCGACCACACCTCCTTCACGCTGGTCGAGCGCGAGCTTGGCCGCGGCTCCATGGGCCTGACCGTCTTCTTCGGCCGCCCCTCGGGCATCCTGATGGCGTGCAATGCCGAGCAGCGCGAGAAATACCTGCTTCCGGCGGTCAAGGGCGACAAGTTCGACGCGCTCGCCATGACCGAACCGGACGCCGGCTCCGACGTGCGCGGCATGAAGTGTTTTGCCCGTAAGGACGGTGACGACTGGATCGTCAACGGCACCAAGCATTTCATCAGCCATGCCGACATCGCCGATTTCGTCATCGTCTTCATCGCCACCGGCGAGGAAGAGACGCCGCGCGGCCCCAAGAAGAAGATCACCTGTTTCCTCGTCGACCGCGGCACACCGGGCTTCGAGATCCGCAAGGGCTACAATTCGGTCTCGCATCGCGGCTACAACAACTGCATCCTCACCTTCGACGATTGCCGCCTGCCCTCGTCCCAGATCCTTGGCGAAGTGCACAAGGGCTTCGACGTCGCCAATGACTGGCTGTTCGCCACCCGCCTGACGGTGGCGGCGACCTCGGTCGGCCGCGCCCGCCGTGCCTTCGACTATGCGCTCAACTACGCCGCCGAGCGCAAGCAATTCGGCAAGCCGATCGGCGCCAACCAGGGCGTCTCCTTCAAGCTCGCCGACATGATCACCGAGATCGACGCCGCCGACCTCCTGACGCTGTCTGCCGCCTGGCGGCTCGATAATGGCCTGCCGTCGAACCGCGAGATCGCGTCGGCCAAGGTGTTCGCCACCGAGATGCTCGCCCGCGTCACCGATGAGGCGATCCAGATCTTCGGCGGCATGGGCCTGATGGACGATCTGCCGCTCGCCCGCTTCTGGCGCGACGCCCGCGTCGAGCGCATCTGGGACGGCACGTCCGAAATCCAGCGCCACATCATCAGCCGCGACCTGCTCCGGCCGCTGGGAGCGTGACGGGATGACGGCCACCCTCTCTCCCTCCCTCATCCCTGTGCTTGTCACAGGAATCCAGCAGCGGCACGTCCGTGCCGCCCATGACCAAAGCAACAAGCGCATGCGCTTCGAGATGGAAAGAGTTCCTATCGGCTTGCCGACGCAAGCCGGCTGGATTCCTGTGACAAGCACAGGAATGAGGGAGAGCAAGACGGCATGACCGACGCCCCCCGCTCCCTCGACCGCCTGATCCGTCCGCGCACCATCGCCGTCTTCGGCGGCAAGGAAGCCCGGCGTGTCATCGAACAATGCGACAAGATGGGGTTTTCCGGCGAGATCTGGCCGGTGCATCCGCGCGAGGACCAGATCCTCGGCCGCAAGTGCTACCGCTCGGTGGCGGAACTGCCTGGCGCCCCGGATGCTTCCTTCGTCGGCGTCAACCGGCAGCTGACGATCGACATCATCCGCGATCTCTCTGCGCGCGGCGCCGGTGGTGCCGTCTGCTACGCCTCGGGCTTTCGCGAGGCGGCAAGCGAGCTTGACGACGGCAACGACATGCAGGAGGCGCTGGTGGCGGCTGCCGGCGACATGCCGATCGTCGGGCCGAATTGCTACGGCTTCATCAACATGCTCGACGGCGCCCTGCTCTGGCCGGACCAGCATGGAATGCAGCGCGTCGAAAAGGGCGTCGCCATCCTGACGCAATCCTCCAACATCGCCTGCAACATCTCGATGCAGACGCGCGGCCTGCCGCTCGCCTATGTCATGACCGCCGGCAACCAGGCGCAGACGGGCTTGTCCGACATCGCCTGCGCCGTGCTCGAAGACCCGCGCGTCACCGCCGTCGGCCTGCATATCGAAGGCTTCGACAGCGTGGCAGCCCTCGAACGGCTGGCGACGCGGGCGCGCGAACTCGGCAAGCCGGTCGTGACGCTGAAGGTCGGCAAATCGGAGGCGGCGCAGCTTGCGACCGTCTCACACACCGCTTCACTTGCCGGCAACGACCGCGTCTCCTCGGCTCTGCTTGCCCGCCTCGGCATCGGCCGCGTCGATACGCTGCCAGCGCTTCTCGAAACGCTGAAGCTCCTGCATGTGGCCGGCCCGCTCGACAGCAACGACATCTCCTCGATGAGCTGTTCCGGCGGCGAGGCCTCGCTGATGGCGGACGCCGGCGAGCGCTACCGGGTGAACTACCGGGCACTGCGTGAAGAGCAGAAGAAGCCGCTCAAGGATGCGCTCGGCGAGATGGTGACGATCGCCAACCCGCTCGACTACCACACCTTCGTCTGGGGCAACCGCGAGAAGCAGACCACCGCGTTTACCGCCATGATGAAGGGCGGCTATGCGATCAATCTCCTCGTGCTCGATTTCCCGCGGCTTGACCGCTGCGACGCGACCGACTGGGAGACGACCTGCCACGCGGTGATCGACGCGGCACGGGCGACCGGCGCCCGCGCCGGCATCGTCGCGAGCCTTGGCGAGAACATGCCGGAGGCGACGGCGCTCTTCCTGATGAAGGCGGGTGTCGTCCCCTTCTTCGGCATCGAGGAGGCGCTGGCCGCGATCGAGACGGCCGCCGACATCGGCGCCGCCTGGATGAAACCGGTCCCGCCCCGCCTGCTCGACGGCAGCGGCAGCGCCGCTGGCGAGGCGATCACGCTCAGCGAACATGAGGCGAAGGTGGAGCTTGCCGCTTCGGGCCTCAAGGTGCCTGAAGGCAGAACGGCGGCGACCGCCGAAGAGGCCGCAAACGCTGCCGAGGCCCTCGGTTTCCCCGTCGTGCTCAAGGGTCTGGGCGTCGCCCACAAGACCGAAGCGGGCGCCGTGAAGCTCAACCTTGCAAACCGCGATGACGTTTATGCGGCAGCAAAGGCAATGGCCGCCGTCGCCTCGGGTTACCTGGTCGAGAAGATGGTGGCAAAACCCGTCGCCGAACTGATCATCGGCGCCATGCGCGATCCCGTGGCAGGTCCGGTACTGACGATCGGCGCCGGCGGCATCCTGGTGGAATTGCTCGACGATTCCGCCATCCTGACGCTGCCGACGACGCCGGAAGCGATCAAGGAGGCGATCGCCGGGCTGAAAATCCGCAAGCTCATCGACGGCTATCGCGGCAGCCCGCCCGGCGATTTCGGCGCATTGACCGACGCTGTCGCGGCAGCGGCATCCTATGTCGTTTCAAACGCCTCGAAGCTCGAAGAACTCGATATCAATCCTTTGATGGTGTTGCCCAATGGCCAGGGAGCCGTTGCCGCCGACGCCCTCATCCGCCGGAGGAACTGACCCATGACCGGACCGATCCTCACGCGCCGCGAAGGCGGCATTCTCGAAGTCACGATCGACCGGCCGAAGGCCAATGCCATCGACTTGAAAACCAGCCGGGTGATGGGCGAGATCTTCCGTGATTTCCGCGACGACGACAGCTTACGCGTCGCGATCATCACCGGCGCCGGTGAAAAATTCTTCTGTCCGGGATGGGACCTCAAGGCGGCCGCCGATGGCGACGCAGTCGACGGCGACTACGGCGTCGGCGGTTTCGGCGGCATGCAGGAGCTGCGCGACCTCAACAAGCCGATCATTGCGGCGATCAACGGCATCTGCTGCGGTGGCGGTCTCGAAATCGCGCTGTCGACCGATCTGATCCTTGCCGCCGAACACGCGACCTTCGCGCTACCTGAAATCCGCTCCGGCACAGTTGCGGACGCCGCCTCGATCAAGCTTCCGAAGCGCATCCCCTATCACATCGCCATGGACATGCTCCTGACCGGTCGCTGGCTCGACGTGGCGGAAGCCCACCGCTGGGGCTTCGTCAACGAGATCCTGCCGGCAAACAAGCTGATGGAGCGCGCCTGGGAACTCGCCCGCCTGCTCGAAAGCGGACCGCCGCTCGTCTATGCCGCGATCAAGGAAGTGGTGCGCGCCGCCGAAGGCGAGGCCTTCCAGACGACCATGAACAAGATCACCCAACGGCAGTTCAAGACGGTCGACATTCTCTATTCTAGCGAAGACCAGCTGGAGGGCGCACGCGCCTTCGCCGAGAAGCGCGACCCCGTCTGGAAGGGCCGCTGACAGACCCCGCC
Source organism: Ensifer sp. 22460 (assembly GCF_052044935.1). Taxonomy (NCBI): domain Bacteria; kingdom Pseudomonadati; phylum Pseudomonadota; class Alphaproteobacteria; order Hyphomicrobiales; family Rhizobiaceae; genus Ensifer; species Ensifer sp. 22460. Next base: position 270,385 of record NZ_JBQENZ010000003.1, read on the forward strand.
ATCCTTGGTGGCGCAGGGAACCGAGCCGGGCGACCGGCATTGAGACGTGACGAGACGCGCGGGCAAAGCCGCGCGCCATAAACCACGCGTCCATAAGCCAAGCTTATGGAAATAAATTGTAATTTAGGGCGTTACAAGATCGGTTCCAGCGACTACGCTTATCGATCTGAAGCTAATGCGCCCGGTCGACGAAAGGAGAACGAAACCCGACGAAACAAGAAGCGGCCGCCCGGGCCGATCCGAAATGCCATCGATACAATGGCTGTACGCAGCAATCTCTAACAACCACAACGAACGGCGAATGCCGACAAAGAAGGGAACAGGGGAATGAGCGATTACAAGGATTACCTCACACAACAGGTCATGCTCGGCAAGATGAACCGGCGCGAGTTTCTCGGCCGCGCAGCCGCTGCCGGCATTCTCGCCTCGACGGCCGGCACGCTGTTTGCGACCAGCGCGGCGGCGCAGGAGCCGAAGCGCGGCGGCCATCTGAAGCTCGGCCTCGAAGGTGCCGCCGCCACCGACTCGAAGGACCCGGCCAAGGCGCTTTCGCAATTCATGTTCGTCGTCGGACGCAACTGGGGCGACATGCTGGTCGAAAGCCATCCGACGACAGGCGCACCGGTGCCGGCACTTGCCGAATCCTGGGAGCCCTCGGCCGACGCATCGACCTGGACCTTCAACATCCGCAAGGGCGTGAAGTTCCACGACGGCAAGGAGTTGACGCTCGACGACGTCATCAAGACGTTGCAGCGCCACACCGATGACAAGTCGGAATCGGGCGCACTCGGCGTGATGAAGTCGATCAAGGAAATCAAGGCCGACGGCGGCAAGCTCGTGCTGACACTCACGGAAGGCAATGCCGACCTGCCGCTGCTGCTGTCCGACTACCACCTTATCATCCAGCCGAACGGCGGTCTCGACAGTCCCGACGCGATGATCGGCACCGGCCCCTACAAGGTGACGAGCTTCGAACCCGGCGTTCGCGCCACCTTCGAAAAGAATGCCGACGACTGGCGCACGGATCGTGGCTATGTCGATTCCGTCGAACTGATCGCCATGAACGATGCGACGGCCCGCATCGCCGCCCTCTCCTCCGGCCAGGTGCACTTCATCAACCGAGTCGATCCGAAGACGGTCAACCTGTTGAAGAGGGCGCCCACTGTCGAGATCCTGAACACGTCGGGCCGCGGCCACTACGTGTTCATCATGCATTGCAACACGGCGCCGTTCGACAACAACGACCTGCGGCTGGCGCTGAAATACGCGATGGATCGCGAAACCATGGTCGAGCGCATCCTCGGCGGCTATGGCAAGGTCGGCAACGACTTCCCGATCAACGACACCTATGCCCTCTTCCCTGAGGGCATCGAGCAGCGCGCCTATGACCCGGACAAGGCGGCCTTCCACTACAAGAAGTCCGGCCATAGCGGCTCGGTGCTGCTGCGCACCTCCGACGTCGCCTTCCCAGGCGCGGTCGACGCGGCGGTGCTCTACCAGGAAAGCGCCAAGAAGGCCGGCATCGAAATCGAGGTCAAGCGCGAACCGGGCGACGGCTACTGGACAAACGTCTGGAACGTCCAGCCCTTCTCGACGTCCTACTGGGGCGGCCGCCCGACCCAGGACCAGATGTATTCCACCGCCTATCTCTCGAACGCCGACTGGAACGATACCCGCTTCCAGCGCGCCGATTTCGACAAGATCCTGCTCGAGGCCCGCTCCGAGCTGGACGAAGCGAAGCGTAAGGAGATGTACCGGACCATGGCGATGATGGTGCGTGACGAAGGCGGCCTGATCCTGCCGATGTTCAACGACTTCGTGAATGCCGCCGGCAAGCAGGTGAAGGGCTACGTGCATGACATCGGCAACGACATGTCGAACGGCTATGTCGCAACCCGGGTGTGGCTGGACGCATGATGATGGAAAGCGGACCGCTCACTGGTCCGGTTCCGACGGACGGGAGCGCGGATGGAACCCATCCGCGCCCTGCCGAACTTTCCGGAGTACCAGCAAAACCCAACCCTGCGGATGGTGAAATCGGCGGCACCTTCTGGCGCCGCTTCACCTTCCGCCGCCCGCTCGCGGCGCTGATCCTGCAGCGCCTGGGCCTGAGTGTCGGCCTGCTCTTTGCCGTGTCGCTGATGATATCAGGCGGCATCGAGGCGCTTCCCGGCGACTTCGCCACCACCTATCTCGGCCAGTCCGCAACGCCGCAGGCGGTTGAAAACATCCGCAAGGATCTCGGCCTCGACAAGCCCTGGACCGAACGCTACCTGTCCTGGCTCGGCGGTGCCGTCAAAGGCGATTTCGGCACCTCCTGGGCCAGCAAGAATTCGGTCGGCGAGCAGATCGGCAAGCGCCTCGGCAATTCGCTGTTTCTCGCCTTCTTCGCAGCGCTCGTTTCCGTGCCGCTCGCCGTCGGCCTCGGCATGCTGGCGGTTCAGTTCCGCAACAGGCTGCCGGACAAGATCATCAACGTCGTGTCGCTCGCAGCCATCTCGCTGCCCGAGTTCTTCGTCGGCTATCTCCTGATCATGTTCTTCGCCGTCAAATATGGCATCGCGACCTTCCCCGCGACCGTCTATGACAGCATGAGCTTCACTGAACGTCTCTCGGCGATAGCACTTCCGGTCGCGACGCTGGTTCTCGTCGTGCTCGCCCATATGATGCGCATGACCCGTGCGGCCATCCTCAACGTGATGTCTTCGGCCTATGTCGAGACAGCGGAGCTGAAGGGCCTCAGCATGTTCCGCATCATCGCGCGCCATGCGGCTCCCAATGCGGTGGCACCCGTCATCAACGTCATCGCCCTCAACCTCGCCTATCTCGTCGTCGGCGTCGTCGTGGTCGAGGTGGTCTTCGTCTATCCCGGCATGGGGCAATACATGGTGGATGCGGTGACCGTGCGCGACATGCCGGTCGTCCAGGCCTGTGGCCTGATCTTTGCCGCCTTCTACATCTTCCTCAACATGGCGGCCGACATTCTCGCAATCATCGCCAACCCGAGACTGAGGCATCCGCGATGAACCTGAGATCCATTCCCTTCAGCGCCTGGGTCGGCATCGCCGGCATCACCCTTGCGATCTTCTGTGCCGTCTTCGCGCCCGTCATCGCCCCCTTCGGCGAACGCGACGTCGTCGGCGACATCTGGCTTCCGGCCGGCGGCGACTTCCTGCTCGGCACCGACAATCTCGGCCGCGATCTGCTGTCGCGTCTGGTCTATGGCGCCCGCACCACCATCTTCGTGGCGCTGGCGGCAACCGTGCTCTCCTTCTCGCTGGGCATGTTCTTAAGCTTCACGGCGGCCGTCGTCGGCGGCTTCACCGACCAGTTCTTCTCCCGCTTCAACGACCTGATGATGGCGATCCCGACGCTGATCTTCGCCCTCGTCGTTCTCGCCGTCTTGCCGCAGCATCTGTGGATCCTGATCCTGGTCATGGCAGTGCTCGACAGCACCCGCGTCTTCCGCATCGGCCGCGCCGTGGCACTCGATGTCGCGGTCATGGAATTCGTCGAAGCCGCAAGGCTGCGCGGCGAAGGCTCGCTCTGGATCATCTTCCGCGAAATCCTGCCGAACACGCTGTCGCCGCTGCTCGCCGAATTCGGCCTGCGCTTCGCCTTCTCGATCCTGTTCCTCTCCACCCTCTCCTTCCTCGGCCTCGGCATCCAGCCGCCGTCCGCCGACTGGGGCGGCATGGTCAAGGACAACAAGGATGGCATCATCTTCGGCATTTCGGCGGCCCTGATCCCGGGCGCGGCAATCGCCACGCTGGCGATCTGCGTCAACCTCGTGGTCGACTGGCTGATGAAAAGAACCTCGAGCCTCAAGGGAGGACGCGGCGATGCCTGAGATGCTTTCCGTCAAGAACCTCAAGATCGAAGCGACCAGCTATCCGCCGGGCGAACCGCCCAAGGTCGTGACCCTCGTCGAGGGCGTCTCCTTCGACGTTGAGAAGGGCAAGGTGCTCGGCCTCATCGGCGAATCTGGCGCCGGCAAGTCGACCATCGGGCTTTCGGCGCTCGCCTATGGCCGCGGCGGCGTGCGCATCACCGGCGGCCAGGTCCTGCTCGATGGCAAGGACATCCTGACGCTCGACAAGAACGGTATCCGCTCGATCCGCGGCGCCCGGGTCTGCTACGTCGCGCAATCCGCGGCCGCCGCTTTCAACCCGGCCCACCGGCTTGGTGACCAGGTAATCGAGGCGTCGCTCCGCCACGGCATCATGAACCGTGAGGAGGCGAAGAAGCGGGCGCTCTATCTGTTCCGGGTGCTGGGCCTCCCCAATCCGGAAACCTTTGGCGACCGCTATCCGCACCAGGTCTCCGGCGGCCAGCTCCAGCGCGCCATGACCGCCATGGCGCTTTGCCCCAATCCGGAGTTGATCGTCTTCGACGAGCCGACCACTGCGCTCGACGTGACGACCCAGATCGACGTGCTTGCCGCGATCAAGCACGCGATCGAGGAGACGCATACGGCAGCGCTCTACATCACTCACGACCTCGCGGTGGTCGCCCAGATCTCCGACGACATCATGGTGTTGCGCCACGGCAAGACGGTGGAATACGGCACCACCAAGCAGGTGATCGAGGCACCGCGGGAGGATTACACCCGCGCACTCGTCAGCGTCCGCCAGACCAAGCGCGACGAGGCGGCCGACCAGGCCGGGGCGCAGTTGAAGATCGAGCACGTCAGCGCCGGCTACGCCAACGGCTTCAAGGTGCTGCACGACGTCTCGATGCATCTGCCGAAGGGCCAGACGCTGGCGATCGTCGGCGAAAGCGGCTCGGGCAAATCGACACTCGCCCGCGTCATCACCGGCCTCCTGCCGCCGACCGAGGGCCGCATCAGCTTCGAGGGCAAGGAACTGCCGCGGGCCTTGAAGGGCCGCAGCAATGACGAGCTTCGCCGCATCCAGATGATCTACCAGATGGCCGACACGGCGATGAACCCGCGCCAGACGGTGCGCGACATCGTCGGCCGGCCGCTCTCCTTCTATTTCGGCATGCACGGCCAGAAGAAGTCGGAGCGGGTCAAGGAACTGTTGGACCAGATCGAGATGGGCAGCCGCTTCCTCGATCGGTATCCGGCCGAGCTGTCCGGCGGGCAGAAACAGCGCGTGGCGATCGCCCGGGCGCTGGCCGCCAAGCCGGAACTGATCCTCTGCGACGAGCCGACCTCGGCGCTCGACCCGCTGGTGGCCGAAGGCATCCTGAATCTGCTTTTGAAGCTTCAGGAAGAAACCGCTGTTTCCTATGTCTTTATCACCCACGACATCGCCATCGTCCGGGCGATCGCCGACAGCGTCGCGGTCATGCATCGCGGCCGCCTCGTGCGCTTCGGGCCGAAATCGAAGGTGCTGTCGCCACCCTTCGACGACTATACCGACCTGCTTTTGAAATCGGTTCCGGAAATGGAGATCGGCTGGCTGGAGCGCGTGCTGAAGACGCGAAGGATGGAAAGCGCCGGAAACTAAGGCAATTCCAGGAAAAGTGTGAAACGGTTTTCCGTCCGGAATTGCGCAATTTCAAACAGTTGGAGCAATTCGCTGTTTCAATGAAACAGTGAATTGCTCTAGGGCCATCGCGGAAAATGCGCGTTGCCTGTTGTGGGACGCAATCTGAAGGGAAGCCGGCTGCACAGAGGCGATCGGCTTCCCTGCCCCCAATGCTCGGTTTCCGGGATCCGCCGTGTCACGACCCGACGGGCGCAGTCACGCTTCGCGTGAGCTCGCGTCAATGCTCCCAGAAATGCTTCTTGACCTCGCTATCGACCTGCTTTTCGGTCAGGCCGATATCATCGATCAACTCCGGCGAGTCGGCCGCCATATGGGCAAGCTGATCGCGGTAGTGCTGACGATCGTCCCACATGGCAAAGAGACGCTTCGGGTGAAACCACTTGGTGATGCGGCCATCGCCGGGCTCGGATGTCTGCTCAACGTCCTCGGATACGGAGTGGTAGAAGTCGGACATGCCTGACAGAAGCTTGCTCATGGTCGTCCTCCCGCGTGATGTTCAGCGCAAACTCTAGCCTCATAGGACTATGCGGCAATCGCACATGTGCAGTGTTTTGCTTCCAGCATTTGTAGTATTTTGCTGGAGCCGCAGCAGAACCGAACCGGTGAAACGACAAGGAGGCAGGTATGACCCGCATCCTGAGGCGTCGCTTTGTGCCTGCGATCCTGTCGGATCGCGAGCGTGCAGTCGCCGAACGCTTTGCTGCCGGCCTGACCTACCGCCAGATCGGCGAAGCGCTCTGCATCGCGCCATCGACCGTGCGCAGCCATCTCGCGACGATCTATGGCAAGCTTGGCGTTCGCAACAAGATCGCGCTGGCGTCAGAGATAGCCGGACCAAGGGAGTTAACGACCGCGGCACCGGCAGAGCAAGGGCCACCGGTCCTCGCCCTGTTCCCGATCGATAGCCTGAACGAAGAGCAGCGCTGGCGCCGGTTTGCCGACGGCCTTTCGTCGGATATCTGCGTCGATCTCGCGCGCTACGCGGATCTGCCCGTTGTCGCCTTTCACACCATGAGGCTGCTCGGCAATCGTGCGGAGAGCTACGACGACCATGTCCAGGCCATCGGCGCGACCTATGCGGTGACCGGCCAAGTGCGCGCCGACGACCGGCAGGTGCGGCTGACGATCCAGCTCTCGGAAACGCGCTCCGGTATGACGCTATGGAGCGAACGCTACGACCGGCCGATCGGAGACATACTCGCGCTTCAGGACGATTTGACGGAGAGCGTTGTCAACGCGCTGGCAGGCTGCTTCGGCAAGCTGGCCGCCCTCAGGCGCAATGCCAGCCGCAAGAAGACCCCCTCGAACCTGCATTCCTACGATTACTATCTTCTCGGCGTCGAAGAGCTCAACCGGTTCAGCGCGGAAGGAAACGCCGCGGCAATTCACCTCCTCACGCGGTCGCTCGAATTGGACCCCGCACGGGTAAGGGCCTGGACCGAACTGGCCTATGCCTACTCCGTCCAGGCCTGCAACGGCTATGGCATCGACTTTGATACGACCATCGGGAACTGGCGATCGGCTATCGAGGAGGCCTTGCGCCTCGATCCGGCAAACCCGTTCGCCCATACCTGCCTTGGCGATCTCAAGGCGTGCCTCGGCGATCTCAAAGGTGCCGCCGACGCCCAGGCGCACGCGTTCGAGCACGGCAAGCACAATGCCGATACCCTGGCGCTCTTGGCCGGCAGCAAGGCTCTGGTGGCCGGAAATCCGGCCGAAGCGATGCCGCTAATCGAGAAAGCGTTGTCCCTCAATCCCTTGGCACCGCCCTGGTACTACGGCATGCTCGGTCGCGTGCTCTTCGTCATCGGCCGTCATGCGGAGAGCCTTTCGGCGCTGGGACGCAGTTCACAGGAATCGCCCAATACGCTGATGTTTCAGGCCATGGGACACGCCCGTATCGGAGAGACCGAAGAAGCGGCAAGCGCCGCATCACGGTTACGCACCGAGTTCCCGGACTTCTCCGTCGAGCGCTTCATCGCCGGTTACCCGGTCACCAACCCGCCGGCGCTCAAAGCCGTTCAGGAAGGAGCCCGGCTGGCGATGCTCGACTGACGGCGCAATCTCACTTCTGCCGGCAATCGACGTCGCCCACGCGCTGGGCGGCTTCGCCTTCAAACGTCACAGACGGTTCTGCCTTCGCGGCGCAATCGCCCTTGGCGCCAGCACCCGCGCGGAAATGCACGACCGGCTGACCCTCGATCATGATGCTCGGCACCACCTCGTAGAGTTCCGGCGGGCAATTGGCGACGTCGGAGAGCCTGAGCGCCGGCTGGCCGCCGATCATCACGCTGGAGGCGCCCGAAAGCGCGCAGGACGGGATCGGCGCCCGCGCCTCCTCGGCCATTGCAGACGGAGCCGGCACGGCGAACCAAAGGCAGGCGGTGACGGCCGCTACAGCTTTCATGATCTCTCCTCCAATTGTCCCCTTGCCGGTGCAAGCTATGACACGGCCGCGCCCCCGCCTCAATATTCGGTCGGCACGGTCAAAGGCTCGGCTTCGGGCGCATCAAGGAAGGCGCGGACCGTCTGCGGCATGTGTCGCGAACCGAAGGAAAGCACGCCACAGCGCGAGAGCATCTGGCGCAGATCCGGCTGAGCCCCAAGAGATCGCCAGATCATCCGAGACGCATAAGGCAGGTTCTCCTTGCGCCAGGAGACCCCCATGGTGGTACCGCGCAGATAGACGCGCTGGTGCACTTCGAAGGGTAGAAGGATCGTCTGCGCCAGCATCGGCTCGCGCCCGATGCTGCGCTCGGCGACGAAGATGCGGTTTCGCCAGAAGGTGACGAGACCGACATATTTCGAGAACTGCTGGATCTCGTTTTTCGGGTCGCGGATGCGCTCGATCGATTTGACCCGGATCGAGCCCGCCTCCTCGTAGATCCGGGCGCAGGAACACACAACCAGTCCCGGCCAGGAGAGCGAAACATGGTAAGTCTGATAGTAGCCGATATGGCGCCTCAAGCCCGCGATGTCGCCGGGAAAGCCGTCGAGCAGCAGGCTGGCATCCGAGCGGTCGCGGTCCGGTCGCGTCATGCGCGCCTCGAACTGTTTTGCCGGCAGCGCGAAGTCCTCGGCCGCCAGTCCGAAGAAGCGGGCGATGCGCGCGACATTGTGCGGTGACGGCCGCGCTTCGCCACCGATATAGCGATTGAACTGCTGCCGGTTGATGCCGATCTCACGGCAGATCTGCGAGATCGAGCGCCGCGTCGAACAGGCAAAGCGAAGATTGGCCGAGAAGATGTCGATGTCCTGCACTGCGCTACCCGCCCTCACCTTGGCGCCAACCACCTTGATAGAAGCCGGCGGCGAAGGGATAGCGTAAAAGAGCGTAAAAAAGCGTCAAGTCGCGAAATTGTGCACGCGCCTGCAGCCATTAGGTTTCCTCGATAAACATCATACCAAAGGGAACCTTGAAATGACCGAATTCACGAAGCGACCCGACGGCCTTCTCGTCCCCGCGAGCATGGCTTCGACCGGCATCAGCCGGCGCGGCTTCCTGGCGGGTACCGCAGCGCTCGGACTTGCGGCCGGCCTCGGCGCAACGCTGGCGGCAGGCGACGCGCGCGCGCAGGAGCCAAAGCGCGGCGGCCATCTGAAGCTCGGCCTCAAGGGCGGCGCCACCACCGATTCGCTCGACCCCGCCGCCTATAGCGGTTCCGTCTCCTTCGTCATCGGTCACCTCTGGGGCGATACGCTGGTCGAATCCGACCCGAAGACCGGCGCGCCGCTGCCGGCCCTTGCCGAATCCTGGGAGCCTTCGGCGGATGCGTCGCAGTGGACCTTCAAGATCCGCAGCGACGTTAGTTTCCATGACGGCAGCAAGCTGACGGTCGCCGATGTCGTTGCGACCTTGAAGCGCCATGCCGACGAAGGCTCCAAGTCCGGCGCCCTCGGGCTGATGCGCTCCATCAAGACCATCGAGGAAAAGGGCGGCGCGCTGGTGCTGTCCTTGACCGAGGGCAATGCCGACCTGCCGCTGCTTCTGACCGACTATCACCTGATCATCCAGCCGAAGGGCGGCGTCGACAACCCGGCCTCGCCCATCGGCACCGGCCCCTACAAGCTTGCAAGCTACGAGGCAGGCCTGCGCGCCACCTTCGAGAAGAACGCCGCTGACTGGCGCTCCGACCGCGGTTTCGTCGACTCGGTCGAGATCATCGTGATGAACGACACGACGGCGCGCATCGCCGCCCTTTCTTCCGGCCAAGTTCACTTCATCAACAACATCGACCCGAAGACCGTGCCGCTCTTGAAGCGGGCGCCGCGCGTCGAGATCCTCCGGACCGCGGGCAAGGGTTTCTATAGTTTCCTGATGCATTGCGACACCGCGCCCTTCGACAACAACGATCTCCGGCTGGCGCTGAAATATGCGGTCGACCGCCAGGCGATCCTCGACCGGGTGCTCGGCGGCTTCGGCACGCTCGGCAACGACTATCCGGTCAACGGCAACTACGCACTGGCGCCTGAGGGCATCGAGCAGCGGGCCTATGACCCCGACAAGGCCTCCTTCCACTTCAAGAAGTCCGGCCACGACCGGCCGATCCTCTTGCGCACCTCCGACGCCGCCTTCCCGGGTGCGGCGGACGCTGCCGTGCTCTTCCAGGAAAGCGCCAAGAAGGCTGGCATCGAGCTCGAAGTGCGTCGCGAGCCGGAGGACGGCTATTGGACCAACGTCTGGAACGTGCAGCCCTTTTGCGCTTCCTACTGGGGCGGCCGGCCGACGCAGGATTCGCGCTACTCGACCTCTTACCTTTCGACCGCCGAATGGAACGACACGCGCTTCAAGCGCGAGGACTTCGACAAGCTCTTGCTTCAGGCCCGCTCCGAGCTCGACGATGCCAAGCGCAAGGAAAAGTACCACAGCATGGCGATGACGGTGCGTGACGAAGGCGGCCTGATCCTGCCCGTTTTCAACGATTACGTGAACGCTGCCTCGGCTTCGCTCAAGGGCTTCGTCGACGACATCGGCAACGATCTTTCCAACGGCTATGTCGCAAGCCGCGTCTGGTTCGACAGCTAAGCAATTCCACGTTCGGAAGTGCCCGAAAGAACAAAGAGATAGAGTGCTAGAACGACATGTCAGAACGTGAATTCACTGTGATCGAAAACGAATGGATCCGGCTGAAAGACGGCACCCGGCTTGCCGCCCGCATCTGGATGCCCGCCGGCGCGGAAGCCGCGCCGGTTCCGGCCGTGCTCGAATACCTGCCCTACCGCAAGCAGGGCGGCACGAGTGTCCGCGACGAGTCCACCTATCCCGTCTTTGCCGCCGCCGGCATTGCCGGCGTGCGCGTTGACATCAGAGGCTCCGGCGAAAGCGATGGCGTCATCGATGGCGAGTACACGCCGCGCGAACTTTCGGACGGCTGCGAGATCATCGAATGGATCGCCGCGCAGCCCTGGTCCAACGGCAAGGTCGGCATGATGGGCATCTCCTGGGGCGGCTTCAACTGCCTGCAGGTCGCAGCCCTGAAGCCGCCGGCGCTGAAAGCCGTCATCTCCATCGCCTCGACGGTCGACCGCTACAACGACGACATCCACTACAAGAACGGCTGCCACCTCTCCGCCCAGCTTTCCTGGGCGGCGACCATGCTCGGCTACCAGTCGCGCTCGCCGGACCCCGCAATCGTCGGCGACCGCTGGAAGGAAATGTGGATGGAGCGGCTGGAGAACGAGCCCTATTTCATGGAGGAATGGCTGAAGCACCAGCGCCGCGACGCCTTCTGGCAGCACGGCTCGATCGCAGAGGATTTCGGAAGCGTCGAGGTGCCGGCACTCGTCATCGCCGGCTGGGCCGACGGTTACCGCAACACGCCCTTGAAGGCAGTCGAAGGTCTCGGCGACCAGGCGAAGGCCCTGATCGGGCCCTGGGTGCACAAGTATCCGCATTTCGCCTTCCCGAAGCCGCGCGCCGATTTTCACGGCGAGGCGATCCGCTGGTGGAACCGCTGGCTGCGCGACGAGAAGAACGGCGCCGAGGACGGCCCGCAGGTGCGCGCCTATATTCTCGATGGCCCGCGCCCGTCGCTCCGGCGCGACAGCGATCCCGGCCGCTGGGTGGCGAAGGACGCGTGGGCATCGCCGGAGATGCAGCTTTTCGGCGTTTCCCATGACGCGCGGCTGACGCCTTCGGCCGGCGGCACCGGCATCGGCGAGATCTACTTGAAATCGCCGCTCGATACCGGAACGGCAGCCGGCGAGTATTTCACCCTGAAGCCCGACGCCGAAATGGCCGGTGATCAGCGCATCGACGATGCAGGCTCGCTTGTGTTCGAGACGGCGCCACTGCTCGCCGCCGCCGACTATCTCGGCCAGCCGACGCTGACCGTCGATGTCAGCTGCCAGGCGGCAACGGCCAATCTCGCCGTCCGCCTCGTCGACGTGCATCCGGATGGCACCGCGACCCGCGTCGCCTTCGGCGTCCTGAACCTTGCGCATCGCGACGGCAACGCCCAGCCGCGGCCAATGGAACCGGGTCGCAAGACGCGGGTGACGCTCGTGCTCGACGCCTGTGGCTATCGCTTCCGCGCGGGCAACCGCATTCGCGTGTCGCTCTCCACCTCCTACTGGCCGCTGATCCTGCCATCACCCACGGAGCCGGGCCTCACGATCGACACATCAAGCCTGTCGCTGGCGCTTCCGCTGCTTGGCGCTCACCGCGAAATCGCCGTGCCCGCGCCGGAAAACCCCGATCCGCTGCCGAAATACCGCGAACTGACACGCGGTACATCGAGCCGCACCGTCGAGCGCGACATGACCCATGGCATGACCCACTACCGGATCTACGAGGACACCGGCCTCTCCGAACATCCGGATACGGGCCTTGCCACCCAGGACATCCGCGACGAAACCTGGTCGATCGCGCCCGACGATCCGCTCTCGATGATCGGAACCTCGACCTGGACCTGTGTCGCCAAGCGCGACGGCTGGTCGGTGCGCACGGTGTCGACCTCGACGCTCCACTGCACCGAAAGCGAGTGGATCACCGAGGCTGAAGTCGTCGCCTATGAGGGTGACAAGCAGATCTTCGAGAAGCACTTCAAGAAGCGCATCCCTCGCGATTTCATGTGAGGTGCGCGCCAGGACCGGGCGGGCCGTTGGCCGCCGCCACACCCGGTCCGGCAGCACTCTCTTGACTTCATCGGTAAGGAGTTGTACCAATCGGTAAACACTTGACCGATTGGTACACAAATGCGCCACTTCTTTTCGCGTCACCAGCCTCCCGTTCATATCAACCGCGGCCTCATCGCCGGCATCGGTGGCCTTGTCGCCATTGCCGCCGTAGGCGCGCTCACCAATCTTGTCGGCCATCCCATGCTGATGGCGCCCTTCGGCGCCAGCTGCGTGCTGATCTTCTCGGCGGTAAGGAGGAGATGGCCGAGGCCGTGCTCGGCGATATCGCCGCGTGGTTCCGCACGCACATCTTCGACGCGCTGCGCAACACGGAAAATTCTGAGCAAGCGTTAGAGACGATGTTTGCCGGCGTCGACAGCTATTTCCGCCAGGGCCGCAGGCTCTGCCTGATGGGGGTGATCGCCGCAAGCGGCGCCCACGACCGTTTCGCCCGCGAACTCAACGGTTACTTCTCCGACTGGCGCGCCGATCTCGCTGCGACGCTTGAACGCGCCGGCACGCCAAAGGCGGAATGCAACGCGCTCGCCGAGGAAATCGTCGGCGGTATTCAGGGGGCATTGATCCTCGCTCGCAGCCTTGACGACCCCGGCGCCTTCGGCCGGGTGCTCGCCCGGCTGAAGACGCGGTGCCTGCCCGCATCATCGTGAAATGCGAGGGACGGCAAGGACGCCGCCGCGCTACCTGTCCCCCCCCCGCCAAATTGACAAAAATCAGATCACCGCTTGAGCCTGCCTTGACAAGCGCCTCCGCGCGCAGATATTAACCGATGAGTTAAATAACTCTACGGTTAAAGACTGGGTGCATTGGGGCGCCGAGCGAGGAGGCTTCATGACAGCGACGACCGCGAACGCAGCGCGCAAGGATATCAGCCTGGAAATCGTGCGTGACTTCGAAGCGCCGGTGAGCCTCGTCTTCAAGGTCTGGTCGACGCCCGAGCACATGCTGCGCTGGTGGGGACCGCGTGATTTCACGCCGCATTCGGTGAACATGAACTTCCGTCCAGGCGGCGCGTGGCGCGCCTGCATCCGTTCTCCCGAGGGCCAGGACTACTGGATGAGCGGCGTCTATCGCGAAGTGCGCGAGCCCGAAAAGCTGGTCTTCACCTTCGCCTGGGATGAAGAGGGCGAGCCCGGCAACGACACGCTGGTCACCGTGTCCTTTGCCGATATCGGCGGCCGGACGCGGCTGACCTTCCAGCAAACACCATTCGAGACCGTCGAGGAGCGCGACTCGCACCAGGAAGGCTGGGGCGAGTGCCTCGAGCGACTCAAGGATTACGTCGAACATGTCTGAGATCGCAAACCTGCAAAGCCCTGTGACGCCCGGCCCTAGGGCGACCCGGCGCGAATGGATCGGGCTCGCCGTGCTGGCCCTGCCCTGCATGCTCTATTCAATGGACCTGACCGTACTGAACCTTGCGGTCCCGCAACTGACCGAGGAGCTGAAACCCTCCGCCGCCCAGCTTCTCTGGATCATCGACATCTACGGCTTCATGGTCGCGGGCTCCCTGATAACTATGGGAACGCTCGGCGACCGCATCGGCCGCCGGCGCATCCTGATGATCGGCTCGATCGCCTTCGGCCTCGCCTCGATCTTCGCCGCATTTGCCTGGAACGCCGAAACCTTGATCCTCGCACGTGCCGTGCTCGGCGTCGCGGCGGCGACGCTTGCACCCTCCACCCTCTCCTTGATCCGCAACATGTTCCTGGACGACAGGCAGCGCACTTTCGCAATCGGCGTCTGGCTTGCCAGCTTCTCGGCCGGCGGTGCCATCGGGCCCGTTGTCGGCGGCCTCATGCTGTCGCAATTCTGGTGGGGCTCGGTCTTCCTTCTCGCCGTTCCCGTCATGGTGCTGATCCTGGTTCTCGGACCGATCCTGCTGCCGGAGTTCCGTGATCCCGAGGCCGGTCGGATCGACCTCACCAGCGCCGGCCAGTCGCTCGTTGCCGTGCTTTCGGTGATCTACGGCGTGAAGCACATCGCCGAGGCCGGACTCGACACGACAGCGACCTTCTTCATTCTGCTCGGCATCGCCGTCGCGATCCTGTTTGCACGCCGCCAGCTCCGGCTTGCCGATCCCTTGATCGATCTGAGGCTGTTCAAGACACCGACCTTCAGCGCGGCGCTCGGCGTCAACATCCTCGGCATGTTCGTAGGCTTCGGCGCGTTCCTGTTCGTGGCGCAGTATCTGCAGCTCGTCCTCGGGCTTTCGCCTTTCGTCGCCGGACTCTGGTCGATGCCAACGGGCGTCGCGATGATCCTCGCTTCGATGGGGGTTCCGATGCTTGCCACACGCGTCGCCGCCTCCAACCTGATTGCCGCGGGTTTCGTGCTGGCGGCCATCGGTTTTGCGATCTGCACCCAGGTGGGCACGTCGAGCAGCCCGCTGCTCGTCACGACGGGTCTCGTCGTGCTCTGCCTCGGCTTTGCCTCGGTCGGGACGCTGACGACGGACATGATCGTCGGCTCGGCGCCGCCGGAACGTGCCGGCGCAGCCTCGGCGATCTCCGAGACCAGCTTCGAATTCGGCGGCGCGCTCGGCATTGCCGTGCTCGGCAGCCTGCTGACCTCGGCCTATCGCGGCCGCATGGACGGGCTGGTGGTAACCGGCCTGCCGGAAGAGACGATCGCCGCGGCCCGGCAGACGCTCGGCGGCGCGGTGGCCGTCGCCGCCGATCTACCGTCGGCTGAAGCCGAGCGTCTATTGACGGCGGCACGTGACGTCTTCACCCAGTCCTTCGCCTTCACCGCCTCGATCTGCGTATTCCTATCGCTCGCCACCGCGCTCATGGCCTTCCTGCTCCTGCGCAAGGCGAGCGATGACGGCGACGGCAAGGCCACGGCGCTGGTCGACGAGGCAGCGCCCTCGGGCAACGTCGGATAACACCCGCGGCGCAAGTCGCCGCGGCATCAGAACGCAATCAACGCTGCACCCAGCAACGTGGGCCATCGGCCGGCGAACGGTGACATGCGCCCGAAGGGAGGAAACCGATGAAAAAGCTCTATCGCGGTAGCTGCCACTGCCGTGCCGTCACCTTCGAATGCCAGCTCGATCTCGCCCAGGGCGTTCGCCGCTGCAACTGTTCCTTCTGCGCAAAGACACGGATGCAGAAGGCCTTTGCCCTTCGCGAGGAGTTCGGGATCACCACCGGCAAGGACAAGCTCACGAGCTATCGGGCCGACAACTCGAGCTGGATCGTCGGCGATGTCGATCACTATTTCTGCAGCCGCTGCGGCGTCCGCCCCTTCTCGCGCGGTTACCACAAGGATTTTCTTGGCCATTTCTACGCGGTCAACGTCGCCTGCCTCGATGGCGTCAGCGACGCGGAACTCGCCGAAGCGCCCATCATCTACGAGAACGGCCGCGCTGACGACCATTTCAACCCGCCAGAAGACACGCGCTTCATGTGAGGCGCGGTCCGCCGGGAGTTGTACCGCGTCAGGCGACGGTCAAGGCCCGCAGCGCGTCCAGCGCCCGTTCGGCATCCGCTTCCGGCACGAAGATGTGGTCGTGATAATAGGCCGCGATCACATTGGCGCTGATGCCCTCGCGCGTCAGCGCCGCCGAGACAGCCGCAGTCAGACCAACGGCTTCCAGCGCCGAATGCACATTGAGCGTGATGCGCCGAAGCAGCGGACCGTAATCGAGCCCCGCCTCGTCCGCAGCACTGCGGGCAAGGACCAGCGTGAGCCCCTCATCCTCGCGATAAGTGGCGAGCGGCTCCAGCGCCTGGTAGCGCGCCTGATCGCGGTAGGCGACGGTGCAGTAGACATAGGTCTGCGGAAACAGCACCGGGTTCATCGTCGCCAGGAGTTTTGCGAGATCCGTTTCGCCAGCCATGACATCTTCCCCGTTTGCGCATCTGATCGGCTGAAGTGGTAGCGGATCGTCACGTTGGCGTGAAGCACGCGAACGCGATTTGACCATTGTCATTCCCGTGAAAACATGAGGTCATCAAGCGCCCGGAGTGGAAACCGGGTGGAGGAGGAAATGATGGCGTTGCGCAGCGAGTCGGCACATGCCTCTTACAGACCCCTCGGGATGCTGACGGCTACCTTCGCCGCGCTGCTGGCGGCGGTACCGCTCGCCGCCGCCCAGGAACCGGCCGTCGTCATCCCGCCGCCCTCGCTCGACGAGAAAGTGTCCGGCACGACGGAGATCGCCGTCTTTGCCGGCGGCTGCTTCTGGGGCGTTCAGGGCGTTTTCCAGCATGTCAAAGGCGTGAAAAAAGCCGTTTCGGGCTATTCCGGCGGCAGCGCTGCGACCGCCGACTACGAGACGGTCAGCGGCGGCAAGACCGGCCACGCGGAATCAGTGGAGGTCATCTACGATCCGCGCGAGGTGACCTATGGAGGATTGTTGCAGGTCTTCTTCTCCGTCGCCCACAACCCGACACAGCTCAATTACCAGGGCCCTGACCATGGCACCCAATACCGGTCGGCGCTCTTTGCCGTCACGGATGAGCAGAAGCGCATCGCCGACGCCTATATCGCCGAACTCGGCAAGTCACGCGCCTTCCCCGCGGCGATCGTTACGGAAGTCTCACCCTTTAGGGGATTCTACGCCGCCGAGGACTATCATCAGGATTTCCTGACGCGAAATCCGACGCACCCCTATATCGTCTACAACGACATGCCGAAGATCGAGAACTTGCGGGCGCTCTTCCCGCAGGCCTTCCGGGCAAACCCCGTGCTGGTGTTCAAGGCGAAAAGCTAGCACCGATAGAAATAGCGTGACGCAGCTTTCCGCCCGGAACGGCAACGCACCAATTGTCAGCGGGTTCCTGCAAGTACCGCCACGCCCTCGGCCAGCCGCCGAAACCCTTCCCGCGCGCCGTCGCTCATGTGCCGCGCCCGCAGCCAGGCGTGGATCATCTGCGGCTCCTCGCGGAAGGTGACGTTGACGCCGGCCGTAGCAAGGCGCGCGGCATAGATCCGGGCGTCATCGCGCAAGGGATCGAAGAAGGCGCCGGTGATATAGGTCGCCGGCAAGCCCGAGAGATCCTTTTCCGCCAAGGGCGCTGCGAAGGGATTGTCGGCAGGCGCCTGCAGTACCCTGCGATAATAACTGGTGTCGGCGGTCGTCAGCCCTGGCGCCTCGGCCATCTCCACATAGGAGCCGGACACGAGGTCGCCACCGAGACCCGGATAGATCAGCACCTGGCCGACGATGCCGGCGAGCCCCTCCGCTCGCGCCTTGAGCACGATGCCGGCCGTGAGATTGCCACCGGCGCTGTCACCGGCAACGACGACCGGGCGACCATCGGCGAGCAACTCCTGCAGCACCGCATAACAATCCTCGAAGGCCGCTGGCCAGACATGCTCGGGCGCCAGGCGATAATCGACCGATACCAGCTCTGCCCCGGCAAAATCCGCCAGCTCGGCGCAGATCGCATCATGGCTGTTAAGCGAACCGACGACGAAGCCGCCGCCATGGATGTAGTAGATGCGGGTCTTCGTCGAAACGGTCGCCGGCCAATAGCGCCGGATCGGGATGCGGCCATCGACGAGCCTATCCTCGCGGGTGAGACCGGCCGGGCTCGGCGCATCGAATTCGGCGCAAAGCGCGTCGTACCATTGGCGCTGCTGCTCGATCGAGGCATCGACCGCATCGGCCGGATAGAACGCCTCGCAGCGGCGGTGAAAGGCGAGGATCCCCTCCTCCGTCGGCATCGGCCGCTTCGTCATCTGGTCCACATCGTCCTCCTCTCATCCCGCTTTCGCGCCAGCTTAGCATCGGCACGCCCGCTCCCTGTTCGAAAACCGACATGACAGGAAAAAATCACCGACCGATCCGCTTGCGTTTCGGCGCTTGCCAGCCCTGCCCCGCACCTATTAACTCGCGCCATGGCCTTCACATTTCGACAGTTGCAGTATTTCGTCGCCGTCGCCGAGCTGGGTTCGATCACCCGTGCGGCGCAGAACCTTTCGATCTCGCAATCCTCGATCACCGAGGCGATCAAGGAGCTCGAAGGCGATCTCGGCGTCGAGCTCTTCGACCGCCATCCGCGCGGCCTGTCGATCACCCATAACGGCCACCAGTTCCTGCGCCACGCCACCAAGATCCTCTCCAATGTCTCCGACGCCCGACGCAGCTTTTCCGTCAGCCGCGAGGAAACCGGCGGCAAGCTCAATCTTGGGGTCACCTCGCTTGTTGCCGGCTACGTGCTCTCCGATCTCTTGGCCCGCTATCGCCGCGCCTGCCCCGGCGTCGAGGTCAGCGCCATCGAGGACAACGGCTCCTATCTCGAACATCTGTTGATCGGCGGCGAGCTCGATGTCGCCGTCATGGTCATTTCCAACCTGCGCGATCGCATGGCGCTGCAGGCCGAAATCCTCGAGACGTCGCCCTATCGTCTCTGGCTGCCGATCGGCCACCCTCTGGTCAGCGCCGACATCATCTCCGTCAGCGATATCGCCAAGGAACCGCTGATCATGCTGACGGTGGATGAAATCGAGGAGAACACCGGCAAATTGCTGTCGGCACTCGGCGCCCGCCCGCACGTCGCCTTCCGCACCCGCTCGGTGGAAGCGGTGCGCAGCCTGGTCGCGACCGGCGCCGGCATCGCGCTTTTGCCCGATCTCGTCTACCGCCCCTGGTCGCTTGAAGGCGACCGCATCGAGAGCCGCGACGTCTCCGGCGCGCTCCCCGTCGTGCAGGTCGGCATGGTCTGGCGCAAAGGCTCCGGCCTGCCGCAATCGGCGCGCGATTTCGTCGGCATCGCCGAGGCGCTTCGAAGCGCCCGCCCGCGTTAACCCACTGTATTTGTTTGCTTTCAGGCCGCTTCTGAGCGTTGATATCGGAAAAACCGAAAGCGACATTCTGTTTAATGAATTTGCGAATGCGGAGAAATCAAGGCACGCTTCATTCTGGGAACGAAGCCGTAAAATGCGGCTCAAAACTGGGAGAATTCAGATGAAGCAGATGCTTAAATCCTGCACGGCATTGACCCTGTCGCTTGGCCTTGTTGCCCCGGCATTCGCGCAGGAGCCGCTGAAGGAACTCGGCAAGGGTGAAGGCGAACTCTCCATCGTCGCCTGGGCCGGCTACATCGAGCGCGGCGACACCGACAAGAACTACGACTGGGTCACGGATTTCGAAAAGCAGACCGGATGCAAGGTCTCGGTCAAGACGGCCGCCACCTCGGACGAAATGGTGGCACTGATGAACGAAGGCGGCTTCGACCTCGTCACCGCCTCGGGCGACGCGTCGCTGCGCCTCGTTGCCGGCAAGCGCGTCCAGCCTGTTAACACCGACCTGATCCCGAGCTGGAAGACGATCGACGAGCGTATGCAGAACGCGCCGTGGTTCACGGTCAACGGCGTTCACTACGGTACGCCTTATGTCTGGGGCCCGAATGTGCTGATGTACAACAAGGACGCCTTCAAGGGCGAAGCGCCAAAGAGCTGGAATGTCGTCTTCGAGGAAATGAACCTGCCCGACGGCAAGTCCAACAAGGGCCGCGTCCAGGCCTATGACGGCCCGATCCATGTGGCCGACGCCGCCAACTACCTGATGGCCCACAAGCCCGAGCTCGGCATCAAGAATCCCTACGAACTCAACGAAGACCAGTACAAGGCGGCCCTCGATCTGCTTCGCGGCCAGCGCAAGCTGGTCGGCCGCTACTGGCACGACGCGATGATCCAGATCGACGACTTCAAGAACGAAGGCGTTGTCGCCTCCGGCTCCTGGCCGTTCCAGGTCAACCTGATGGAAGCCGAAAAGCTGCCGATCTCTTCGACCATTCCGGAAGAAGGCGTCACCGGATGGGCGGATACGACCATGCTGCATGCCGAAAGCGCCCATCCGAACTGCGCCTATATGTGGATGGAGCACTCGCTGTCGCCGAAGGTGCAGGGCGACGTCTCCGCCTGGTTCGGCGCAAACCCGTCCGTCGGTGCCGCCTGCAAGGGCAACGACCTTTTGACCGACGCCGGCTGCAAGACCAATGGCTATGAGGACTTCGACAAGGTCAAGTTCTGGAAGACGCCGGTTACGAAGTGCGAAAGCCAGGGCGAATGCGTGCCCTATCACCGCTGGGTCTCCGACTACATCGGCGTGATCGGCGGTCGCTGAGCCGTCGCGACCACATCGCAAGCATCGCCCCTCACCCTAGCCCTCTCCCCGCACGCGGGGAGAGGGAACGCCCCCGGCCAAGCCTCGGGCGTGACCTTTGAGGCAAGACGCCCGCCACGAGTCCCCTTCGCCCCGCCTGCGGGGAGAAGGTGCCCGGCAGGGCGGATGAGGGGCCACACTTTCCGGAGTACTTCAATGACCACCGCCGTTCTCTTCGACAATGTTTCCCGCCACTTCGGCGCCGTGCGCGCCGTCGATGGCGTGAACCTCGAAATCGCCGAGGGCGAATTCTTCGCCATGCTCGGTCCCTCCGGCTCGGGCAAGACCACGTGTCTCCGCCTGATGGCCGGCTTCGAGCAGCCGACCGGCGGCCATATCGAGATCTTCGGCGAGACGGCCGAGGGCGTGCCGCCCTATCGGCGTAGCGTCAACACGGTGTTTCAGGACTACGCCCTCTTCCCGCATCTCTCGATCCTCGACAACGTCGCCTACGGGCTGATGGTCAAGGGCGTCGGCCGCGAGGAACGCCGCAAGGCTGCCGAGGACGCGCTCGCCATGGTCAAGCTGCCCGGCTACGGCACCCGCCGCCCCGGACAACTCTCCGGCGGCCAGCGCCAGCGTGTGGCGCTCGCCCGCGCGCTCGTCAACAAGCCCAAGGTGCTTTTGCTCGACGAACCGCTCGGCGCGCTTGATCTGAAGCTGCGCGAGCAGATGCAAGAGGAACTGAAGAGCCTGCAGAAATCACTCGGCATCACCTTCGTCTTCGTCACCCACGACCAGGGCGAAGCACTGTCGATGGCCGACCGCATCGCCGTCTTCAACGATGGCCGCATCCAGCAGCTCGGCAGCCCGGAAGACGTCTACAAGCAGCCGAAGACCCGCTTCGTCGCCGATTTCGTCGGTTCGTCCAACGTACTGCCGGCGAAACTCTGCCAGCGGCTCGGCCTGAAGGCGCCCGCAGCCAGCCTGCGCCCGGAGGCGATCTCCATCTCCACCCCGTGGACCGGCGCGCTCAGCCTTTCGGGCACCGTCTCGGCCCATAGTTTCCTCGGCGCCGTCAACCGCGTCGTCGTCGATGTCGACGGCGCCCGCGTCGCCGTCGCCAGCCCCGCAGCGCTCACGGTGCCTGCGGTCGGCAGCCCCGTCACCATCAGCTTCGCCGCCGACGAGCTGCACCCGATGGAGGACGCATGACCGCCTTTGCCGAACCCCTCGTCCTACCTGAGCGCCGCGGTCCCGCCGGCCGCCTGTCGGACTTTTTCTGGAAGCACCCGCATCTGCTTCTGACGGTGATGCTTGCGCCGCCGCTGCTCTGGCTCGGCGTCGTCTATCTGGGCTCGCTCTTTGCGCTGTTGCTGCAGAGCTTCTTCTCGATCGACGATTTCTCCGGCCTGATCAATTACGAGTTCACGCTGGCGACCTATCGCCAGCTTTTGAGCGAAACCAATCTCGACATCATCCTGCGCACGGTGACGATGGCGGCAACCGTCACGCTCGCTTCCGCCGTCATCGCCTTCCCGATCGCCTATTACGCGGCGCGCTACGCGCAGGGAAAATGGAAGGTGCTCTTCTATCTCGGCGTCATGCTGCCGCTCTGGTCGAGCTATCTGGTCAAGATCTACGCCTGGAAGCTGATCCTCGCCAAGGAAGGCATCCTCACCTGGATCTTCGAAAAGCTGCACCTGCTCTGGCTGCTCGACGGTTGGCTGTCGCTTCCCGTCGTCGGCGGCAACTCGCTCTCGGTCAGCTATACCGGCACCTTCATCGTCTTCGTCTATGTCTGGCTGCCCTTCATGATCCTGCCGATCCAGGCAGCGCTCGAGCGCGTACCGGGCAACCTGATTGAGGCTTCCTCGGATCTCGGCGGCACGCCGGCGCAGACCTTCCGTCACGTGCTCTTTCCCTTAGCGCTGCCGGGCATCGTCGCCGGCTCGATCTTCACCTTCTCGCTGACGCTCGGCGACTACATCATCCCGCAGATCGTCGGCTCGTCCCGGCTGTTCATCGGCCAGGCGGTCTATGCTCAGCAGGGCACCGCCGGCAACATCCCGCTCGCCGCCGCCTTCACGGTGGTGCCGATCGTCATCATGGGCGCCTACCTGTTTGTGGCCAAACGCATGGGGGCTTTCGATGCGCTCTGATCGCTTGAACCGCTCGCCAATGGGCTTGAAGATGGCGGCCGCCGCCGGCCTCGCCTTCCTGCACCTGCCGATCCTGTTGATCTTCCTCTACGCCTTCACGACGGAAGAGAAGAGCTACCAGTTCCCGCCGCCGGGGCTGACCGCGCAATGGTTCGCCGTTGCCTGGAACCGGCCCGACGTCTGGGCGGCGCTGACGCTCTCGGTCAAGGTCGCCGCGATCGCCACGTCGGTGGCGCTGGTGCTCGGCACGCTCTGTGCGGCCGCCGTCAGCCAGACGCGCTTCTTCGGCCGCGAGACGATCTCGCTGCTTGTCATCCTGCCGATCGCGCTGCCCGGCATCATCACCGGCATTGCGCTTCGCTCCGCCTTCTCGATGGCCGATATCCCCTTCTCCTTCTGGACCATCGTTCTCGGCCACGCGACGTTCTGCATCGTCGTCGTCTACAACAATGCGGTCGCCCGCTTCCGGCGGATATCGGGCTCGCTGATCGAAGCCTCGATGGATCTCGGCGCCGACGGCTTCCAGACCTTCCGCCACATCATCCTGCCGAACATCGGCACGGCGCTGCTCGCCGGCGGCATGCTCGCCTTCGCGCTGTCCTTCGACGAGGTGATCGTCACCACCTTTACCGCCGGCCAGCAATCCACCCTGCCGATCTGGATGCTCGAAGAGCTGATCCGCCCGCGCCAGCGGCCGGTGACCAACGTCGTCGCCATGGTCGTGGTGCTCGTCACCTTCCTGCCGATCCTCGGCGCCTACTACCTCACCCGCGACGGCGACCAGATCGCCGGCGCCGGCAAATAACTCGACTATCAAGGGAGAACAGACATGGACACCCAACTGCTGATCGGATCGCGCTTCGAGGCCGGCACCGAGGCCGACGAACACATCCTGAACCCGCGGACGGGCGGCAAGATCGTCGACCTGCCGGAAGCCTCGCATACCCAGGTCGAGGCGGCCGTGGACGCGGCCGAAAGCGCCTTCACCACCTGGTCGCAGACCACACCCGCCGAACGCTCCAACTATCTGCTCAAGATCGCCGACGCGATCGAGAAGGATGCCGACGGCTTTGCAGCCCTTGAGGCGCTGAACTGCGGCAAGCCGATCAATGCGGTGAAGAACGACGAACTGCCGGCGATCGTCGACTGCTGGCGCTTCTTCGCCGGCGCCGTGCGCAACCTTCATGCGCCGACGGCTGGCGAATATCTGCCCGGCCACACCTCGATGATCCGACGCGACCCAATCGGCATCGTCGGCTCGATCGCCCCCTGGAACTATCCGCTGATGATGATGGCCTGGAAGCTGGCGCCAGCGATCGCCGGCGGCAACACCGTCGTCTTCAAGCCCTCCGAGCAGACGCCGCTAACGGCGCTGAAGCTTGCCCGTGTGCTCGCCGACATCCTGCCGGAAGGCGTCGTCAACGTCATTTCCGGCCGTGGCGAAACCGTCGGCAATGCGCTGATCAACCATCCGAAGATCTCGATGGTCTCGATCACCGGCGACATTGCCACCGGCAAGAAGGTGCTGGCGGCCGCCGCCAAGACCGTCAAGCGCACGCATCTGGAGCTCGGCGGCAAGGCCCCTGTTATCGTCTATGACGACGCCGATCTCGAAGCGGTGGTCAATGGCATCCGCACCTTCGGCTACTACAATGCCGGCCAGGACTGCACCGCCGCCTGCCGCATCTATGCCGAAGCGGGCATCTACGAGAAGCTGGTCGCCGACCTCACCTCCGCCGTCTCGACCATCCGCTACAATCTTGCCGACGACACCGAAAACGAGATCGGCCCGCTGATTTCGCGCCGCCAGCGCGATCGCGTTGCAAGCTTCGTCGAGCGCGCCGCCGACCAGAAGCACATCGAGATCACCACCGGCGGCAACGCCGGCAGCAGCGATGGCTTCTTCTTCCAGCCGACCGTGGTCGCCGGTGCGACCCAGGAGGACGAGATCGTCCGCCGCGAAGTCTTCGGCCCGGTCGTCTCGGTCACCCGCTTCACCGGCAAGGACGATGCGATCGCCTGGGCCAATGACAGCGACTACGGCCTCGCCTCCTCCGTCTGGACCAAGGACATCTCCCGGGCGATGAAGGCAGCCTCGCGGCTGCAATACGGCTGCACCTGGATCAACACCCATTTCATGCTGACCAACGAGATGCCGCATGGCGGCGTCAAGCAGTCGGGCTACGGCAAGGACATGTCGGTCTATGCGCTCGAGGACTACACCGCCGTGCGCCACATCATGATCAACCACGGCTGAGGCGCACACGCGCCTGAGCTCGCTCGCATATCGCATGCAAACGAAAACAAACGGGAGAAGTTTGCCATGTACCGTCGTCAATTGCTTGTTGCTGCAGGCGCTCTGAGCCTCAGCGCCCTGGTGCTCTCGCCGGCGGTCTTCGCCGCCGACGCCGCGCCGGATGTGGTCGCGGCCTATGTCGCGGCCTGGAACGCCCATGACTCGGCCAAGGCCGCATCCTACTTCGCCGACGACGTGACCTATTACGACGCGTCCGTCGGCAAGCCGGTAACCGGGAAAGATGCCGCCAAGACCGGCGTCATCGACAACTTCCTGAACGCCGTTCCCGATGCGGTCTGGACCATGAAGGGCGACCCGATCGCTGCCGGCGACAAGGTCTCCTTCGAATGGGAATTCTCCGGCACCAATTCGGGCGCCTGGGCCGATGGCACGGCCGCAACCAACAAGAGCTTCAAGTTCACCGGCGCTTCGGTCCTCACCATCAAGGACGGCAAGATCGCCTCCCAGAACGACTATTACGACGCCCTCGGCTTCTACAAGCAGCTCGGCTTGATGTAACTGGCCTTGCACATTGGCAGCCGCAGGCTCCGGCTTGCGGCTACTCGCTTCTTTTGCCCACAAATCATGATTGCAAAACTCATAAATAACTTGCGTCGCAAATAATCTTGAGTAACACGATCACCTTATGAGTTTCTGACCGCGCTCAGAAGGTGTCGCATGCTTGCAGGACGGCGTTCTTTTACGGCTGAGTTTCCGATCGGGCGTACCCGCGCGCGGGTGACGCCATGACGGCTGCCGTTTCCGAACCAGTCGTCGCGACAGGTGGTCCCAAGGCGCTGTCGGCCGCCTTTGCCGGCACCCATGCCTGGTGCAACGAGAAGATGGTGCTCTCGGACGGACTCTCCGACGGCGTTGCGCTGCCGGACTTCTTCGCCTCTGGCGCCTTCGACCGGGCGCTCGACGTCTACACGGAAAAATCCGGAGCCAGCGATCGGCGCGCCGTCGCCTCCATGTGGTCGCTCTATTATTTCTCGAGCCTCACCATCCCCTATCTGGTGGCGCGCGTGCTCGACCATCAGGTGCTCCCCGTCACGTTCGATCAGATGAAAGTGGCGCTTGCCGAAGACGGCCTGCCCCGAACCTTCGGCGTCGCGACGTCGGGCGACTGGCAGGCGGGCGATGATGCCGACGTCTTCGCGACGCTCGCGCCGCTGATGCAAGGGCACCTGCGCGAGGTCGTCGGTTACCTCAAGTCCGTCGGCGGCATCGCCCCGAAACTCGCCTGGAACAATGCGCTCGTCTACATCGACTATGCGCTGCGGGCCTCCGGCATCGAGCCGCTGAACGCCCAGGCCGATGCGCTGATCGGCAGCAAAACCCTGCCGGACGGCACGCCCAATCCCTTCTTCGATTGCCTGCGTCACGAGGAAGAGGACGGCGCTCGCGTGTGCCGCCGCAAGATCTGCTGCCTGCGCTACCTGCTGCCCGGCGTGCCGAGTTGCGGCAGCCTCTGCGCCCTTCCCAGCCAAAGGAACCAATAGGCTTGCTTCATCGCTGCATTTTCCAGACCGCCCGGCGGTTCTTCCTCGTCATCCTTGCTGCTCTGACGCTAGCAACCGCCGCCCATGCGGAAGGCCAATGGCCGATGACCGTCACCGATGCGGTCGGCCGTGTGGTGACGATCCCGGCAAAGCCCAAGGCGATCCTTCTCGGGAGCGGCTTCAATCTCGTCGCGCTGTCGCTGATCCATCCCGATCCCGTCAGCCTGCTTGCCGGCTGGTCCGGCGACATGAAGGGCGACAATCCGGAGATCTACGAGAGCTTCCGGCGGAAGTTTCCCGCGATCGCAGACGTCCCGCAGATCGACGACGGAACCGGCCCGGGCCTTTCCTTCGAGACGCTGCTGACGCTGAAGGCCGACCTTGCCATCCTCGCCAATTGGCAGGCCGACACCGAACCCGGCAAGCGCGCCATCGACTATCTGACCGGCATCGGTGTTCCTGTCATCGTCGTCGACTTCAACAATGATCCGCTGAC
Source organism: Ensifer sp. 22460 (assembly GCF_052044935.1). Lineage (NCBI taxonomy): Bacteria > Pseudomonadati > Pseudomonadota > Alphaproteobacteria > Hyphomicrobiales > Rhizobiaceae > Ensifer > Ensifer sp. 22460. Next base: position 297,553 of record NZ_JBQENZ010000003.1, read on the forward strand.
GAGCACGCCGCGCATGATGCGCCTGCTCGGCAAGATCCTCGAACGGGACGAACAGGCAGACGCCTTCGCTCAGTTCTACGAGGACAAGCTGGCCTTGATCCGGGCGCGCCTCGCCGCCAGGCCGGAGCCACGCCCTCTGGTGCTGATGGACGCCTTCCCCCAGGCCGACCGCTGCTGCTGGGCCTATGGCACCGGCGGCCTCGGCGAGTTCCTGACGATTGCCGGCGGCCGCAACATCGCCGAAGGCACGCTGCCGCGGCCGGGCGGCACGGTCAACGCCGAGGCGGTCATGGCCGCCAATCCCGACATCTACATCGCTACCTCCTCGCCCGGCGGCAAGTACGGCACGCTCTCGATCGGCCCGGGTATCAGCGAAGACGAAGCGCAACAGACGCTCGCCCGCACGATCGAGGCGCCCGCCCTTTCGAGCATCCGCGCCGTACAGGAAAAGCGCGTCCATGGGCTTTGGAACTTCTTCAACGCCATCCCGCTCAACATCGTCGCGGCAGAGGCCTTCGCCGCCTGGATCCGGCCGGATCTCTTTTCCGATCTCGACCCGAAGAAAAGCCTTGCCGAGATCAACACCCGCTTCGCCGCGGTCCCGTTCGAAGGCACCTACTGGGTGGACCTGAAACCGGCGGACTAGCATCCGCTTTGTCCTCACCAGCAATAGAGTCCGTCCTTGGCCGAGAACCATCGGCTCCTGCTTATGGTCGCGTGTTGTCAGCCGCCGAGCACCCTATATAAGTGCGGTCACGGCCATGCCTCTTGAGGGCAAGGACCGTCTAAAGCTTTGATCGGCTGCATGGTTTCCCTCTTGCATCGAATCCGATTCAAGGAATGATGCGGTGAGGAGGATCCGGATGCTTTGGTTGATTGCGTTACCGCTGGGTCTTGTCGTTGTGTACATGGCAGCGCGCTTCAGCCGTTTTCGCCAATGGGCGGAACCGATCCTCTCAGTTGCCGTAGCGGTCGGCCTGCTCGTCGCCTTCATCATCTGGTTCAGCGATCGCGACGGTCGCAAGCCCGCAGCACCTGAACCGGTCCAGACGACGCAGCCCGCGGGCCTGACCGCCGCCGACATTGCGCTTGATGGCCTGACCTTCGAGCAAAGCCAACCGGGACGAAGCTTCCGCCTGCGTGGCACAGTGACGAACAAGGGCCAGACGCTGCTCGAATATTTCCGCCTCTCCGTCACGCTGGAAGATTGCCCGGACGACGTCTGCCAGACGATCGGCGACGACGCGGCCCTCATACTCGCCCGGGTGCCGGCCGGCCAGAGCCGGCCGTTCGAGACCTTCCTCACCTTTCCGAACCGCGAAGGCCAGAGCCTGACGGCGCCGAAATGGACGACCGACATCGTCGAGGTCCGCGGCACAAACCGGTGAACAGCGGGTGCAATGCCCGGAATGCGACACAATTCCGGCGGAAACCCGCTTCAAAGTTTATCAGGAATCGCTTGTGAACAGCGCGCGCTCAGCGATTCGACAGGAGAGTGGGACACTCTAGGCGGCGTCCGGACGGCGTAGGGCTTCGACGAAGGCAACCGTCGTCGTCACCTCGGCGAACTCGGCGCGCAAGGTCGCGACATGGGCCCGGTGGACATCCCGGGCCGCGATTACCGTTCCATCTCCATCCGGCTGGTCGAAGCAATCGCACGCATCCTCGACGAGGATCATGCGGTAGCCGAGATTGGCGCCAACGCGCACCGAGGTGGAGACGCACATGTCCGTCGAGATGCCGAAGGCAACGACTGTATCGACGCCAAGACGCCGAAGCCTGAGGTCGAGATCGGTACCGATGAAGGCCGCGTTGACGCTCTTGGTGACGAGTGGTTCGCCGGCCTGCGGCTCGAAGCCGGGCCGGAAGGCGTTGCCGGGTGCACCGGCTCCAAGCGTCGAGCCCGGCATGACGCTGTCATGGCGGACATGGATCACCGGCCGGCCGGCCCCGCGCCAGGCGACAAGCAGGGTGAGACCGTTCCGGTCGATATCGGCATTCCATCGGCGCGGCCAGGGGGCGCTGTCGAAAGCCTGCTGCATGTCGATCGGCAGCAGCACGGCATTGTCGGGCACGACTGGTATTTTCATGGCAAAGCTCCTTCGTTGCGAGAAGGAAGCTACCTGTCCTATCGTCCGGTTTCACTGGACAAGATGGCGCCAAACCGGACAAACGTCCGGAATTCGCGCAAAAGGAGATGCAATTTGACGGAACTCGACGACAAGGATCGGCTGCTGCTGGCAGCGCTTCGCCAGGATTCACGCCAGAGCCTGGTGGCGCTCGCCCGACATGCCGGCCTCTCGCGCAGCGGCGTGCACGAGCGTCTGCGGCGCCTCGAAGCCAAGGGCGTCGTCGCCGGCTACACCATCCGTCTCGGCGTCGAGGACAAGAACCCGACGGTCAGGGCCCTGGTCGCCATCACATTTCAGTCCAGCAAGAATTGCGACCACATCGTGCCGCACCTTTCCGCCCTGTCGCCGGTCGTCACATGCTGGTCGCTCGCCGGCTCCACCGATCTGATGGTGCTCGTCGAATGCGCTACGAACGGCGACCTCGACACGATCCGCCGGCAGATTTCCCTGATCCCGGGTATCGCCACTGTGCAGACGCATGTGGCGCTCCGGACCCATTTCGATCGCAGAGATTAGGTGGGACGGCCTCGGCCGATCCCACTCGGTTGATGAGATGGATCAGACCGGTCGGCTGATCTCGTCGAGATACCAGTTGATGTAACGAAGCTCGTTATGCTCCATCGGCGCGATCGGACCCGGCACGAAATAGTGCGAGCGCACGCCGCGCGACGTGTGCTCGATGATCGCCTTGTCCTCCTCGGTCGTCACCTTCCACAGCCAGGTCAACCTGTCGAGATCGTAGTCGCACCCTTCCTCGGCCTTGCCGTCGACCAGCCAGATCAGCTCCATCTCCGACGTCTCCGCCGTCTTCGGGATGAAACGGTAGATCATGCCATGATCGGGATAGCAGACGAGGAAAGTGGTGCCGCCCAAGTGGATCGAGGTGACGCCGCCGTCGAAATCGCTGAAACGCCCCATGAGCCGGCTCAGCGCCTGGCCGTCCTTGCTGCCGGTCTTGGCGCCGTCATAGAGCGGATAGCGGAAGGCGTGCACCGCCTCCTTCCCCGTGACAGATGTCTGCCAATGGTTGCCGGAGCCGACCTCGATGCCGAGTTCGCAGGTGCGCGCCTCCATCCGGGCGTTCAGTTCCTCGATCATGTGCAGCGGCTGTTCCAGCGCATGCGTTTCGGAATATTCCGGATGCGCCGGACCGCAGTGATAGCACTCGACATAGTTCTCGACCGCGAGCTTCCAGTTGGCATCGACCGGATAGGTCTGGCGATGGGCGATCTTGGCCGACCCCCAGCCATATTGCCCGCAGGTCGCGTGCAGGAGATGCTCGACATCGCTGAAATCGAGCGGCTGGTCGGCGAATGAGATGAAGATCAGCCCTTCGATGACACGCACATGGAGCTTCTTCAGCCCATGGTCTTCGCGCCGGAAATCCTTCGGCATCAACCGCGCCGCCTTCAGCGCGCCGTCATTGCCATAGGTCCAGGCATGGTAAGGGCAGACGAAGGCGCGGGCATTGCCCTTGTTCTTGGCGCAGACCTCGGCGCCGCGATGGCGGCAGACATTGAGCATCGCGTGGATCTCGCCACTGGCCGTGCGGGTGACGATCACCTGCTCGGAGGCCATGCGGAACACCTCGAAGTCATTGGCGTTCGGGATAGCGCTCTCATGCGCCACGCAGTGCCAGTGGCGGCGGAAAACGCGCTCCAGATCACGTTCATAGATTTCCGGGTCGAGATAGAAGGCGCGGGCAAGCCCATGGCCGGGACGATGGGCAGCAACCAGCTGATCGATGCGGTCGCCGGTGACAGTCGTAGTCTTGAGCTCCGAAACGAGCATGGGGTTGAACTCCAACAATTTTGGACCGGAAGGACCGCGTTCCGGCGCGCGTGTAAATTTCATCGGGCACCGGATGGCGCGCCCTCTGCCGTTGGCGCGAGATCCGCCCCGCCCAGGTCCGCAGCATCGCGGCGCGTTTCCCTTCCCTCGTCTGCTCTCTTGGAGCGCGACGTCGAAAGGCGCCGCCTCCTCTCGCCTCGCCGCCTGAGGCTTGGGGCTGGCCAGGCGTCTCCTTCTCCCCGTCAGAACGGGGAGAAGGTGGCCGGCAGGCCGGATGAGGGGCGCTTCCCCCACCACGCGAACGAGGGGCAGCTTCAGGCACCTACGCCTCCGTCCCCAATGCAAACGCCATCGCTCGCGAACTTCGGCGATACCTCAGCTCGACGTAGTCCTTGCAATCTGTAGATGACGGATCGGCCAGACCTGGCCCCCGCTGCCTCCGCCCCGCGACCGGGGCGGAGAGCTAAACTCAGCAGAAGATCTGGAACCTCTCCCTGATCGCCCGATCGATATCCGGCGCGATCACCGATGGGGCTGCTTCGGCCAGAATGCGGTTTTTCCTCTCGATCGCCCGCGCCACCAGATCGGGGCGGCCGATCTCGACCCATTCCTTCGGGCTCGTGCGATCGGCGACCGCCGGATAGATGTATTCCGTCTGCATCAGCCCAAGCGTCTGCGGATGGCCGAGATAGTGACCGGGGCCATCGAGGCAGACCGAGCGCATGGTTTCGAGCGAGACCGAATCCTCCGTCACGTCGATGCCGCGGATGCAGCGCTGCACCTGGCCAAGCAGATCGTCGCCGAGCACCAGCGACTCCAGGCAGAAGCCGAGCAGCGAGGCATGCATGCCGACGGCCTCATAGACCATGTTGAGGCCGGAAAGCCCGGCCATGACATTGGAGATCGCCTGCTCCCAGCCGGCCTGCATATCAGGCAGCTTGGCGTCGGCAATGCCGGCAGCGGCCCCACCGGGCAGGCGGTAGAACTGGTGCATCTGTGCGCAGCCGGCCGTCAGCAGCGCCTGCTCGCCGGAGCCGCCGGACATCGCCCCCGTGCGCAGATCCGAAACGAAAGGCCAGGTGCCGAAGACCGCCGGATGTCCCGGCGACATGGCGTTGACATAGACGACGCCCGCCAGGCATTCGGCGACCGCCTGCACGATCGCGGTTGCGAGCGGCGCCGGCGCGGTGGCGCCCGCCTGGCCGGCCGAAAGCAACAGGATCGGCATGCCGGCACGGATGCACTTCTCCATGGTGATGCAGCTTTCCTCGGCAAACTTCATCGGCGGCACGACGAAGCAGTTCGAGTTGGAAACGAAGGGCCGCGCCCGCCATTTGTCTTCGCCGCCGGCGATCATGTGGATGAGATCGAAGCAGCCGTCGACATGCGAGGGATCGGAGAAGCTGGTGCCAACATGTTTCGTCGTGCCGGCACAGCAGGCATAGAGCGTGTTGACGTCCATCAGGAAATTGTCGGCGACATCCCGGCAGACCATGGCGCGCTGGAAGAAATGCACGTTGTCGAGATGGTGGACGAGCTGTGCGGCGTTCAATAGGTCCTTGGCGGTGGATTCGCGATATTCGCGCTTCTCGACGTCGACGATATGCACGGCCGCGCCGGCGGTGCCGTAGTAAACGCGGGTGCCGGTGAGCTCGAGATCCTGCTTCGGATCGCGGGCATAAAGCGTGATGTCGCGCGCGGCGATCGAAAGCATGTCCTCGACCAGGGCGCGCGGGAAGCGGAGACGCCCGTCATCGCCGAGAATGGCGCCTGCGGCGGTCATGATCTCGATGCCCGATTTCGGCGCGTTGGCGAGCCCGATCTGTTCGAGCGCATCGAGCGCCGCCTCATGGATGCGCTTCACGCCGGCATCGGTCAGCGGCTTGTATTGCCCGCCGGAAAGGCCGGGACGCACCGGCCGGATGTTTTCGGCCAGCGGCGCCGAACGCAGCGCCACCCGCGCCGCCCGCCCGCCGGACCGTCTCGAAGCCGCAACTGCGCAATCGTCAGCCATCATCATCTCCCAATGGGCGGGTGTGTCCTCGCCCCCTCATTCGCGCGGTGAGGTTAAAGCCCCTCATCCGCCTGCCGGCACCTTCTCCCCGTTTTGACGGGGAGAAGGGACTTGCTGCTTCCGCTCGTTCCCCTCCTCACCGTTCATGAGGAAGAGGATTATCTGTCTTCTGCGCCCGCCTCGTCCGTCCCCTGCCCCTTTCCCCGCCTGCGTAGAGAGGAACGAGCCCGGTGCCACGCGTCCCTTCTCCCCGTCAGAACGGGGAGAAGGTGCCGGCAGGCGGATGACGGGCAATCCTCAAGCACCGAACACGATGCCCGACGCCAGTCCCAAACGCCTGACCTACATCCGCACCCGCTCGGAGCGCGGATCGTACATCGGCTTCAACGACGCCTCCGCAGCAACCCGCGTCCCGGCGATCTCGATCTCGAAATGCGAGCCGAGCACGTCCTTGTCGCTCTCGCCTTCCGAAGGCACGTAGCCGAGGCCGATCGCGCCGCCGAGGTGGTGGCCGTAATTGCCAGAGGTGATCGTGCCGACGATCTTGCCGTCACGGACGATCGCCTCGTTGTGGAAGAGCAGCGGCTCCGGATCGGCGAGACGGAATTGCACCAGCCGGCGCGAGAGCCCGCGATTGTGCTTGGCCAGCACCGCCTCGCGGCCGATGAAATCGCCCTTGTCGGCTTTGACTGCGAAGCCGAGCCCGGCTTCGAGCACATGGTCCTCGTCGGTGATGTCGTGGCCGAAATGGCGGAAGGCCTTTTCGATGCGGCAGCTGTCGAGCGTATGGATGCCGCAAAGCTTAAGGCCCAGATCCTGCCCCGCTACCTCCAGCGCCTCGAACACATGCGCCGTCTGGTCGGTCGAGACATAGAGCTCCCAGCCGAGTTCGCCGACATAGGTGACGCGATGCGCACGGGCGAGCCCCATGCCGACCTCGATCTCACGTGCCATCCCGAAGGGATGGGCTGCGTTGGAGAAATCGTTCGGGCTTACCTTCTGCATCAGCTCCCGCGCCTTCGGCCCCATGACGCAAAGCACGCTTTCGCCGGCGCCGACATCGGTGATGACGACGAATTCGTCGGCAAGATGCTTGCGCAGCCAGGCAAGATCGCGCTGCAGCGTGGCGCCGGGCACGACCAGCAGGAAGGCGGTCTCCGACAGACGCGTCACCGTCAGATCGCTCTCGATGCCGCCGCGGGCGTTGAGCATCTGGGTGTAAACGATGCGGCCGGGCTCGACATTCATCTCGTTGGCGCAGAGCCGCTGCAGGAAGGAAAGCGCATCGCGCCCCTCCACCCGGATCTTGCCGAAGGAGGTCATGTCGAACAGGCCGACGCCGTTGCGCACGGCCAGATGCTCGGCCTTCTGGTTTTCGAACCAGTTCTGCCGCTTCCAGGAATAGCGGTACTCGCGCTCCTGGCCTTCCTTGGCGAACCAGTTGGCACGCTCCCATCCCGCGACTTCGCCGAAGACGGCGCCGCGGGCCTTCAGATGCTCATGCAGCGGCGAGCGGCGCACGCCGCGGGCCGTTGCCATCTGGCGATAGGGGAAGTGATCGGCATAGAGCAGACCGAGCGTCTCGGAGACGCGATCTTTGAGATAGGCGCGGTTCTTCTGGAACGGCTGCGCCCGGCGGATATCCACTTCCCAGAGATCGAAGGGCGGCTCGCCGTCGTTCATCCATTGGGCGAGCGCCATGCCGGCGCCGCCGGAGGAAACGATGCCGATCGAATTGTAGCCGGCCGCCACCCAATAGCCCTTCACTTCGGGCGCTTCGCCGAGATAGTAGCGGTCGTCGGGCGTGAAGCTTTCGGGGCCGTTGAAGAACGTATGGATGCCCGCCGTTTCCAGCATCGGCATGCGGTTGACCGCCATCTCCAGGATCGGCGCGAAGTGGTCGAAATCGTCAGGCAGCTGGTCGAAGCAGAAATCCTCGCGGATGCCGTCCATGCCCCAGGGCTTGGCCTTGAGCTCGAAGGCGCCGATCAGCATCTTGCCGGCGTCTTCCTTGTAGTAGGTGCACTCGTCGGGCACGCGCAGCACCGGCAGGCGCTTGAGCTCCGGGATTGCCTCGGTGACGATGTAGAAGTGCTCGCAGGCATGCAGCGGCACGGTGACGCCGGCCTGGCGGGCGAACTCCCGGCCCCACATGCCCGCACAGTTGACGACATGATCCGTCTCGATCGTATATGTCTCGCCGTTCTGCTCGCAGGTGACGCCGGTCACCCGACCATCCTTCTTCAGCACGGCCGTGACCTTGACGCCCTCGATGATCGTCGCGCCGTTCTGCCGCGCGCCCTTGGCGAGCGCCATGGCGATGTTGGCCGGATCGCACTGGCCGTCGAGCGGCAGATGCACCGCCGCCTTCACGTCAGAGGTGTTGAGGTGCGGATACATCGCCTTCACCTCATCAGGCGTGATCTCTCGGACGTCGACGTTGAACGCTCGGGCGAGCGAGGCCTGGCGATAGATCTCTTCCTTGCGCTCCTCGGTCAGCGCCACGGTGATCGAGCCGTTCTGGCGCATGCCGGTGGAAATGCCGGTTTCGGCCTCGAGCTTGACGTAGAGGTCGGCCGAGTATTTCGCGAGCCGCGTCATGTTCTGCGAGGCACGCAGCTGGCCGATCAGGCCGGCCGCATGCCACGTGGTGCCCGAGGTCAGCTGCTTGCGCTCCAAGAGCACCACGTCGGTCCAGCCGAGCTTGGCCAAATGATAGGCGACCGAACAGCCGGAAACGCCGCCGCCGATGATGACTGCACGGGCTTTCGAGGGAATGGGCTTGCTCATGCGCGCAGTCTTTCATTGGAGGGATCCCAGAGCGGCTGGTCCGCCTCGACTGTCGCCTTGAAGCGGTCGCCGAAGATCTCGACCTCGATTTCCTTGCCGGGCACGGCGAGATCGGCGCGCAGCATGCCGAGCGCAATCGACTTGCCAACGCGGTAGCCCCAGTTGCCCGAGGTCGTCTCGCCGACCACCTGGCCATCCGACCAGAGCGTCGACATGTAGGGCGCGTCGCAGCCGTCGGCGGCGACCGTCAGGGTGACGAAGCGCTTGCTGACGCCCTGCTGCTTCTCCCGTTCCAGCGCCGCCTTGCCCTTGAAACCGGGCTTGGCCCAGTCGACGAAGCGCTCCAGCCCGCCCTGAAGGATGGTGTAATCGGTCGAAAGATCGCCCTTCCAGGCGCGGTAGCCCTTCTCGATGCGCAGGCTATCGAGCGCCTCCATGCCGAATGGCTTCAGGCCGTGTTTCTGGCCCGCGGCCCAGACGGCGTCGAAGATGACAGCCGTATCCTCGACCTTGGTGTGGATTTCCCAGCCGAGCTCGCCGGCAAAGGAGACGCGCACGAGCTGGCAATAGCGGCCGGCGATTTGCGCCGTCTGGTGCGTGAGCCAGCCCTTGACGAGATCGGCCTCGCTGACCTCGGCGAGGATCGCGCGCGACTTCGGCCCGGTCAGGATCTGGCAGGAGAAGGACTTGGTGACATCGTCGATGGTGAAGGCGGCATTGGCCGGCCGGTGCTTCGTCAGCCACTCGAAATCGTGCCACTGCGCCGTTGCGGCGGTGATCAGGAAGAAGAAGTCCTCGTCAATCATCATGACCGACATTTCGGTGACGATCCGGCCCTTGTCGTCCGCGAAATAGGCAAGGCCGATACGACCCGGCTTCGGCACGCGCCCGGTGATGAGGCCCGAAAGCCACGCGGTCGCCCCCTCGCCCTTCACCCGGAAGCGCGAGAAGCCCGGCAAATCGAGAATGCCGGCGGCATCGCGCACGGCCAGACACTCCTCCTCGATGCGCTTCGCCCACGGCCCCGCGCGACCCCAGGTCTGCGTCGCACCTTCAGAGGTGTCGTCGCCGGGTTTGGCGTACCACATGGCGCGCTCCCAGCCGTTATAGGGCTTGAACTGCGCACCGAGTGCCTGGATCCGGTCGTGGATCGGTGACAACTTCTTGCCGCGGCCCGCCGCCCAATAGTGTTTCGGGAAATGCATCGCGTACTCGTGGCCGTAGATCTCCATGCCCTTGGCGATACAATAGTCCTGGTCGGTATAGTCGGTGTAACGGCGTGGGTCGCAGGACCACATGTCCCACTCCGTCTGGCCCTCGGTGATCCATTCGGCCAGTACCTTGCCGGCGCCGCCGGCCTGACAGATGCCGAAGGTAAAGACGCAAGCCTCAAACGCATTGGGCACGCCCGGCATTGGGCCGATCAGCGGGTTGCCGTCGGGTGCATAGGGGATCGGGCCGTTGATGATCCGCGACAGCCCGGCCGTGCCGAGGATCGGTACGCGTTCGACGGCGTCGTTCAGGTACCATTCCAGCCGATCGAGATCGTCGGGGAAGAGCTGGAAGGAGAAATCCTCTGGCATCGGATCGTCAGGCGTTACCCAATGGGCGCGGCAGTTGCGCTCATAGGGCCCGAGGTTCATGCCGTTCTTCTCCTGGCGGAGATAGTAGGAGCTGTCGACGTCGCGAAGAAGCGGCAGCTTGTGGCCCGCCTCCTTCGACCAGGCGGCAAGCTCCGGGATCTCGTCGAACAGGATATACTGATGGCTCATCACCATCATCGGCACGTCGCGGCCGAACATCTTGCCGACCTCGCGGGCATAGTAGCCGGCGGCGTTGACGACGTATTCGCAGCGGATTTCGCCCTGCGGTGTGGTGATCACCCATTCGTCGTTCTCTCGGCGCGCCGCCGTGACGGGACAGAAGCGGATGATTTTTGCGCCCATGTCGCGCGCGCCCTTGGCGAGCGCCTGCGTCAACTGCGCCGGGTCGATGTCACCGTCATAGGGATCGTAGAGCGCGCCGGTCAGCTCGTGCGTTTCGAGGAAAGGGTAGCGGGCGCGCATCTCGTCGGGCGACAGGATATCGAGATCCATGCCCTGGTAGCGACCCATGCCGACGACGCGCTTGAACTCCTGGAGGCGCTCCTTGGAGTGGCCGAGCCGGATTGAGCCAGTGACGTGATAGTTCATCGGATAATCGACGAGTGCGCCGAGGTCGCGATAGAGCGATGCCGAGTAGCGCTGCATGTTCATGATCGACCAGGAGGACGAAAACGTCGGCACGTTGCCGGCCGCATGCCAGGTCGAGCCCGCCGTCAGCTCGTTCTTTTCCAGAAGCACGCAATCGGTCCAGCCGGCCTTGGCAAGATGGTAGAGCGAGGAAGCGCCGATCGCTCCCCCACCGATGATCACGACCCGTGCGTGCGACGGTAAATTCGACATCAACTGTTCCCTCGTTTTGGCGGAATTCTTGCCGGGGAAGCAGTGCGCCATCAAGCGACGGAAACAGGCTTTATTGATCGACAAATTCGATTAGATTGAAGCGATTGCAAAGGGAGCGCATGGCATGCAGGTGGAACTGATCGAAACCTTTCTCGACCTGATGGAAAGCCGCTCCTTCAACCGCACCGCCGAGCGGCTGAACATCACCCAGTCGACCGTCTCTCATAGGGTCAAGGCGCTCGAAGCCCAGTTCAACCGCAAGCTCTTTACCCGCAACAAGGGCGGAACGGTGCCGACTGCCGCCGGCCTGCGCTTTCTCGACTACGCAAAAGCTCTGCAAAACCAGTGGCATGAGGCAACACGCGCGGTCACCAGCGCCGGTGCGTTGGAGCGCTCCATGCGCCTCGGCATCCAGCACGATCTGGCCGAGGCTTTCGCCGGCGAATGGATGGCGGCGATTCGGCAGGACCTGCCTGCCACCGAGGTCTATATGGAGGCCGATTATTCCAATCAGATGAATCGCGATCTCGGCGCCGGCGACCTCGATCTTGCGATCCTCTACACCCCCCACTACCTGCCCGACCTCTATTACGAACGGATCGGCGATCTGCATTACGTGCTGGTCAGCACCGAGGCGCGCGAACTGGCCGAGGTCCGCTCCGAGAACTATATCCGTGCAAGCTATTCGCCAACCTTCGACCGCGCCCACCGGCTGGCCCTGCCGCACCTTTCCGCAGCCCTGCTTTCGGCCGGCCAGAACATGGCGATCACCCGGCTGCTCGCCGCCCTCGGTGGCGCGGCCTATGTGACGGCGGCAACGGCGGAGCGGCTCGCCGCGGACGGATTTGCCGATCGGGTGCAGGATGCGCCGGTCATCGCCCAGACCGTCTATGCCGCAACGAGCCTTCGCACCCGCCACGCGCACCAGCACCGCAAGATCATCGGCGCTATGGGTGCGCTGCTGTCGACGTTGCCTGTTCCGAGCGGGCCTTAAATTCCAGGAGAAGTGTGAAGCGGTTTTCCGTCCGGAAGTGCGTCGTTTCAAAGACCTAGTAACGGCCCTTGAGTTGCCCCTTCAGCCGCTCGGCATCCGCCTCGGTGACACCAAGCGGCGCAACCACCTGCATCCAGGCGTCGATATAGTGCTCGGGTGCGTAGACGTGGCCGTAGCCGATCGGCGAGGTCGTCGCGAGCGCCATGTCGGCGAGCAGCTGGAACATGGTGACGACCGGGAACCACCGGAGCGCCGGCGAGACGTCCGCACCGCGCGGCGCCTTCATCCAGTCCGGCTCGCGGTAGAAGGAATGGGGATCGAAGAAGGTGATCGGGTCGCTGGCATATTGCAGGTAGACGATGCGGACATTGCCCCAGCGAGCCCCTGGAATTTCAAGCGCGTTTTCCTGGTTGGTGAAGCGGATCACCGAACCGTCGCGATAGAGCGGCCGCCATTCGGGTGAGCCGGGATTGCGATTTCTCGTTATCTGCAGCCAGGTCTTGGTCGGGAACGGCGAGCCGACCCAGAGCGCGCCCTCGAACGGATCGCTGATGATGTCGAAGGGATCGACCGAGCCTTGCGAGTTCATCGAACCGAGGCTTAGGCCATAGAGATAGAGCCTCGGCCGCTTGTCCTTCGGCAGCGTCGTCCAGTAGCCATAGACCGCATCGAACAGCGCATCGGCCGTTTCGGCACCGTATTCCGGCTCGACCAGCAGCGACAGCCAGCTCGTGAGGTAGGAGTACTGCACCGCGACGCTGGCGACATCGCCCTTCAGGAGATATTCGAGCGAATCGAGACCGGGCGGGTCGATCCAGCCGGTGCCGGTCGGCACCACGATCAGAAGATTGGCGCGTTCGAAACCGTCGACGCGTTTCAGTTCCTCCAGCGCCAGCTTCGCACGTTCCTTGGCGGTTTCAGCCGAATTGAGGCCGGCATAGACGCGCAAGGGCTCCTTCGCCTCGCCGCCGAAGAAGGCGCCGATGTCCTTTGCCGCCGGTCCGGAGGCGATGAACTGGCGTCCCTGGCGGCCGAGCTCGTCCCAGGTCATCAGCGACGCCCTGCTGCCCGTCTTCAAGGGATCGGTGGGTGGGGCTAAGTCGGGGTCGATCAACGCGTCGAGCCGCTGGAACGAGCTGTCGGCCGCATGCAGCGCATAGCGAAAGATGACGCCATCGGCGGCCGACCAGAACAGCGCCAGCGCCGCAATCACGCCGGCGACCTTCGCCAGCGGCCGCGTCAGCACATGTTCGAAACGACGGGTGAGAAACCGGAAGGTCAGCCGGAACAGCCGCGCCAAAAGCACGATGGCGACGAAGACAAGCGCCGCGATCAGCCCGAGCTTGAACGGCTCGGCGCTTTCGACCGGATCAAGTCCCATGATCTGACGCACCGTGTTCTGCCAATAGGCCGTGCGCCAGAGGAAGGCGAGTGCAACGGCGGTGCAGCCGACAGCGGCCAGCACCTTCACCGTGAGCCCGGTGCGCCCGCGAATCTCCGGCAGGTCGAGCAGCGACCAAACCCAGCGCAGCAACACGCCGATCGCATAGCCGGCGCCAAGCGACAGGCCCGAGATCACCGCCTGGACCACATAGGGGCGCGGGATGAGGCTCGGCGTCAGCGACATCGCAAAGAAGAAGACGCCGACGATCAGCCCAGTGGTCGAAAACGATGCGAGCAGCGTCGAGAGAAACCGCGGCACCGGCAACCTCGACAGCGGCGTCTGTTGAAGATGTTCCATGGCGTCGGGCCCCCTCATGCTGACACTGTCACCGGAAGACCATAGGCCGTTCCGCCGGCGGCAATGTCGCTTCCCCGACGTGTCCAGTCAATTGCCGCAACCGGAAGACGCACGGACGCAAGCTGGACTCTGACGGTCGCACCCCTCACGCCCGGGTCACCTCGATCGGTGTCTTCATGATGATTTCGCGGTGCGGGAACGGGATCGAAATACCGGCCACCTTGAAGGCGTCCCACAGCGCCATCATCACCTGGCCGCGAATGTTGGTCAGCCCGTTGCTCGGATCGGAGATCCAGAACCTGAGCTTGAAATCGAGTGACGATGCGCCGAAGCCGGTCATCCAGCAGACCGGCTCCGCGTGGCCGCTCGCAACCCGTGGGATCGATTTGGCAGCCGCGATGGCAATGCGCGCCACCTCGTGCGGATCGCTGTCATAGGAAGTGCCGAAACTGACCTCGATGCGGACGAAGTCGCTGGAGAACGACCAGTTCACGACCTGCTGCGAAATGAAGTCCTCGTTGGGAATGAGGTATTCCTTGCCGTCCCTGGTGATGACGGAGACGAAGCGGGAACGCAGATCGCGCACGGAGCCGAAGGTATCCCCAAGCGTGATCGTGTCGCCCGGTTTGATGGATTTGTCGAGCAGGATGATGATGCCGGAAATGAAGTTGGAGACCACCTTCTGCAAACCAAAGCCGATGCCGACGCCGACCGCCCCGGAAAAGACCGTCAGCGCGGTCAGGTCGATACCGGTCGCGGACAGCGCGATCGCACCGGCAAAGCCGATCAGCACGATCTTGACCAATTTGCTTATCAGCACCTTGAAGGACGGCGTGAGTTCTGCCGACCGCTGGATCCAGTGCGCCGAGACGTTGCCCAACAGCACGGCAAGCCAGATCAGCGCGGACGAAAGCACGACAGCCTTCAGGACGAGCAGCAGCGACAGACGAACGGCACCGAGGTTGACGGCAACGCCATCAAGGGTCGTCAGGATCACCCGGTCCAGCCCGACCGCATAAAGCGCAAAATAGATCCAGCCCACGACGGCGGTGACGCGCGCCAGCGTCTGGTTGCGGATGATGCGGGTGAGCACGGAAATCACGAACCAGGCGGCCGTCAGGGTCAGCGCAGTCGCCACCAGCCAGCGATACGACGGCCAACCGAAACGCAAGATCATGCCGTCGGCGATCCAGAGCCACACGATCAGGAAGAGCCAGCGCAGCCGCCGCATGAAGGCGATGATGACGCGCAGCAGGTCCGGATTGCCCTTGATCAGGCGGGCGCGGGCTTCGACCAGCGGCTCTATCCGCTTTGCCAGCGCGCCGCAGATCAGGTAGCCGGCAACGATGATGGCGATCTGATAATACGTCCACTCGTTCAAAAGGACCGTCCGCGACGAGGAAGCGACGGCGTCGAACGCTTCTGCGAAATCCATCGTCTCTCTCCGAGAGAACCAGGCGTCCGACCGAGCGTTTTTTTGGGGGGGGACGCCCTAATCCTTTGAATCTAGGGCATCCTTGACACTTTCAATGCCGCCACCCGAAGCCGGTGCGTCGATCCCCCTGAATTCGGATGCCTCGCAAGATCCGTCGCACCTGCAAATCGTGGCAGGCTCGGAATAAAGCTAGCATCTTCAAAAGCTTATTGCCGGATGGACGCTAGACCCGCCGCTCCTTGATCGTGTTCATGACGAAGCTCGTTTCGATCGAGGCGACGCATTTGAGCCGCGCGATCTTTTCCTTGATGAAGCGCTCGTAGTGCTCGAGCCCGGCACTCATCACCTTCAGCACATAGTCGCGCGAGCCGGTCACCAGATGGCATTCGAGCACTTCGTCCCAGCCGCGCACCGCCTCCTCGAACATCACGATCTCATCTTCATGCTGGCGGCTGAGCCTGACGGTGGCAATTGCGGTCATCGTCCAGCCGTCGATCGACGGATCGATCAGCGCCGTATAGCCGCGGATCACACCGGTCTCCTCCAGCCGCCGCAGGCGGCGGAGACATGGCGAAGCCGAGAGCCCCACGCGCTCGGCAAGCTCGTTGTTGGTGAGGCGCGCGTCCGCCACCAGCTCCTTCAAAATCCTGCGATCCGTCTCGTCGGCAATTTTCTGCGCCATATCTTTCCAACTCAGCCAAATCTTTGCGCAACTCAAAGACATCGAGCCGGAAATAGCAAGGATCGGTCCAAGCATCTGATATAATTTGCCAGTCAGTCGAGTCCGCTTCCCTTCAGGAGACAAGTCATGACCGCACCGCATCCCTCCAAGACCCACATCGGAAACCACAAGCTGCATCCCGAAACGCAGATGCTGAACTATGGCTACGATCCGGAACTGTCCGAGGGCGCCGTCAAGCCGCCGGTGTTCCTGACCTCGACCTTCGTCTTCCGCTCAGCCGAAGAAGGCCGCGACTTCTTCGATTTCGTTTCCGGTCGGAAGGAACCGCCAGCGGGTGTCGGCGCCGGTCTCGTCTATTCGCGCTTCAACCATCCGAACAGCGAGATCGTCGAGGATCGCCTCGCCGTCTACGAGCGCACCGAGAGCTGCGCGCTGTTCTCGTCGGGCATGTCGGCGATCGCCACCACCCTTCTTGCCTTCGTCAAGCCGGGCGACGCGGTGCTGCACAGCCAGCCGCTCTATGGCGGCACCGAGACGCTGCTTGCCAGAACCTTCCTCAATCTTGGCGTTGCGGCCGTCGGCTTTGCCGATGGCGTCAATGAAGCAGCCGTCAGCGCCGCTGCCGAAGAGGCGATGGCCAAAGGCCGCGTCTCGGTGATTCTCGTGGAAACGCCAGCAAACCCGACGAACAGCCTCGTCGATGTTGCCATGATCCGCCGCGTCGCCGATATGATCGGCCGGAAACAGGGTCATACCCCTGTGGTCGCCTGTGACAACACGCTGCTCGGCCCGGTCTTCCAGCGACCGATCGAACACGGCGCCGACATCTCGCTCTATTCACTGACCAAATATGTCGGCGGCCATTCCGACCTCATCGCCGGTGCAGCTCTCGGCTCGAAGGCTGTGATGAAACAGGTAAAGGCGCTGCGCGGGGCGATCGGCACCCAGCTCGACCCGCATTCCTGCTGGATGCTCGGCCGGTCGCTGGAAACGCTGTCGGTGCGCATGCAGAAGGCCGATGACAATGCCCGCGTCGTCGCCGAGTTCCTGCGCGAGCACCCGAAGGTCGAGCGCATCCACTACCTGCCCTTCCATGACGAGGATTCTCCGGTTGGCCGCACCTTCAGGGCGCAGTGCACCGGCGCCGGATCGACCTTCTCCTTCGACATCACGGGTGGCCAGGACGCGGCATTCCGTTTCCTCAACGCGCTGCAGATCTTCAAGCTCGCCGTCAGCCTCGGCGGCACGGAATCGCTGGCAAGCCACCCGGCGGCCATGACCCATTCCGGCGTGCCGATCGAGGTGCGCCACCGCATCGGCGTGCTGGAGTCGACCATCCGCCTGTCGATCGGCATCGAGCATCCGGATGATCTCGTCGCCGATCTTTCAAACGCCCTGTCGGTCGCCTGACACGATATCGCGGCCGCCGGTCGAGCCGGCGGCCTCCCAGATCATTTCATTGTTTCGCCGAAACAGTGAAATGATCTAAGTCTTTGAAATGGCGTAATTTCGGACGGAAAACCGTTTCACACTTTTCCTGGAATTGCCTAGTGCGAGAGAATGTTCACGATGTTGCCGAAGGGGTCGCGCATGAAGAAGCGGCGCACGCCCCAGGGCTCATCGGTGATGTCGTAGACGATCTCGGCACCCGCGCTTATTGCCCGCTGATAGGTCCGGTCGACGTCGTCCACTTCGATCGAAAGCACCGGGACCGGTGTATCGTTGCCGCCCTGGCTGGCAACGCTCACCTGCGGCATCGCCGCCTGTCCCTCGGCGGCAAAGGTCAGGATCCAGCCATGGTCCATCACCACGTCGAGCTCCAGCAGGTCGCCGTAAAAGGCTTGTGCCATCTGAGGGTCCGGGGCGTGGAGATTGGAGACGATACGCAAGACGGTCATTGGTTCTTCCTTATCCGGCGAGCGCCGGAGCGCGCTCCGGCGCTCACAGGTGTCGGTTTTCACGGCGATGCGGCCATCCTGCCTGCCAAACGCGCCGGATTGAAGAGGGAATCGTCGGACAGCCTCAGGGTGTAGCAACCGCCGCCTGAGGTCGCGGGCCCGCACCGGCAAGCGCCAATTGCACCAGCGTCGCCGCCGCCTTGCCTGCCGTTTCCATATAGCTGGCATCCCGGTGCAGCAGCACCACGGCGAAGCTGCCGTCGAGCAGAAGCAGGACCTGCCTCGCCAGCATGATCGGCTCGGCAATGCCGGCTTCGGTAAAGGTCTCGGCCATCCACGCCTCGAACTTCTTCTTGTGGGCTGCACCGATGCGGATTGCCGGATGGCCCGGCATGTTGGCCAGTTCCGCCGAAGTGCGCAGGAAGCCGCAGCCCTTCCACTTCGGGTGACGTGCCGCCCGCGCCAGGTTGAAGAAGATCGCCTCGACCTTGTCGGCCAGTTCCCCTTCGGCCGTGTCGAACCACTTCCGGAAGAGCTTGAGATTGGGCTGGTCGCGGCCTTCGAGATAGGCGGCGATCAGTTCGTCCTTGCTTTCGAAATGGTAGTAGAGCGTGCGTTTGGTCACCCCCGCCGCTTCCGCCACGGCATCGACGCTGACGGCGCGGATACCCTCCGCATAGAAGAGCTTTTCCGCCGCTTCGACGATCACATCCCGCGTTGATTTCTCTGCTTTCGCCATCTCTCAAGTATACCGACTAGTGAATATACATCGCATCGTCGCTCACCTAGCCTCTCCCCGTCAACCCTAGCCGGAGAGCGACCATGTCCAAGACCGTACTGATGCAGATTTCCGAGGGGACCGCCCTGCTCATCCTCAACCGCCCGGAGAAACTCAACGCGCTGAACTATGAGCTGATCGACCGGCTCATGGTCCTTCTCGACACGATCGAAGTGAACGACGCTGTCGGCGCGGTGATCATCACCGGCGCCGGCGACCGTGCCTTTTCCGCAGGCGGCGATATCCACGAGTTCTCGGAAAGCGTGGCTGCGGGCGTAAACCCGGCTGTGCGCGATTTCGTCCGCCGCGGCCAGCGGCTGACGGCGCGGCTCGAAGCCTTTCCGAAGCCGGTCATCGCCGCGGTCAACGGGCTCGCCTTCGGCGGCGGCTGCGAGATCACCGAGGCCGTGCATCTGGCGATCGCCAGTGACCGGGCGCGCTTTGCCAAGCCGGAGATCAAGCTCGGCATGCCGCCGACCTTCGGCGGCACCCAGCGCCTGCCGCGGCTTGCCGGCCGCAAGCGCGCACTCGAACTGCTGTTGACGGGGGAGGATTTTTCGCCGGAACGCGCGCGGGAGATGGGGCTCGTCAATCACATCGTCGCCCATGAGGAGCTGATGCCCGCCGCCCGCGACCTGGCCAGCCGCATCATGGGCTATTCGCCGCTCGCCATCCGCTCGATCATCACCGCCGTCACCCGCGGCCTCAACATGTCGATCGCAGACGGGCTGCTGGTCGAGAGCGAACAGTTCGCCCAGATGGTGCCGACCGACGATCTCTCCGATGCGCTCGCCGCCTGGAAGGGACGGCATGTCCACGACGACCCGCCGCGCGACGGTTCCTTCTCGAGCTACTACTAAATTCAACCAAACGGTTGACAATCTTCGCAATCGAAGTGATATTCAACAACATGGTTGAATATCAGAACGAACATCTCGATGCCGTGTTCCACGCGCTTTCGGATCCGACGCGCCGCGCCATGCTCCAGAACCTTTCGCAAGGCGAGAGACTGGTCGGCGAGCTTGCGGCCCCCTTCTCGATCTCGCTGGCCGCGGCATCGAAGCACATCAAGGTGCTGGAAGGAGCAGGTCTCGTGCGCCGCGAAGTGAAAGGACGCACGCATGTATGCCGCCTCGATGCAGCGCCGATGCATGCAGGTATGGAGTGGATGCGCCACTACGAAGCCTTCTGGCGAACGCGCATTGACGCACTTGAGGCGCTGCTTCTCGCCGACGACGCAACTGTTCAAAACGATACGGAGGAAAAGCCATGACATCGCCTGCCACAGCCTTTGCCAGCGCCGATTACGGCCGCGTCATCGCCCCCGATGCGGTGCGCATCGAACGCCTGCTTCCCGGCCCGATCGAGCGGGTCTGGTCCTATCTGACAGAGGAAAACAAGCGCCGGCTCTGGATGGCATCGGGAACGATCGGCTCTTCCGAGGGTGCAGCGGTCGAACACGTCTTCCGCCATTCGGAACTGACGACAGAGGATGATCGACCGCCGAAAAAATACGCCGATCACGCCGGCGAGGTTCGCAAGCACGGGCATGTGCTCGCCTGGGAGCCACCGCGCCTGCTCGCCTATAGCTGGGACGAAGGCACGGATACGCCCTCCGAGGTCCGCTTCGAACTCAGCCCGCGCGGCGACAAGGTGCTGCTGATCGTCACCCATACCCGGATCGCCAACCGCGGCATCATGACGAGCTTCTCCGCCGGCTGGCACGTGCATCTCGACCTGTTGCGCGACCTTTTGGAAGGAGAGCAGCCTGCAGCCTTCTGGAGCAAGTTTGCTGAGCTTGAAGAGCAGTACGACGCGCGCATCCCCAAGCGCTGACCGCCCGAGGTGACGAGACCTCAGAAGGGTGCACCGGCAAGGAATGACGGCCTTGCCGGCGCTTTTTGTCAAGTGCGGGCGAAACCGAGGATGAAGAGCGCCAGCGAACCGATCGATGCGAAGGTGCGAACGTGGTTCCACCAGACCCAGTCGGTGAGATAGCGCTCACGCCAGAGGTCGATTGCAGCTTGCCCGGGTGCAGCGGCCCCAAGTGCGTCGTTCATCGGCACGTTGAAGACGATCGTCACCAGAAGCACGCCGACGACATAGGCCAGGCCGCCCGCGGCCAGCAGCCATCGGCCCTCGCCACCCGAAATGAACGCGACGACGATCAGCGCCAGGCCGAGCAGCGCCGTGCCCATGAAGGCGCTGAGGAAGATCGGGTTCTGGATGACGACATTGATGGCGTTCATCGCGGCGATCCCCTGCTCCGGCGGCAGCCGCGACAAGGCTTGCATGATGCAGACCGAAAAGATGAAGAACAGCCCGGCCATCAGGCCGGAACCGATCGCGGCGGCAAACGCCAGAGCGGGGATCAGCGGGATCATGCGGCAATACTCCAGACACCAGTTGCTGCGGTCTCGCGGGCGTAGGTTGCAAAGTCGCGCGGCCGCCGCCCAAGCACGCGCTCGACGTCAGACGTCACACTCGAATTGCGCCCGTCGAGCACCGAGGTGAAGAGATAGCGGATGAGTTCGACATAGTCATCAGGCACGCCGTCAGCCTGCAATTGCGCGGCGAAGTCGGCAACCGGCACGGCCTGATAGGAGATCGGGCGTTTGGCCGCGGCAGCGATCTCGGTCACGGCTTCAGCGAAGGTCATCAGCCGCGGGCCGGTCAGAGAATAGACCTTGCCGACATGATCATCGTCGAGAAGCGCTTCAACCGCGACGTCGGCGATGTCGTCGCAGCTGACGAAAGGCTCGGTGACTGTATCCACGGGCAGGAAGACCGAACCGCTTAGAACTCCCTCTGCCAGGAAGCCTTCGTTGAAGTTTTCGAAGAACCAGCTCCCCCGAATGATCGTCCAGTCGGCGCCGGAGGCCTGCAGCGCGCGCTCGGCCGCTTCCGCCTCGTCCTCGCCGCGCCCCGACAGAAGCACCAGCCGCCTGATGCCCGCGCCGACGGCAAGGTTTGAGAACTTGCGGATGGTCTCGACAGAGCCCGGCACCGCCAGATCGGGCTGGTAGCAGACATAGATGCGATCGACATTTTCGAGCACAGGCGCCCAGGTCGCCTCGTCCGTCCAGTCGAAGGACGGTGATGCCGAACGGGCGCCGATGCGCACCGCAACACCCCGCTCTTGAAGGCGCTCAGCCACCCGCCGCCCCGTCTTGCCGGTACCGCCCAAAACCAGTGCGACTTTCTGAGACATCGTTTCCTCCTAAGGTTCATCAACAAACATGAGCATCTCTCACATTTGCAAATGTGATAAATCCTCGTATTTTAAGAGTCAAGCCAAAATGTGAGCATCACTCATGATTACAG
Source organism: Ensifer sp. 22460 (assembly GCF_052044935.1). Taxonomy (NCBI): domain Bacteria; kingdom Pseudomonadati; phylum Pseudomonadota; class Alphaproteobacteria; order Hyphomicrobiales; family Rhizobiaceae; genus Ensifer; species Ensifer sp. 22460. The sequence continues at coordinate 319,576 of NZ_JBQENZ010000003.1, forward strand.
AAACAAGCCCATCCGTGGTCCCCGCCGAAGACGAGACTGCGCTGCGCCGGACACCCAGCCAGAAACGCAGCCGCGAGCGAGTCGAACAGATCCTTAGCTGCGCGACGGCGCTCATTCAGGAAAAGGGCAGCGACGCCATGCGCATGAGCGAAGTCGCTGAAAAGGCCGGAATTTCAATCGGCTCGCTCTACCAGTACTTCCCCGACAAGGCGGCGATCGTGCGCACGCTGGCCGAGCGATACAATGCCGTGTGCAACGAGTGCATCGCCGCCGAACTTGCCAAGGTCACATCGCTCGCGGAACTACGCGACGCTTTCTGTGTGCTGTTCGACATCTACTACGACATGTTCCTGGCCGAGCCTGTGATGCGCGACATCTGGTCGGCAATGCAGGCCGACAAGGCGCTGCGCGAGATCGATCTTCTGCAAAGCCGCGCCGGCGGAAAACTTCTTGCCGATGTCTGGGCTAGGCTTGTGCCCGAAGCGCCGCGCGAAACCATTGATAGCGCCGCTTTCCTGATCATGCATCTCGGCGATTGCACCATGCGGCTTGCCGTGTCGGTCGATCGCACCGAGGGCGACCGCATCGTCGAGGCCTACAAGCAGATGATCCTCCGCGATTTTGTCGCTAATGAAGCGGCGGGCGGCGCAGGCTCAATTGACAACTCCATGACACGCTCCTAATCATCTGGGATCGATTGGTTCCCGGGACGCGAACGTGTTTCGGGAGTAAACGGGAACGTGACGGATGGACCCATGCTGGGCATTCACATCACGGCCGACCCCGCGACTGTAGAGCGACGTCGATCTGCCATTCCGGAGCGATCCGGAAGAAGCCACTGGAAGAGACCACGAGAGGGTGGTCGATCTGGGAAGGCGAGGCAGATCCAGGGCTTCCCGCCCAGCGCCGTGAGCCAGGAAACCTGCCACTCGATACGGGCATAGGGCCCACACCGGGAATTTCCCGATGCCATCACGGAGGTTGTCATGGCTACGTCTACTGTTTCGAGCATTCCGCTCTCCCTCAGCGATCGTCTGACCGCTGGCGTCATCGCGCTCTTCATCGGCGCATTCCTCGTCTTCGGCGCCGGCCTTGCCAACTCGGCAGTGCTGCACGACACCGCGCACGACACCCGCCACTCCTACGGCTTCCCCTGCCACTAAGACGATGTTCCGGAACGTAACTCACGTTCCGCATCGAAGTGTCTGCGGACATGAACGCATCCGGCCTGTGCCGGATGTCGGTGTTTGTGCATGCCGGTTCGTCCGGCGTGCAACGGCCATCCGCATGGCAGAACGGGAAGGCTTGCAAACCACGCCGCAGCGCGTGGCTTTTGCCGTTATCGAGGGAATTCAAGATGATTGTCAGAACGCTTCTGGCCGCGATCGTGGCTGGACTGATTGCCGGTGTCTTCATGACCGGCGCCCAGGAACTTAGGGTAACCCCGCTGATCCTGCATGCGGAGGAATTCGAAGGCGAGGCTCCGGCCACAACCGAACAGCCCGCTGCACAGCCTGGAACGACGCAACCCGCCGCCGAGGGCCATGATCAGCATTCGTCGCTGAAGGCGGTCTCGCCGCTTTCCGCCATGCTCGACGCGCTTTCGCCGATCACGCCTGCCTATGCGCATGAGGGCGAACACGAGGAAGGCGGCATCATGTTCGGCATGAGCCGGTTCTCCGGCACGCTCATTGCCAACCTCGTCACCGGCTCCGGCTTCGGTCTGCTCTTGGCCGGCGTCAGCCTGGTGATCGGCTACCCGATCACGCTTAGGAACGGCGCGCTCTGGGGCGCCTGCGGCTGGCTTGCCGTGCACATGCTGCCGGCAATCGGCCTGCCGCCGGAACTGCCGGGTTTCCCGGCCGCCGAACTCGGCGACCGCCAAACCTGGTGGCTGGCGACCGTCGCCCTCTCCGCAGTTGGTCTCTATCTCGTCGTCCTGCGCGAAGAAATCGTGTCCAAGGTCGTCGGCCTCGCGTTGATCGCCGCGCCGCACGTCTACGGCGCGCCGCAGCCGGTCGATATTACGAGCAACGTTCCGGCCGTGCTCGGCGCCGAGTTTGCGGTTGCCGCACTCGCCACCACGCTCGCCTTCTGGATCGTGCTTGGCGTCGTCTCCGGCTTCATCAACGAGCGTTTCGCCAGGGCGAACTGACCCGGCCGATCACGCGCCCCCGTGGGCACCTGAACAAACGACGGCGGGGTTCAAGCCCCGCCGTTTTGCATGAGATGCGCGGCCAGCCGCGCGCGGCGATCGTCCGGCTCCAGCAGGACGCAGGTATCGCAGAAGCTGCCACCCTCCGTTTGGAAGTAGAGGCAACAGCCGCAACGGATCCGATACTGGCGCGACAGTTGCGCGCCGCTTGCCGGATCGACCGCGGAGATCTCCTCGTAGCAGAGCTCTTCCGAGAACAACCGCGAGCCCCGCCGCTTGACGATCGCAAGCGCCTCGGCCATGCCGCGCGCCTCGTCACCGATCGCGCGACCGATCTCCAGGAACGCTCCGGCAAGGGAATCCGCTGCCAGCCGCCACTGCGCCCCGGAAGAAAGCCCGGTGCGCTTTTTCAGGACCGCGATGACCGGCGCCAGATGGGCCGTGAAGCCGCGCTCGAAAGCGCTGATGCCTTCGGCATCCTGCGGCCCTTCCGCCACACCGAGGCGGAAATGATAACGCTTGCCGGCAACTTCCCGATCATGGTGAAGGCGGGTCCACTCTTCGAAGCGAAGCCCGGCGATCTGCGCCTGAAGACCCGCGCCAAGATAGAGCGCGCCGAGAACCACACTCAGCTGGCGGCTGTAGAAGGCGATCAGATGTGCCGCCCGAATCCGGTCCGTCATGCCGATTGCGAAAAAGTCCTGATAGGCAAGGCTCTGCTCGATCCCGGTCCCACCAGCGGCCCAGAAGGCGGCCGGTGCGCTGAAGGCACTGTCCGCCGGCCCGAGCGAGACACCGGCGTCGGGGAACTGCGCGTGCAACCGCTCGACCACTGCCAGCGCCTGCGGCGGATATCCCTCGACCGTCCGCGCCATCCGCTGGTGATTTCTCGAATTCATGCCGTCTCCGTCGCCAGCCAGCCGCCCTCATATCCCGCGCGCTCAAGACCGCGCCGGATCGCCGGCAGGCTGCGTGTCAGCTCCCAGACGAAGCCGCTCCGCCAATTCTCGATCATCATCACGACGAGCCCCTGGTCAAGGCCGACGACACGCTCGTCGATCCAACCCGCAGGCCCCTCGCCAGCAAGGCTCGGATTGAACCCGCCCGGAAAGCGCCCTTCCTTCAGAAGCCCGGGATAGCCGGCCGCGACATGGCCGAGGGCCGATAGGGACGCATCCGGATCGAAAGGCAGACAGGCCGCCGCTGCCCAGGGCACGAGCGTGCCGTCATCCGGACCGAAGGGTGCGCCGCGGTTGACGTAGCCCAAGAGCCGCTGCCAGCGTCCGTCCTTGAGGCGCAGCCGGCCGCGTGGCGCATGGCAGGCACTGAGCCCCCAGAGATGTTGGCCATAGCCGGCGAAACGGCCCGAGTTTCGCCGCGCATGGTCGCGCTGCAACGCAATGGCGCGCTGGGTATTCTCGAAATAATCCGTCCCCCTCTCGCGCATCGGCCGATCGCCGAGACCGCGAAGGTCAAGCCAGGCCTGCGGGAACAGGTGGATGAACAGCGGCGCCGCATGGAGGTGAGGCCCGCCATCAACCGCGATCCAGTCGTAGCCCTCCGTAAAGGCGGTGTAGTGCTCCGGCTCGATCGCATGATCGGGCGCCCCGAGCGCCAGCACATAGAGCAACAGCGCCTCGCTGTATCCCCGCCAGCGATGCTTCAGGAACCGGCCGGGCGGGCGCCAGCCCATCGTCAGTGTGTCACTCCGGTTCAACGCCCAGCGCCAGTCGACCCGCGCATAGAGCCTTTCGGCCAGCGTGCGGATCTCGCATTCCCCCGTGTCCTCGCCGGAGAAAAAGGCGGAAGCGGTCAGGCATCCGGCGATCAGCAGCGCCGTGTCGACGGTCGAGAGTTCGCTGCGCCAGGTGCGCTCGCCGGTCCGCATATCGAGAAAGTGATAGTAGAAGCCGCGATAGCCGCTCGCCCGCTGGTCGCGCGACTGCGGGCTCTCGGCCAGGAAGCGCAGCGTGGTCAACACCCGCCCGATCGCCTCGCGGCGCGAAATCCACCCGCGCTCGACGCCGATGGGATAACAGGAAAGGCCGAAACCGGTCGCCGCAATACTCGACGGCGCGACCGGCAGCGACGTGTCCGCGATCAATCCGGTGGCCGGATCGGCGTGATCGAGGAAGTATCCGAACGCCGCCTTCTGCAGGCCATCAGTTTGAAATAGCTCGGCATTTTCCGTCTGTTTCAGCATTCCGCCCTTCCGGACCCTGGCCCCAGTCATACGTCCTTTTGGGCTAACGCCGGCAAATCACTCTTTGTTGAAGGCCAGCTACACCCAAATAGTCGCCGAAATCCAATCCTGTGTTACATTCTTCTAATCTGACCGCGCGCAATGACTGGTTGAAGCGATGTTGAGCGTGTTGGCGTTGATCCTCTCATTGAGTGGTGGCCCGAGCCCATCGACCGCCGCGTCGACGGATGTCGATGTCGAACTGATCCTGGCCGTCGACATGTCCGGCTCGATGGATCTGGACGAGGCGCGCATCCAGCGCGCCGGTTACGTGGAGGCGCTCCGGCACCGCGATTTCCTCGATGCGGTCGCAAGCGGGCAACTGGGCAAGATCGCCATCGGCTATTTCGAATGGGCCGGAACGGTTAACGAATCCTCCGTCGTCGCCTGGCAAGTGATCGCCACCGCCGCCGACGCCGATGCCTTTGCCAAGCTGATCGAGGCGCGACCGGTCGGTACCCGGCGCGGTACGTCGATTTCGAATGCGATCACCTACGGTACGATGCTGATCGATTCGAACGCCTTCAACGGCATACGCCGGGTCATCGACGTTTCCGGCGACGGCCCGAACAATATCGGCCCGCCAGTCATTCCCGCCCGCGAGACGGCGGTCGCCCGCGGCATCACCATCAACGGGCTTGCGATCCTCATCCGCCCCTCGGTTTCGACCGGCCCGCTCGACCAGTACTACGCCGAATGCGTCATCGGCGGTCCCGGGTCCTTCGTGCTGCCGGTGCACGAGCCTGAGGATTTTTCGATCGCAATTCGCCAGAAGCTGGTGCTCGAGGTCAGCGGTCTGCCGCCGCCCACCGTCCGCCTGGCCGATGCCCTTCCGGCATCCGACTGCCTGATCGGCGAGAAGCTCAGGCCCGGCTTCCTCGACCGCGTCTATCCCGAACTCGACAAATAGCCCCTCGCCGCCCCTACAGCGCCGCGCGTCTTATCAGGCGCACAATGGTCGCTGTAGCACTTTGAAGCGCTGCATGTTTTGTCCTTAAACCGGGTACGATTTAAGGAAACATGCAGTTGTCGGCGCGCAACCCATGCGCGTCAGATTGTCGTTTCCCTTCGCTTCGCCCGGCGATAAGATGAGCCGTTATTTCGCGGATCGATTCATGTCCTTGACCACCACGCCTCCACTGGCCGACATGGCCACAGACACCGCCGCCGACACTGGCAGTCAGCATATCCGCGACACGTTGCGCGATGCGATCGTCGAGCGGCGGCTCGCCCCCGGCACCAAGCTTTCCGAAAGCGATGTCGGCGAACTCTTCAATGTCAGCCGCACGCTGGTGCGCGCCGCCCTGCAGGCGCTCTCCTATGAAGGGCTCGTCAGCGTCGAGAAGAACCGCGGCGCCTTCGTCGCCCACCCCTCGATCGACGAGGCGCGCCAGATCTTCGCGACCCGCCGGCTGATCGAACCCGGCGTCGTTCGTGCCGCGGCGCCTCATATCGGCAAGGCCGAGCTCGCCGAGCTCCGGCGCATGCTGGCGGCCGAACGGCAGCTCACCGAACAGCGCGGCCACTCGGCCCGCCGCGCCGAGATCAAGGCATCAGGCGATTTTCACTTGGCGCTCGCCGATCTCAGCCGCAACGCCATTCTTCGCCGCTTCATGGACGAACTCGTCGCCCGCTCCTCGCTGGTGATCGCGCTTTACGGCCAGTCGACAGTTTCGAGCTGCGGCCACAACGAACATGACGAGATCGTCAACGCGCTGGAACGCGGCGACGTCGATACCGCAGCCAAACTGATGGTCCACCATATCGACCATATCGAAGCCGATCTCGACCTGCGCGTCCACAAATCGACCGACCTCAAGGCAGCACTCGAGCTTTAGGGCCCGCCTCAAGCCCTCCGGGAATCACGAAAAGTTCACGGGCCGAAAAAAGTCGCTGATCCGGCGGAACCATTCCCGCGCCACAGCGTTGGCCTCGCGCTCGAAAAAGACTGAGAACGAGGAAAGCAAATGAGCGAGAAGTTCTTCGCCACTCCCATCCCCCTCCGGTTATCTGCAAAACGGCAGACCGTCGTCAGAACGGTCTTCGAAGCCGTCGAGTTGCTGCGGCAATGGCCGGGACGTCGCGGACGGGAATACCGCGCGGCTCTCAGGCGCTGCCTGGACGCGCTGGATGGATTGACGAGTACGGACCGGGCCAGCCGCTGCTTTGCTGCCGCTGCCCGCGAATCGGGCCTGCTTCTGGCCTGACGTGGAAGTCCCCAAGGTCCGTAGATCGGGTCTCTCACGATGCGCCGAAGGACGATCGGCGCATCGCCCCCCAAGAACGCTGCCAGACCCCACGAGCGCGCTATTGCACTTTGTGACGAATAATACAGACGATCAGTCGGCGAGTTCGGCCGCTTCCTTCGTCTGACGGTCGGCAAGCACCTTCAGCGCTTCCTTGTCGAGACGCCAGTCCGGCGAGCCATAGCCAAGCGGCCATTTGTAAGGCTCCTTGTCGTTGAAGAACACGACGGTGGTCAGGAGCGGAAAGGCCCGGCGATAGGTCTGCTGGTCGAGGATTTCCTTGTACCAGGTGCGCCTGTAGTCGGCCGAGCCCGCGACGCCGAGTTCGGCGATCATCACCGGTTTGCCGAAGCCCGCGACGCGCTGGTATTTTTCGTTCAGCGCCTCGCCGAAGCGACGCTCACGCCCCCAATAGTCGACATCCATCTTCTGCAGGCCCCAGACGGGGATCCCGACGACATCGACGACATCGTCACCCGGATAATAGCCAGCGAGATTGCGATGGCCCTTCGGCGACCAGACGAACCGCGCTTCCGGCGCCAGCTCCCGGCATTTGCCGACGAAATATCGAAACGCCTTCTTGTAGCCTTCCTTGTCGCGGCGCGCCCAGGGATAGCGACCATCGGGGTCCTCCATCTCGTGGCCCCAGCGCACATAGACCGGGCCATCGAAAGCGGCCGCACGGGCACAAACGTCGCCGATCTCGCGATCGAAGCGGCCTTTGCCGATATCGGCGAACAGCCTTTCGCCGCCGGCGCGCCAGTCGGTGGCATGGGTATAGGGCTCGACCGAGAGCATCAGCGCCCGGCCCTGCCGCGCCGCGATCGCGATCTTGCGCTTCAACAGCGCCCGGTCCGGCTTCTGCCAGTAGACGAAGACATGTTCGAGCTCGAGCGCATCGCTGTCGGCAACGGCGTCATGCGGATCGTAGACGCCGATGGCGACCGCCCTCTCCGTCGCGCCCTTTGCCTGCGGCGCGATCGCCGCAGTCGTCAGCGCCCGGTCGATGCCATCGGCCGGATCATCCGCGCGCGCCGCCTGTGTTCCGGTGACGGCAAGAAGCGCCAGCGTTCCCGCGGCAAGGGCCGAGCTCAAAAGTCTGGCAGACAACGAACATTCTCCGGCGGATCGTCTCTCGACGCCGCGAATGAAACCGGACACATCACACGTGCGGCGGTCAGAAGGTCACCGCCAAAGAGGGGATCGCCCCGATCCCCGAACGATCCGAGGCGGCCTCGTCGCACCGGAGTTACGCAAACTCGAACAGAGACAGTCCCGTTAGAGCGAAGCTCTCAGGAAGCAGTGCGACGTGCGGCCGAAGCCGCTCGGCGAACAGATATAGGGCGCGCGGCCCAGATAGCTGGTTGCGCTCTTTTTCACCGGCTGCGGCGCGACCACATCCTCATCAGCCTCGGCGACCCGCAACTGCTTCTCTTCCTTGCGTATCTTGACCGAAGGACTTGCATAGGCGCTGGAATGGCTCGACGAAAACAGCGGCGTTTCACCGATGACCGTCGACGAGCAGCCGGCGGACAGGAGCAGAAGGCCAAGAATGGAAGCGGTCGGTACGAGATACTTGAAACCCGAAATGGTGGTTCGGATCTCGCCGGCACATGCGGTCTTATCTCGCATAAGCATCCTTTCGAATTGGCGGCTATGGCCGCCCGGTGCCTCCTTTGGGGGATATGGCGGCATTGTTCAACCCCCTTTACATTATAAATTGCTTAAATTAACAAATTCTTTCTTAGGCTTTTCTTCCAGCGGTTGCAGCTGAAGGCACTGGCCCATGCGCCAACGCGGCCGCAGATCGATCGCACACTGGACTCGGAAGGCGACATCAGGATCGGGAAGACAAAGCAGGAAAACCAGATGCTTGCCCGACAGGAGACGCGAAGGCGAACGCGCCCACCACCGGCGACCCTACCCACTCCACTGGCCACCACGCCCGGTGGTAGATGCGGCAACGGTAACGCCGGATGGTTCGCAAGGAAAAATCTCGCACGACAGCGGAAAATTGGCGGCAAAGACGCCGCAAACGCCACGCTTATCGGTCAAGTGGCACGCCATGGAACGAAAACAGCGCCCCATTCCTCATTTTTAGCCACCGCGCATTTACAGTTCGTTGACCTCTGGCAGCCACTTTGGTGCCAGGCGCAACATGTTTGAGCGTATGCGCCCACTCCAAAACTGCCCGCGTCCTGCGGGCATTTTTTTTGCTGTACCGGTCAGGGCTCAAAGAGAGCCGGCGCGATGAATGCTCGCCATCCGGCCTTCAACCTTCAACCGTAATGTGGCTTCTGGAACAGGCACAATTACTGGCTGCCGATAACCTGGCGCAACAACCCCAACATGTTTCGTTCTCCACATTTCAGGCAGCCGATTTGGAGAGAGATGAATGGTGGGCCCGGAGGGACTGCGAAGATTAAACGAATTCAATTGGCTACCGACGCGGTTAGCCAACGCGGTTCGCCGAATGTTCTCGGTTTCTGGCAAACCGGACATGGCGAGCTCGCTGGCCTTCCACGAACCAGCGACGTTGAGCAGGAATTAACCAGAGGTTGTTATCACGCATAAACGGAGTTGCGAAAGGGGCTGCATCTGTGGCGGATGGCGAAACAAGATTTGGACACCCAGCGGGCGTCAATATCGGTGATACTTTCGATAGCTATAAGGCGCTTAACGCGAGCGGGGTGCATCGATCCACGCAGGGCGGAATATCCGGCACAGAACGCGATGGAGCAGACTCTATTGTGATATCCCACGGATATCCGGATGATGAGGATCTGGGGGACGAAATTATCTACACCGGCCATGGCGGTCAGAATAAATCCGGGAAACAGGTCAAAAACCAAGAGATGAACCGGGGAAACTTAGCGCTTGTGCGAAATCAGCTAGAGGGGATTCCGGTCCGAGTAATCCGGGGGCCGGCGGACACTCCTTACGCACCCATCTCTGGGTACCGATACGATGGACTCTATCGCGTTGAAAGCCATTGGCACGAAACTGGCTTGGCGGGCTTCAGGATTTGGCGATACCGCTTAATCCGCATGGAGGGGAGTGAAAACGCAACACCCGCGACTGTCGATCCGATTGAACTGACTGGTGGAAAAGAAAATCCGGACCGCGCCACGATGTTGGTTCACCGCATAATTAGAGACACGGAACAAGCGAAGAAAATAAAGAGAAAATACCGGTACCGCTGCCAGGTGTGCGGGATTGTCATAAAAACTGAGTATGGGTCGTACGCTGAAGCTGCGCATATTCGCCCGTTGGGTAGGCCGCACAATGGCCCGGACACACCTGAGAACATTCTTTGTCTTTGTCCAAACCACCATGTGATGTTCGATCTCGGAGTCTTCAGCATTAGCGACGATTTTTCGCTGGTCGGAATACCTGGTCGTTTGACCTGCGGAAAGTGGCACAGCATCTCTGTCGAACAGCTTCGATATCATCGGAAGCGTTTCTCAGCGGACAAACTTACTTTGAAGTAGGCGAAAGTTGCGGCCAGGAGCTACAACCGGGTTTATCCGGAAACTTTAAGTTAAGCGAAGATTCCGGTTGAAGCGCCCGCGTGCATAGCGCAATAGTCGCGGCGTTTATCGGGGCGAGGAAGGGTCCGTTGTGACTAAGAAGATCAGTATATTTAACAACAAGGGTGGCGTCGGAAAAACGACCTACATGTATCACGTCGCCCACCTGCTAGCTCGCGGTGGCCTTACCGTCCTGATGGTAGACTGTGACAGTCAGTGCAATCTCACTTCGTATTCGCTCACTGATGGCATAATCAGGCGCTCTTGGCACGACGACGGGAACAGCATCTACCAGAACATCCTGCCGGTTTATCGGACGACGGGTGATATTCGCAGCCGTATGCCTAGCCGCGTAAGCGCCGACTATGATCTTTTTTTGATCCCGGGCGATCTAAGGCTGAGCAACTTCGAGGACCTATTGGGCGACACATGGAGCGCCGCGCGAGGCGGATCAGAGCCTGCCCTCCGGGCTCAGTCCGCTATGCATCGATACATTGAATTTGCAGCGGACAGGGTTGGCGCCGATCTTGTTCTTATCGATTTGGGACCAAATCTCGGCGCCCTCAACCGGGCGGTACTGGCGTCAAGCGACTATTTCATCATGCCTGTTGCTCCAGATTTGTTCTCCATTCAGGGAACAGAAAACCTCGGCAACAAGCTGGCCGCATGGCGGCGCGAGTGGGATCAATGCAATAATGCATGGGAAGGTGAAGACCTATCAATTCCCTCGGGAAGCCCGTCCTATCTTGGGTATGTAGTGCAGATGCACAATCAACGCGCCAACGCCGTTAACAACATGACCGCCGGTTGGCGCATTTACGGCGGACGCCTTGAGCCGGCAATCCGCAGAAACATCGTCGATAAGCTGGATCCGTTGCAGCAAGTTGTTCGATGGCCCGACGATGTTTATCGGCTGGGCCAAATTCCGAACCTGCACAGCCTTATCCCATACTCCTTGAAGGCGAGAAAACCAGTGTTCGACTGCACGTATCGCGATGGCCTCAGGGGCGAACACATAGCACGCGCAGTAGATTCCGCCGACCATTTCCGAGAAATCGTTGCAACATTGCAGGAAGTGGCTACGTGGTGAGCCTCACGTGTTTGATGCACCGCTAAAACGTAAGGAACGATTTGAGTTTCGGCCGGCAAGCCTATGGATATTTTAAACGCACAAAGCCTATCGAGTGACGCCCGAACAAGCGTTGCTAGAAACTATGTCGACGCAGCCGAAGGGTGGCTGCGAAAGCTAATCCACTATCAACTGACTCCCGCCTTTGGTGCCACCTATCTGTCAGCCGGCGGCATCCTGAAGAGCCCAGAAACGTTAGCGATACGGAAGAAGGTGGAGGGCGGCCATACGAAATTCTCTCGCGAAGTCGACGCGACAACATTTGGGCAAGCTAAAAAAATTGTCTGCCATCCGGATCGATGGGACAAGCACTTTTCCGTAGCCCTCGAAAGGGCATATCCCCTCGGACAACTGGAGTGCGCCATCTTTCTTGATCGCTTAATCGCCATCCGCAACGATCTACAGCACGGCCGTGGCTGTAGCGCTCGACAAGTGGAACAAGCGATTTGTTATACAAATGACTTAGCCGATGCGGTTAAAGTCTTCTTTCGGGAGAAAAACATGGTTCGCGACTACGATGTCCCTTTGATCGTGGGATACTCCGATAGTCTCGGCAACCAAAGCACACTTGAAGATGTTTCATTGAACATGTCGAACCGCAATATTGATTGGCGACGCCATGGTAGCGGGGACCTTTATCCAGGAGATGTACTAACAGCCGAAGTAAAGGTCGATCCTACGTTCGATCCGACCGACTATGAGGTCTTCTGGAGCTTATATGGATACGACAAAAAAGTAGGCAGCACAGCTTCGATCGAACTGAAGAACGAGAACGTCGGCGAACAGTTCGAGTTATCATTCACCGTCCAGACCTACCGGGACTGGCACAGACAAAACGGCGTCGATGATCACTTGACACTGCTCTTTCGCGTCTTGCCTCCCCTAAAATGACCAGTGGCTGGTGCAGTATGGTGCCCCATGCCGAATTAAAGCAAACGAGCGGCATCAGTGACTCTTTTCTCTCGCGCATGTCCCACCTAGAAAGGGTAGACGACGACGTTCGGAGAGCAGAATGTGGGAGTATGTAAACGGAATCGGATCGGTTGTCGGCCTGATAACCGGCGGTTTCGTAATCTGGGAGAGATTTTTCCGCTACGCACCATCAGTGTTTCTGATTGCTCGACCGTATATTCCGGGAGGCGCTCAAAAAGGTGCTTACCTCAGAGTAGTCAACCGAAGCGAACGGCCGATTATCATTCGTTGGCCCACAGGTGTAAATGATCACGCTCTGAACATTGCCCGCGATCACTCCATGAGGGCAGCTATCATGACAGCTCTTGATGGTGAAATAGCTATCGCAATCGACGGATGTTCAGAACAAGTGTTTCCCGTGCACGCTCCCGACAATATCGGATCAATACCCTCCGAAGGAACAATGTCGGTCGAGATATCGTGGAGCTTCGCGCAGCCGCTGATCTACAAACGCGATAGAACAGTGAGGGTGACCATTTCCAAGCAATCGTATCAGGTCCTTCTTGACCTCGAAGCCGATGACATGGATTGATCGTGGTACCCAGAGGCGGGCCACCTGAATTAGCCAAAATCAATAACTTACGCGAAGGTTGGACACTCACCCGTCCAGCCTTTTCATTATGTTTTTCCGCAATAGTGTCCAGCGTTTAAACTGGCGCCTCATGCTCAGTAATCGCCAGGACAAACGAAGACACATTGACGCCCCCTGAATTTGGCCGATCATATCTCAGGCATTCGAAACAAGCAGAATGGGACTTCATGCTGCACAGCTTTGCGCACCTCTCTAGAATGGACGATCGAGAGGTTTCGGCCATCAGGACTTTAGTTGCAAACCTGTTTGGTGCTTTTCATTCCGAAGTAAGCATCGTCGGCGTCTTTTTCCATGACGAACGTACGCCCGTAACGATCTACCCTTTGCCTTACAATCAGTTCAAGGTTGCAGTCCTGCTACCTTCTCATCAAGCGAATGAACCGCTCGCGCGATTGGTTCACCTATCCCATGAACTGGTGCATTGCCTCATGCCGAATGGCCAGCCGCCCCACCAAGCCACCGTTCTCGAAGAGGGCCTCGCAGAACACGCAAAGATCTATCTATCTGAAATGTTCTACCGCGGAGAATTTCCTGATTTCGATTTCAAGGAGATGCTTGTCGGTAAGTATCGAGACGCGTTCGGCCTTGTGGAGGAACTCGTTGAGACCCACTCTTTAGAGGGGATGAGGGAGGGCATCAGGAACTTGCGCGAAGAGACCGGCTTACCATTTGCAAAGATCACCGCCGACCACCTCGCAGTTCAGTTTCCGAATGCCTCGCGTAGTCTGATGGATCGGCTTTGCGCCCGATTTCATTGACCCGGGTGACTCGGTTTCTCACCAAGTGGTAGCGGAGGACCGTTGCGTCCCCGGAAACGGGGCCATCAACTGTCTACGGATCAGTTTCTAGGGTTGCTCCGCTGCCCTAAGTATCTTCATACATTGAAGCTGTCGGTCGTCTCTGAACTCACCCACGGCCCGTTCTTTGTAGCTGTCCACAGTGTACACCGGTACCTCGTACGCCGCGATGATCATATCCTCCATTACGGCATAGGTCTTTTCCGAAGCGCCTGTCTTCGCCGCCTCGAGCGTACTTTGTAACGAGAGTCCTTCCTGGCGCCGCTTCATCACCGATTCGGCAATATTGCCTACAGAAGCGCAGGTCTTTCTATCGGCGTCCGAAGCGTGCCCGTCATTCGCAGTCGCAGCGACAATAATAGCCAAGGCATAGAACGAGTATTTCACGGAGCCCCCCCTCATTTCCGAGAGGAACCTGCCAGATGCAAGGACCGGGCGCAACAACTGGTGGCCCCCGAAGACCCGCGAACACGCGCCCCTCCGCTTTCGATTTGCCCTTTTTGTGGCCCAAGCCACCCATTGCAAAGCGTCGCAACCGTCCGTATCTCTAAGTTGCAGAACGGGCAGCGAGGCAACATGGGCGTAGCAGAAGAGTTCACTCGGTTCAAAGACAACTATAACATCGGCAAAGAGCAGATCAGCTCTATATCCCAGCGATATCGGCGAATAACGTCCAGATTGAACAAGGACTTCTGGAATACAGACTCGGAAACCGCACACAGTCTGTACGTCGGATCTTATGGTCGTGATACTGCCGCGAAGGGTCTAAGCGACCTAGATGTCGGGTTCCTGTTGCCGGCCGCAGTCTATTACAAGTACGATGCGTACAACTCCAACGGCCAATCTGCCCTCTTGCAAGCGGTTCGAAACAGCCTTCAAAATACTTACTCTACTTCCGCCGTAGGTGGAGATGGTCAAGTAGTCGTTATCAACTTCAATGACGGGGTGACTTTCGAAATCCTGCCTGCCTTTGATAACCAGGCGGGTACTTGGACCTATCCGGACTCAAACAACGGAGGTAGCTGGAGAAGGTGCGATCCACGGTCAGAATTTAAGGCAATTGACGATCGCAATAAGCAAAGCAACGGCAACCTGAAGCACCTCTGCCGGATGATGCGTGTTTGGCGCGATCACAACAATGCTGGAATGTCGGGCGCTCTAATTGATACCCTTGCGTACCAGTTTATGGGCAACTGGGCACACCGGGATAAGTCCTTCCTGTACCATGACTATATGGCGAGAGACTTCCTGCAGTTCTTGTCCAATCAGGACAAAACCCAACAGTACTGGAAGATGCCGGGAAGTGGACAATCCGTCCACAAAACGGGTGCGTTCGTTGATAAAGCAAAGATAGATTACGATTACGCAGTCGAAGCTTGCGACATGACCAATGCGCCGGACGGGCGCGATCGGCGCGCGAAATGGAGGCTAATCTTTGGTAGCACCTTCCCCGCTTGATCCGGAGCGATTTGGCTTCGAATCTCAAATTCGCGAGTGCTACGGCCGCTGCGCTTACACGCACAAAACCCACGAAAAGATGGCGGAAGCGTTAAGCTTGCGTCAAGCCCGTGGCAAGTGGGCGAACATTATCGTTTCCGCATTGGTGACGATTGGCGCGGTAGGCGTGGTCTTTGACAAGGGATCGATCTTCGCCAAATACGCTACGGCGTTGCTTTCAGTCAGTAGTTTGATCCTCAATGCGTTTTTCAAGAACATGGACCCCGGCGCGCTTGCCCAGAGGCATCGCGAAGCCGCCTCCGACATCTGGAACATTCGCGAAGCGTACCTAAGTCTCCTCACCGATATCTTCGACGCCAGTATCCCGCTCGAACAATTGCGCAGCCGCCGTGATAAGCTCCAAGCCTCCCTTCACAAGATTTATCACGGTGCACCGCACACGAACGGCAAAGCGTACGGGAAGGCCCAGAACGCACTTAAAAACAATGAGGATCTAATGTTCTCCGAACGCGAACTTGATTTAATGCTTCCAGATAGCCTTCGCCGAGGTGGTCGACCCATTGCTGCCCCGGCCTCCGCAGCCACAAATGCAGTTGCGGAAGCCGAAAATGACACTCGTTAAAGCCGGCCTTATGCCAACGGCAGGTTCGCCACGGCAGGCTCCTTCCCGTCCATAATCACCACCTCCCCGACGTCTTTTCCAACACCTCCAGAGACAGTGTAGGTCAAATCTACGCGTGCGATCGGAAACGCCGAGAAGATCTCGCGGACTTCCGGCCGATCGTTAAGTGAGATCATGAAGCGCCCTTTGATCGTCGCCAGCCGATCTGCCATCTCTGCGAACCGATCGCGGGTGAAGGCGTCCTTGCCATAGTCGCCCTCGTTGCCGAAATACGGCGGGTCCAGATAGAAGAGCACGCCAGGCCGGTCGTAGCGATCGATGAATTCCCGCCAGTCGAGGTTCTCAATCACCACGCCACCCAGACGCTCGTGCACTTCCTCCAGCACGATGCCGAGCCGGCCGATGTTGAAGCGCGCCGGGCCGCTTGTATCGACGCCGAAGTTTCGGCCTGTGATTTTGCCACCGAACGCCAGGCGCTGAAGGTAGAGAAAGCGCGCAGCGCGTTCGAGGTCCGTCAATGTCGAAGGGTCGGTTGCAGCGAGGCGTTCGAATTCTCGCCTAGAGGTCAGCTGAAACTTCATCACCTCCATGAACTGCGGGTAGTGCCGCTGCAGGATGCGAAAGAGCGTGATCACGTCTCCGGAGCGATCGTTGATCACTTCCGCCCTCGGGATCAGCGATCGGCGCAAGAACACGCCGCCCATGCCGACAAAAGGCTCGGCATAGATTGTATGTGAGCGTCCGGCGAAGGCATTTTCGCTTGGTCGAGAGGCCGATATTATAGGTCGCGTTTCATCTCGTCTGCCATTACGCGGTCGACCACATCCGGATCGCATTGTTCATCGACGAGAAACTGGCGGATTCCACCATCCCATGTCCGTATGTCGGCGAGGAGATTCTGGAGCTCGTCCACGCCGTTCTCGGTCAGGCCCTTTGTGCCGTATTCGCTGCCGTCGCGGACATAAAGCAATTCGCCTTCGCTGATATTATCCGAGTTGGCGGTCACCTCTTCGATCAACTCGAGGTTCTCGCCGATCATCTCAGCGACCTGTTTGAGGGTATAGATGATCCTTGAGCGTGCCATCACGCAGCCTCGTACCGGTCTTTTGCCGGAGTCCACTGCCACGGGAGCAGTTCCGCAAGTCGATCCTTGGGATGGCTCTGGATCCTGGTCAGGACGTCTGCCAGATAGGTCTCTGGATTGTGGCCATGGAGTTTAGCTGTTTCGATGATGGTCAGGATATTGGCGATGCGCTCGCCGCCCTTGTCTGACCCAGCAAAGAGCCAATTTTTTCTTCCAATTCCGAGTGGCCTCATAGCGCGCTCAGCTATGTTGTTATCGATTTCGACACGGCCATCGTCAATGTAGACGCTCAAAGCTGCCCATCGCGAGAGAGCGTATCGCATCGCTTCGGCAAGCTTCTGTTTCTGCGGCAGCGTCGAAAGCGACGTTTCAATCCAAGCCTTGAGGTCCGCCAGAATGGGTCTGGCGTGTTGCTGGCGCAGTGTTCGCCTCTCGTCGGAAGACATGCCGCGGATACGATCCTCGATATCGTAGAGTGCACCGATGCGCGACAGAGCCTCGTCGGCGATCGGAGATGGCTTGAGCTTGATCACATCATGGAACTTGCGGCGAACATGCGCCATGCAGGCGGCTTCGATGATCTGGTTGCCGTAAAGCTTGCTATAGCCAGCATAGCCATCCGCATGCATTACGCCGCTGAAGTCAGCGAGGTGTTCAGCCGGATGCACGCCCTTTCGGTCGGGGCTATAGTAATAGGCGATCGCTCCGGGCGTGGGATCCTGGTAGCCGCTGCCGTCGAAGACATAGACCCAGACCCTGCCGGTCTTCGTCTTTCCTCGTCCTGGATCGAGAACATCGACCGGCGTATCGTCCGTGTGTACTCGGTCGACCGCGGCGATATGGGCTCTGATCAGCAAGATGAGGGGCGAGAGCAGAACGGACACACGGCCAACCCAGTCCGCCATGACAGACCGGGAGATGTCTATCCCCAGCCGGTCGTACATCTCGGACAAACGATAGAGTGGGATATGATCGTCAAATTTGGCGACCATGATGTGTGCGAGCAGTCCTGGTCCAGGTTTCCCTCGCTCGATCGGCAAGCTCGGCATCTCACCCGATACCGTCGTGTCGCAGTCCTTACAGACCATGCGCTTCTCGATATGCCGGACGATCTTCACCGAAGCCGGCACATGCTCCATCACCTGGACCACCTTGTCGGCCGCCTTCAGGAACGACATGCCACCACAAGTCGGGCAACTGCAGGGCGCTGTGTACACCCGCTCTTCAGTTGGAAGGCCATCCGGCAGAGGTCTGCGTTTCGGCTTGTCGGGGGTATCATCCAGATCTGGCAGCAGGCCTTTTCCGGAACGAGCATCAGCCTCGGCGCGGGAAGCCTCGATCTCCTCGAGCATCAGCTCGAATTGCTCAATCTTCCGATCGATCTTTTCCGAGGATGCGCCGTGCTGCCGATGTCGGAGCAGTTCCAACTGCGCGCGCAGAAGGCCGATGATCGAGTCGCGTTTGATGACTTCGGCTTCTTGTGCGCTGAGTTTCGCCGCCTGTTCTGCGACGAGCGCGCGCAATGCCAATAGCTCGTCCTGACTGTCCAGCGGCGGTGCTTTCATGCCCAAAAACATAGCCGATTTGCAGCGAAAGCACTAGCGTTTTGCCCCGGATGTGCCTGTAAAATATAGCTTTTAACCCGTGCGGCCAGGGGCGGAAGTCCACGCTGGTCGGCGCCAGTCAATCCCCTCAACAAGCATCGACAACTGAGCCTGCGTCAGATGCGCAACACCATCTTTCGCCGTCGGCCAAGGAAAGTATCCGCGCTCGAGAATCTTGTAAAACAGGCAGAACCCTTGGCCATCCCACCATAGAAGCTTGATCCGGTCGGCGCGCTTTCCACGGAAGCCGAAGATCGCTCCGGAACCCGGCGCTTCCTTGATCACCGCCTCGACCATAGCAGACAGACCATCGATACCGCGCCGCATATCGGTCACCCCGCAAGCCAAGTAGACCCGCACATTTCCTGTCGGCCCGATCATGCAGCCTCAACACACGCGATCAACGATGACAACGTCTTGCGTTCAATGTCCGCCGGAACTTTCAAACTGCGACCATTTCGTAGCTGGATCTTGATAAGCGCGGGCGCCCCGCCGGCCGCCGGCATCTGCCCGAGGCTTACTTCGTTGACCAGGTGGACCGGAAGGAACGTTGCTGACACATCGAAGTGGCTAAGCGCTTTCCGCCATAAACGGATCTGCGCAGGATAAATGTCATGGCGACGAGCGACATCACCAATGCGAACGCCCGGTTGATCGGCTTCAGCCAATATCGCCAGCTTCGCTTCCTTCGACCACCGCCGCCTACGCTCAACGCCGGAAATGATCTCCATGCGAGCCATGCCAACCTCTCAGATCTGATATTAGTGCCAGCACTAATGCTGGTTCTAATGCCAGAACATCGCCTAACTGGCTCGTTCAGCAAAATCCGCTCACCGGACGCTCACGA